>CAZMNP010000128.1:0-12714 GCA_964567675.1 uncultured Actinomycetes bacterium
GCGCGAAGCGGAGGTCGAGCCGCGCACGCTCCTCGTCTACTTCCTCCGGGAGACCCTCGGGCTCACCGGGACCAACGTCGGGTGTGACACCTCCTCCTGCGGGGCGTGCACCGTGCTCGTCGAGGGCGAGTCCGTGAAGTCGTGCACGATGCTCGCCGCGCAGGCCGATGGCCGCGAGGTCACGACGATCGAAGGCCTGGCGACCGACGGCCAGCTGCATCCGCTTCAGGAGGCGTTCCATCGCAACCACGGGTTGCAGTGCGGGTTCTGCACGCCAGGGATGATCATGGCCGCGGCCAGCTACCTGGAGGAGAACCCGGCGCCGACCGAGGAGCAGGTGCGCGAGGCGCTGGAGGGCAACCTCTGCCGCTGCACCGGCTACCACAACATCGTGAAGTCCATCCTCGACGCCGCCTCGACGAGCGGCGCGAAGGTCTAGGGGGCCGAGATGGCGATCACGGAGAAGTACGTCGGACGGTCGATCCTTCGCAAGGAAGATCCCGAGCTGCTGACCGGGCAGGCGCGTTTCACGGAGAACTTGACCGCGCCCGGCATGGTGTGGATGGCGGTCGTTCGGAGCCCGTTCGCGCACGCGAAGATCGACGGGATCGACACGTCGAAGGCGGCCGCGATGCCCGGCGTCGTCGCCATCTTCACTGCGGCCGACCTCGAGGACGAGTGGGGAGGACCGCTGCCGTTCGTGTGGCCCATCACCGAGGACATCAAGGTCCCGGTCCACTGGCCGCTCACGAAGGACAAGGCGCGGTTCCAGGGCGACGGCGTCGCCGTCGTGTTGGCCGAGACCCGCGCGCAGGCCGAGGACGCCGCCGAGCTCGTCGAGGTCGACTGGTCACCGCTCGATGCCGTGACCGACCTCGAGGAGGCGGCGAAGGACGGCGTCGTGATCCACGAGGACCTCGGCACGAACGTCGTCGTCCACTGGAGTCACGGCGGTGGCGGCGACCAGTCCGTGTTCGACACCGCCGACGTCGTCGTGAAGGAGCGCTACGTCGGCCCTCGGCTCATCCCGAACGCGATCGAGACGCGGGCCTGCCTCGCGCAGCCGGTCCCGGCGATGGGTGAGTTCACGCTGATCAGCGCGACGCAGATCCCGCACATCGCGCGCGTGACGCTCGGCGGAACGTGCAACATCCCCGAGTCCAAGCTGCGCGTGATCGCGCCGGACGTCGGCGGTGGATTCGGCTCGAAGCTGAACGTCTACGCGGAAGAGGCGCTCGTGCTCGTGCTCGCCCGCCGGCTGAAGCGCGCGGTGAAGTGGGTCGAGACGCGCTCGGAGAACTACCTCGCCACGATCCACGGGCGCGGCGTGATCCACGACGTCGAGCTCGCCGCGACGAACGAGGGGAAGATCATCGGGATCCGCGTGAAGGAGCTCGCCGACATGGGCGCGTACTACCAGCTGCTCACGCCGGGGATCCCCGAGCTCGGGGGCTGGGTCTACATGGGCCCGTACGACATGCAGGCCTACTGGTACGAGTTCACCGGCATCGTCACGAACGCGACGCCGACGGATGCCTATCGTGGCGCCGGCCGGCCCGAGGCGACGTACGTGCTCGAGCGCGCCGTCGATGCGCTCGCCCGCAAGGTCGGAAAGGATCCCGCCGAGGTGCGCCGCATCTCGTTCGTGCCGAAGTTCCTCGAGGCCCGGACGGCGATCAGCGGGCTGAACGTCGACTCGGGCGCCTACGAGGAGACCTTCGACAAGGCGCTGGAGATCGCCGGGTACCACGACCTGCGCAAGGAGCAGTTGCGCCGGCGCGAGCAGGGCGACCTGAAGCAGCTCGGGATCGGCCTGTCGAGTTACATCGAGATGTGCGGCCTCGCGCCGTCCAACATCCTCGGGGCGCTGCGGTACGCCGCCGGCGGATGGGACGCCTGCACGGTGCAGTGCCTGCCCGACGGCAAGGCGGTCCTGAAGATCGGCACATCGCCGCACGGGCAGAGTCACGTGACCACGTGGGCGCAGATCGCGGCCGACACGCTCGGGATCACGCCCGACGACGTCGAGGTGCTCCACGGCGACACGTCCGTGGCGCCGCTCGGCATGGACACGTACGGGAGCCGGAGCGTCTCCGTCGGCGCCACGGCGCTGCACTTCGCGCTCGAGAAGATCAAGGACAAGGCCCGGACCCTCGCCGCGCACGAGCTCGAGGCGTCCGAGGACGACCTCGATTTCGACGGCGGGACCTTCAGCGTGAAAGGCGCGCCGGACAAGGCGCGGACGATCGCCGACCTCGCGGTCTCGGCGTGGCACGCGCACAGCCTTCCCTCCGGGATGGAACCGAACCTCGAGGCGACGGCGGTCTGGGACCCGCCGAACTTCACCTGGCCGGGTGGCACGCACCTGTGCGTCGTCGAGGTTGACACCGAGACCGGGAAGACGGACATCCTGAAGTACGTCGCCGTCGATGACTGCGGAACCGTCATCAACCCGATGATCGTCGAGGGACAGGTTCACGGCGGGGTGGCCCAGGGGATCGCCGAGGCGCTGTACGAGGAGGCGATCTACGACGACCAGGGCAACCTCATGACGAGCTCGATGACGCAGTACCTCGTGCCGTCGGCGACCGAGATGCCCTCGTTCGTGGTCGACCGGACCGAGACGCCGTCGACCACGAACCCCCTCGGCGTGAAGGGGATCGGCGAGGCCGGCACGATCGCCTCTCCGCCCGCCGTGGTGAACGCCGTGATCGACGCGATCGCGCATCTGGGCGTGACGCATCTCGAGAAGCCCGTGTCGCCGGAGCGCGTCTGGAGGGCGATCCACGGCTCGAAGGGCGGTCCGCCGGCGAAGGCGCCGGTGAGCGGGACCGTGGACGCAACCGGAGCCGGCGAAGGAGGTGCGGCATGATCCCGGCACCCTTCGAGTACCAACGGGTCGATTCAGTCGACGACGCGATCAAGGTCCTGACGGACAACCCGGACGCGAAGATCCTCGCGGGCGGTCACTCGTTGCTCCCGCTCATGCGGCTGCGGCTCGCGCGTCCCGCGATGCTCGTCGACATCTCCCGGATCCAGGACCTGAAGTCCATCAAGGAGGAGGACGGTCACATCGCCATCGGAGCGCTGACGCGGCATCACGACGTCGCGACAAGCGAGGAGCTACAGCAGCTGTGCCCGATCCTTCCGTTCACCGCGAGCAAGATCGGCGATCCACAGGTTCGCCACGTCGGGACGATCGGCGGCTCGGTCGCGCACGCGGACCCCGCCGGCGACATCCCGACCGTCCTGCTCGCCCTCGGCGCGGAGCTCGTCGTCCGCGGCCCGAACGGCGAGACGCGTGTGGTCGGCGCGGCCGACTTCTTCCGAGGCCTGTTCGAGCCCGACCTTCGGTCGAACGAGGTCCTGAGCGAGATCCGCGTCCCGAAGACCGCCGGACGCGGCTGGAGCTACGTGAAGTTCCACCGGCGCGCCCAGGACTGGGCGCTCGTCGGCGTCGCCGCCCTCGCCGCGAACGGAACGGGACCGGCGGTCGCGCTTACGAACATGGCCGACCGCCCGATCCGCGCGACCGGCGTCGAGGAGGAGCTGTCCGGCGGCGCGGATCCCGCCACCGCCGCGGCACGCGCCGCCGAAGGCACCCGCCCGCCCTCGGACGCCTTCGCAAGCGCCGAGTACCGCCAGGAACTCGTGAAGGTGCTCGTTCGCAGAGCGCTCGAAGAGGCGATGAGTCGCTGACGCGAGAGGGGCCCGGTACCTCGCGCCGCTTGCATCAGAGATGACGGCGCTTCGCGAGGCCCCGGGCCCCTTTCCGCACACCGGCGAGACGGCGTCTTTGACGCTTCTGCTCTCGTCTGCCTAGATGACGCCGTGCTGGCTCAGGGGTTCTTCGAGAACTGGTTCGAGGAGTGGGGGCTTGCGGTCTTCGTCACGGTGGGCGTGGCGGTGCTGCTCACGGTTGTGCTGCAGCTGTTCGTGCGGCGGTTCCGGCACAAGCTGGAGGGGAGCCCGAGTCTCACTCAGGAGCTGAACCTCCAGAGGATCGCGACCCTGACGGGGGCGCTGTCTGCGGCCGGCCTCGTCGTGATCTGGATCGTGAGCCTGTTGCTCGTGCTGGGGAAGCTCGACGTGCCGTTGGGTCCGTTCTTCGCGAGCGCGGGGATCGTGGGGGTGGCGCTCGGGTTCGGTGCGCAGTCGATCGTCCGGGACACGCTGTCGGGGTTCTTCATCCTGCTCGAGAACCAGTTCGGGGTGGGCGACGTGGTCCAGCTGCACACGACGGCCACCCCGGTCACCGGCAAGGTCGAGTCGCTCACCCTGCGGGTGACGACGCTGCGGGACTTCGACGGATCCCTGCACCTCGTGCCGAATGGGAACATCCAGCTCGTCAGCAACCGGTCGCGAGGTTGGGCCCGGGCGATCGTCGACGTGCGGCTCGCGTACGGCGAGGACGTGGACCGTGTCCGCGGCATCCTGGAGGAGTTCTTCGAGGAGCTCCGTCTGGATGAAACGCTCCAGGACTGGATCCGCGAGGGGCCGAGCGTCCTCGGCGTGGAACGGATGTCCGACTACGCGGTGATAGTCCGGGTCGTCGCCGACACCCGCCCGTCGAAGCGATGGGACGTGGAGCGCGCCTTGCGCGAGCGCATCTCACGACGGCTCGACGCCGAAGGCATCCGCACCCCGATGCCGCCGACGATCGTCCCGGGTGCGGACCCGGCCTGACGCCGCTCCGGGTACCCTGACCTGCACGATGAGAAAGCTTCCGTTCGACTCGATCGAGGACCTCGAGCGCGGTCTCGCCGGCGAGCGCTACCTCGCGGACCGGGGGCTGGCGACGGCGATCTACCTCGCGGTCTCGCTCGACAAGCCGCTGCTGCTCGAGGGTGAGGCCGGCGTCGGCAAGACCGAGGTCGCGAAGGTCCTCGCCTCGCTCCTTGGCCGGGACCTGATCCGCCTGCAGTGCTACGAGGGGATCGACGCCTCGCAGGCGCTCTACGAGTGGAACTACTCGAAGCAGCTGATCGCCGTGCGCGCCATGCAGGACGCGACGGCCGAGACGCACGTCCAGGACCTGTTCGGCCCGGAGTTCCTCGTCGAACGCCCGCTCCTCGCCGCGATCCGTGCGGGATCGAAGGCCGTGCTCCTCGTCGACGAGCTCGACCGCGCCGACGACGAGTTCGAGGCGTTCCTGCTCGAGATCCTCTCCGAGTTCGCCGTCACGATCCCCGAGATCGGCGGGATCGCCGCCGAGGAGCCGCCCGTCGTCGTCGTGACCTCGAACCGCACGCGCGAGCTCCACGACGCGCTGAAGCGGCGGTGCCTCTATCACTGGATCGATCACCCCGCGCTCGACCGCGAGATCGAGATCATCCGCGCACGCGCGCCCGAGGTGCCCGAGGCACTCGCGCGCGACGTCGCCACGGCGGTCAACCGCCTCCGCGGGTTCGACATCGCGAAGCGCCCCGGCGTGGCCGAGACGATCGACTGGGCGAACGCGGTCGCGTTCCTCGGCGTCGAGAAGCTGGACGAGGAAACGGCTGCGGCAACGCTCGGCGCCGTGCTGAAGGATCACGACGACCAACAGATCGTCGCGGCGCACATGGCCGAGGTCGTCGGCGATGCCGACGACGCGTGATCCTTGGTCGATGGGTGCGACACCCGAGGCCGAGGCGCTCCAGCGGCTGATCGGGTTCGGCCGCGAGCTCCGCAGGCGCGGCCTGCCGGTCGGGACCGGACGCATCGTTACTTTCTGCCGAGGGGCTGCTGCGCTCGGCGCACTCGACCGGACCGACCTCTACTGGGCCGCGCGCTCCTCGCTCATCTCGCGCCCCGACGACGTGGAGGTGTTCGACGCCGCGTTCGACGAGTGGTTCCGCGAGGGGATCCGGGTCGAGCTCGACCTGGCGGTGCCGCCGTCGGAGGTCGAGGCCGGGTCGCACGAAGAGGTGGAGGGCCTGGTCGTCGAGGAGGACCGCATCGTCGCGAAGGAGTGGTACCGGCTCGACGAGGGCGATGACGCTGAAGGCGAGGCCGCGATCCGCATCGTCGCGAGCGCGGTCGAGGTGCTGCGCGAGAAGTCGTTCGCCGACCTCACCGAGGAGGAACGGCGTCGCGTCGCCCTCATGATCCGGCGGTTGGCGGTTCGGGTCCCGACGCGCCGAACGCGCCGCCTGCGTCCCGCCGCGACCGGCTCGCGCTTCGACGTGAAGCGCACGCTCCGCCGATCGCTCCGGACCCAAGGAGAGCCGTTCCATCGCGCCTGGCGCGCCCGGAGGAGTCGCGCCCGTCCGCTGGTGCTGATCCTCGATGTGAGCGGTTCGATGACGCCGTACGCGCGGGCACTCATGCAGTTCGCGTTCGCCGCGATGGCGGCCGGCCGGCGGGTGGAGGTCTTCTGCTTCGGAACGCGGCTCACGCGCGTGACGCGCACGCTCCGCACGAAGGACCCGGACCGCGCGATGCACGAGGTCGGCAAGCTCGTCGAAGACTGGGAGGGCGGAACGCGGATCGGCGCCTCGCTGAAATCGCTGCTCGACGAGTGGAGCCAGCGCACGGCCCTGCGCGGTTCGGTCGCGGTGCTCTGCTCGGATGGACTCGAACGCGGCGACCCGGATCTGCTGCGCGACCAGATGGCGAGGCTGCGCCGGCTCGTGCACCGGCTCGTGTGGGTGAACCCGCTGAAGGGGAGCCCGCGCTACGAGCCCCTCGCGAGAGGGATGGCCGCGGCCCTCCCGTCGATCGACGTCTTCCTGCCGGGTCACAACCTGGAAAGTCTCGAGGAGCTGGCGCTCGTGCTCGCGGACTAGGATGCCGCGCGTGGACGAGCCGGAGGAACGTCCCGCCTCGGTCCGGCGGATGGGCCGGCTCACCGAGCCGGCGGACGAAGGCCTCCTCACGTACGGCGGGTACCTCGCGGTTCCGGAGCTCCTCGAGCTCCAACGTCTGCGCTCGGATCCCCCGGTGCACGACGAGCTCCTGTTCATCACCGTGCACCAGGCGTATGAGCTCTGGTTCAAGCAGGCGATCTTCGAGCTCGAGACGATCCGTGATCGCATGATCGCGGGAGACGCGGTGCGCGCACGCCATTACCTCATTCGCGTTCACGCGATCGAACGCGTGCTCATCGAGCACATCGAGGTGCTCCAAACGATGTCGCCGCAGGACTTCCTCGAGTTCCGCTCGCTCCTGTCTCCGGCGTCCGGGTTCCAATCCGCGCAGTTCCGTGAGCTCGAGTTCCTCACCGGCTTGAAGGAACGGCAGTACCTTCGCGACCTCGCCGGGACGCCGGAGGAGCTCGAGCGCCTCGCGCGCCGTCTCGAGGAACCGACGGTCTGGGACGGGTTCGTCTCGCTGCTCGAGGCCAACGGCCTGCCGATGCCCGAGGACGACGAGGACGCTCGAACGACGAGCCTGTTGACCATGGCGCGAGATCCGAAGCACGCCGCATTGTTCGCGATCGCCGAGGGGCTCCTGGACCACGACGAGGCCATCGCCCAGTGGCGGTACCACCACGTGTTGATGGTCGAACGCGAGATCGGCGCGAAGACGGGGACCGGTGGTTCGTCCGGAGTCGAGTACCTGCGCTCCACGCTCGAGAAGCGGTTCTTCCCCGAGCTCTGGGGACTGCGCTCGCACCTGTAGGGCTAGGGCGCGCGCTTCGCCAGGTACGCGTCGATCAGCTCGAGCAGGCGCTCGCGTCCGAACGAGTCGTCGTGGCCGCCGTGCACGACCTTTGCCGGCACGTCGCGCAGTCGTCGCATGCTGACGACGTATTCCTCGATGTTCGAGCCCTCGAGCTCGTCGAGCAGGATGCCGCTCTCGTAGACGCAGTCGCCCGAGAAGAGCGTGCTTGTCTCCTCCTCCCACAGCCCGATCTCACCGGGCGAGTGACCGGGGAGGTGGAGCACCGCGAGCCGCCGGTCGCCGAGGTCGATGACGTCGCCCTCCTCGAGGATCCGCGTCGGCGGGGCCGGCCGGACCTCGTACTCGGCCACGTCGAAGCCTTCGCGTGGCGATGCCGACAGGAGGGAGGCAGGCAGGTCGTAGCCGGAGACCTCGTGTCCCTCGTAGTCCTCGGTCCGCAGGCTCGCGAATCCCACGGCGTTCGCGACGGCCTCGGCGTCGGCGCGATGGACGGCCACCTCGTCGAACTCGTACAAGCCGCCGGTGTGATCGAAATGGCGGTGCGTCGCGACCGCGACGACCGGCTGCTCGAAGAGCTCGGTGAGCTCGTCGCGGAGCGGAACGATGCCGAGCCCGGAGTCGATCAGCGCGTCGCGCTCGCGCCCGCGGACCAAGAACAGGTTCGCGCGCAGGAAGGGGTCGACGTGCGGTTCGGTGATCCGGATGAGGCCGTCGTCGACGACCTCGTGCTCGAACCAGCGATCCGCCACGCGCACGGCCGGATGCTATCGGCTTGACGCCTCGAGCCCGTCGGGATAGGACGGCCCAACGACGGCCATCGACGGCCGGCGACCGAAGGGAGACAGGCCATGGCGACGGATCTTTCGATCTCGGTCAGCGACGAGCCGGGCGGGCTCGCCGGCGCGGCGAAGGCGCTCGGCGGCGCGGGCGTGAACATCCAGGGGCTTGCCGGTCTCGGCGGCGGTGGAACCGGTCACATCCACGTCCTCGTCGACGACGCCGGAGCCGCGCGCTCCGCGCTCGAGGGCGCTGGGTACTCGGTCGAGTCGCAGCGCGACGCCGTCGTCGTGGACCTGTCGGGTGAGGACAAGCCCGGGAGCCTCGGCGAGATGGCGGGCAAGGTCGCCGACGCGGGCGTGAACCTCGCAGCGTGCTACGTCGCGTCGGGCTCGCGCATCGTGTTCGTCGCCGAGGACTCGGCGGCGCTGCGCTCGGCGCTCGGGGTCTAGCGCTCGGGGTTCGGCGCCTTGGCGCGGTACGCCCGGTCGAGCAGCTCGACCGGATGAACGACCTCGGCTGCGGTGTCGAGCTCGCGAAGCCCGGCCGCGATCTGCATCGTGCAGCCGGGATTCGCGCTCGCCACGACGCGCGCACCGGTCGATGCGAGCGCCTCGGCCTTTCGCCTGCGGAGCTCGGACGACATCGCCGGCTCGAGCACGTTGTAGAGGCCCGCGGCGCCGCAGCAGACGTCCCCGTTCGGCGGGTCGACGACCTCGACGCCGGGGATCGTCCGGAGGACGGCGCGCGGCTGCTCCTTGATCTTCTGTGCGCGGAGCGCGTGACAGGCGTCGTGGTACGCGACCTGCTCGAGCCCCGCGCCGTGCGTCGGAGCATCGACGCCGTGCTCGTGGAGGAGCGCCATCACGTCGCGAACCTTCGCGGAGAACGCGTGCGCCTCGTCGGTGCCGAGCAGATCGCCGATCTCCATCAGGTGCGCTCCGCATCCGGCGGCGTTCACGACCACGAGGTCGGCGTCGGTGAACGCACGGAGGGTCCGCTCCGCGAGCCGGCGCGCGACGTCGAGATGTCCGTAGTGCGCCGCGAGCGCGCCGCAGCACACCTGCTGCCGAGGGACGACGACGCGCCACCCGTTCCGGGCGAGGACGCGGATCGTCGCTCGGTTGACACCGCGGAACCACCGGTCCTGGACGCAGCCGGAGAGCAGCGCGGCCGTGCCTTTCGTCTCGCCTTGCGCCGCGGTCGACCGCGGCAACCGGCGGAACAGCTCAGAACGTGGCGGCACCAGCGCTCGAACGCGTCTCGGCATGAACGCGAGACCGAGCGGCTGGAGCGCGGCCGCGAGCCACAGCAGCTTCTTGCGCGGCAGCACCACGTCGAGCCCGAGCCACCGAAGGACCCGCGCTCTTCGCGACCGCAGCGGCTCGATCTGAACCCGGGCGTGCTCCATCATCCGGCCGAAGGGCGCGTGGGAGGGGCAGACGTCCTCGCACGCGCGGCATGCGAGGCACAGATCCATGAAGCGCGAGAAGGTCCGATCGACGTCCGCGGTTCCCTCGTCCACCGCGCGCATCGCCGCGATCCGTCCACGCGGTGACGCCGACTCCTCACCCGTGAGGCGATAGGTCGGGCAGTGGGGGAGGCACAAGCCGCACGCGACGCAGGTCGAGATGTCCGCCGCGGTCGGCGCGGCGTCCGGGAACGGCCAGTTCGGTTCGGCGCCCGGCAGCGCACCGGTGAATCGGGCGCCATCGGGCAGGGCGGCGCCCAGCGGACGATCGGGGTCGCCGGCGGGCCGATCGGTCAGCACGTCCGCGATGCTCTCACGCCCCGCCCCAGCCTCGGCCGGGCGCGAGCACGGCGTTCGGATCGAACGCGGTCTTCAGCCGGCGTTGGACCTCGGACGCCGGGACCGGGGGGTCGCCGAGCCCGCCGGGACCGCGGACCACCGGCGCGATGCCGCCCACCGCGTGCGCGCGTTCCCGGAGGGCCGTGAGCTCGCCGTCGGGCGAGTCGAGGCCGCACCACGCGATGCCGACGCCCGTCAGCGCTCCCCATGCATCGGCGGGGACCACCTCGGCGATCCGCGACGGCGGAACCGCGACCTCGGCCACCACCGGCCGCTCGTCCCATGGCCGCAACCCGGGGAACCTCGCGTCGACGATGGCATCGATCGGCGCTGCGATCGCGGACGCCAAGAGAGCTTGCTCATCGACCTCGGCGGACCACCCTTCGAGCCGGAGCTCGATGCCGTCGGGGGTCGAGATCACGGCGGCGGCCGCCGGCACCGCCGCGAGGATCGCTTCGGCGATCCCGGGGCCGCTCGCGAAGCGGAGGGTCCGTCTCGTTTCGGGCAACGGCCGAACCTTCAGCGCGACCTGGACGATCACCCCGAGCGTCCCGAGCGAACCGACGACGAGTTTGTGCAGGTCGTAGCCGGTCACGTTCTTGACGGTGCGCGCGCCGCTCCGGATGAAGCGTCCGTCGCCCGTCACGACCTCAGCTTCGAGCACGGTGTCGCGGAGTGCGCCGACCTTCAGCCGCCGGGCACTTGACGCCCCGGCCGCGAGGGCGCCGCCGATCGTGGCGTCCTCGGGCGCGTCGGCCGGCCACTCCTGCCCGCCCGCCGCGAGGATCCGGCCGAGCTCGCCCGTGCGCATCCCTGCTTCGGCGACGACGATCATCTCGGCGGGCTCGTAGGCGATCAGCCGGTCGAGTTGCGTCGTCCACAGCTCGGCGTCGAACTCCGCGGGGTTCCCTTTGTCGAGGTGGCGCCGGCCGCCGACGACCAGCAGTCGTCGCCGGTCGGCGTTCGCGCGACGGACCGCATCGACGACCTCCGCCTTGGACTGTGGATGGATCAGATCCATGCGCCCTCCGGGAGTTCCGCGGAGGCCTCGGCCGCGACCGAGCCGCGCGCCATCGCGAAGTCGCCGCAGCGCGCGCCATCGGGAAGGACCTTGAAGGGGTTCATCCGGCCGTCCGGGTCGAACGCCGAACGGAGGCACGCCTGTGCCGACAGATCCTCCG
Organism: uncultured Actinomycetes bacterium; assembly: GCA_964567675.1. GTDB lineage: Bacteria > Actinomycetota > UBA4738 > UBA4738 > HRBIN12 > CALGFI01. The sequence goes on from CAZMNP010000128.1 coordinate 11,377, forward strand.
CGGTGAACACGAGCGGCATGAAGTCGCGCTTCTCGAGGCCGATGCCGTGCTCTCCGGACAGCGCCCCGCCCGCGTCGACACAGAGCCGCACGATCTCGTCGCTCGCGCGCAGCACGCGCTCGAGCGTTCCCGGCACGCTGCGATCGAACGACAACAGCGGATGCAGGTTGCCGTCCCCGGCGTGGAACACGTTCGTGACGATCAGGTCATGGCGAGCCGCGATCTCGTACACGCCGTCCAGGACCTCGACGAGCTTGGAGCGCGGCACGACGCAGTCGTGCAGGTGGTAGTGCGGCGCGATCTGCGCCACCGCGCCGAACGCCGACTTGCGTCCCTTCCAGATCAGTGCACGCTCGGCCTCGTCGGCGGCGACACGGATCTGCCGAACGCGGTTCGTCCCGGCGGCGGTCTCGACCACCCGGCTCTGCGCCTCGACCGCTCCCGGCGTGCCGTCGACCTCGACGATGAGGATCGCCGCGGCGTCCGTCGGGTACCCGGCGTGCGCGAAGCGCTCGGCGGCGACGACGATGCCGTGGTCCATCATCTCCATCGCGGCCGGCACGACGCCACTCGCGATGACGTGCGAAACCGTTGCGGCGCAGTCCGCGACGGCATCGAAGTCGAGCAGCATCGTCCGGACGTCGGACGGCAGCGGCGTAAGCCGAACGCACACACTGCCGACGATCCCAAGCGTTCCCTCGCTGCCGATCAGGACGGCGCGGAGGTCGTAGCCGGCGGCTTCGGGCGATTCCGAGCCCAGGCGCTCGACCGACCCGTCGGCGAGCACGACGTCGAGCGCGAGGATGTGGTTCGACGTGACGCCGTAGGCGAGGCAGTGGGGTCCGCCCGCGTTCGTGCTCACGTTGCCCCCGATCGAGGACGTCTGCTGCGACGAGGGGTCTGGCGCGAACGTGAACCCGTGCGGCCGAAGGGCGTTCGCCAGGTCGAGGTTCGGCAGTCCGGGCTCGACCCACGCCAGTCGGTCCTGCGGCCGGATCTCGAGGATCCGGGTCATCTTCGACGTCACGACGACGAGTGCATCGCCGATCGGCGTCGCGCCTCCCGCCAGGCCGGTGCCCGAGCCGCGAGGCACCACGGGCAGTCCGTGCTCGGCGGCGATCCGCAGACATGCGGCGATGTCCGCCACCGAACGCGGGAACACGACGAGAGCGCACGCCCCTTCGACGAGCGAGGCGTCCCGGGCGTAGAGCGTGAGGGCGAGCGGATCGGACAGGACCTCGTCCGGCCCGAGGGCTTCGATAAGAGCGCGCCGTGCGGCCTCCACGTCGGCCATCGCGGGCTCAGGCTAGCGGGTTCTTCAGACGACCTTGCCGGGTT
>CAZMNP010000129.1:0-5862 GCA_964567675.1 uncultured Actinomycetes bacterium
GCGGATCCGTGGGACCGAGTGGCTGATGGACAACTCGGACTGGGACCTGATGGCCTCGGTCTGGGTGAGCGTCGACCGCACGCAGCACGCGCTCTCGAACTACGTCGGCCCCGACCACCCGGACTACGCGCGGAACTCCCAGACCGCAATCGGCGCGAAGGTGCGCGACGTCTTCAAGCAGCTCGACGACGCGATCGGCTCGTTCGTCAGCCGCACGCGCCCCGACGACCTGATCCTGTTCATCTCGGACCACGGGTTCCAGTCGGTCACGCGCACGCTCCACATGGACCACCTGCTGAAGAAGCTCGGCTTCCTCGAGCACAGCGCCTCGAACATGGTCTTCGGTCCGATGCAGTGGGGGCCGGTGCGGAACGTCGCGCGCAAGGTCTACGACGTGCTCGGCCTGCACGGCAAGGTGAGCCTGCCGCAGTCGGTGAACTGGTCCAAGACGAAGGCATTCACGACGATCCGGACGACGGGCGAGGGCGTCTCGATCAACCTCGCGGGGCGCGAGCCCGACGGCATCGTCGACCCGGCCGATTTCGAGAAGGTGCGCGATGCGGTGATGGACGCGCTCGGCTCGTTCGTGGACCCGAAGACCGGCCGCAAGCCCGTGAAGGCGATCCACAAGCGCGAGGAGATCTTCAAGGGCAAGTACGCCGAGACGGCGCCCGACATCCTGTTGGAGCCGGCCGAGCAGTACTCGCTCACCCACGCGAAGACCGCGCTCGAGGACGCCGACTGGATCAGCGGCGACCATCGCATCGAGGGCGTCATCGTCGCGGCCGGACCGAACGTGAAGCCGTTCGAGCAGCCGCCACTGCTGATCGACATGGCTCCGACGATCCTCGCCGCGCTCGGCGCGCCGGCTACGATCGAGCACACTGGCCGGGTGCTGAACGAGGTGGTCGGCTCGGAAGCGAAGGTCTTACGCGGCGAGGCTGCTCCGGCCGTCGCGATCCCCGGCATGCCGAGCGGCGACGGCGAATCGAACGTCACCGACACCGAGGCCGACGAGATGGAGGAGCACCTCCGCGGCCTCGGCTACCTCGAGTAGCCTCCCGGGAAGGTCGCCGATGCGGACATGGATCCTCGCCCTGATGCTCGTCCTGTCCGCCGCCGCGTGTTCGAACGACGCTCCGCCGGATGACCCGGGACGACCCACCGGGCCGGAGGAGAACGCACCATTCCGGTTGCGTGACGGCGCGCTTCTCGGTGTGATGCTGACCGCCGATCCGGTCGAGGGCGGCCAGGCAGAGCCGCGCATGATCTTCACGACGGACGACACACAGGTCACCGCGCTCGTCGTCCTCGGCGACGACGTCCCTGCGGGCGCGACGCTGTTGATCGCCTGGTCGAGCGTCCAAGGGATCGACGACGGCGAAGTCTTATTCACCCACGACGTGCCGGTTGGTCCCGGCGGCGAGGCGTTCTCCGTGGGTGTTTCCGAGACCGGGCTCGCGCCCGGCCGGTACGAGGTCGCCGCGACGCTCGGGGACGCGGAAGTGCGGCTGCCGTGGCGCGTCGAGATCGCCCGCGAGGGCACCCAGGCAGGCAAGGCCAGGATGGCGAGTGCCCTGGCCCAGAGCGGTGACGAGGATTGGAACGTGCCCGATTCCGGCTCGAGCGGGTGGTACGAGCCGACGCCGGAGTCACCCCCGGCGGAACCCGGACCGTGTGAGATCGTCTCGCTGGTCGCCCGCTTCGACCCGATGCGGTCGGTCGGCGCGAGCACCCGCTGGAACGGAACGTGCTCCGCGATGACGCTCGAGGCGGCCGTCGCCGGCTCTCCGACAACGGTTGCGACCCTGCCCGCGGCCGGGCCCTCGAGGATCCCTCAGCTGGAGGGCCGGGTCGACCTTTGCGAGCTTCCCGGTGGCAGCGACCTTCCCGGCACCGTCGTGCGCTGGACCGCGACGGGCTCGGACGGGACGACCGCGTCGGATGCGTTCACCGTCCCCGACTTCGGGGAGGCCCTCATGGTCGACATGGGATCCGTGCCCGAGCCCGGGCACGTCGATCCCGGGCAGCGGATCGCGCTCCGCGCGATGGCGATCGTGCCGCCGACGTCGCTCGGCATCCAAGAGCTCGTGATCACGGTGAACGGAGAGACACTCCAGCGGGTTGGGAACCTCTCGGAGACCTCGTCGCCCGAGCCCTGTGACGACGGACGGCTCGGCGCCGTCAAGTTCACGCACTACGACGTTCCGCAGGATGCTCCCTCGGAGATCGAGATCTGCGCTCACGCCGTCGGGTTCGACGGGACCGAGGCGGAGCACTGCATCAAGTTCTTCACGGGGGAGGTCTGGGACGGCACGGTGAACAGCATCGTGACGACCGAAGGCCCAGGCGGCCCATGCGGCAATCGGATCCCGGTCCAGGGCACGGCCCGTTTCGTCGTCGCGGGAGACGGATCAGTGACCGGGACCTACGACGTGGACGGATGCGGCGTGTCGGAACCGCACGCGGATTTCACCGGCACCGTGACCGACGCGGGCTTCCTGTTCCCGCAGCTCATCGTCTTCACCAACGGGGAACTGATCCCGAAGGTGAGCCCGACGCACGCGACGGGAACGTTCACGAACCAGCAAGGCCCCGCCACGACATGGGTGACCACCTGGGATCTGGCGTGCATGACGTGCCAGTGAGGGCTCGACTGCGCATTCCAGCGATCTGGTTCGTGATGCTCGTCCTGTCTGCCGCCGCGTGTCCGAACGACGGCACACCGGAAGACTCGGGAGGAGCCACCGGGCCGGAGGTGAACGCACCGTTCCGTTTGCGTGACGGCGCGCTCCTCGGCGTGATGCTGACCGCCGATCCGGTCGAGGACGGCAAGGCAGAGCCGCGCCTGGTCTTCACGACGGACGACACGCAGGTCACCGCGCTCGTCGTCCTCGGCGACGACATCGAACAGGGAGCCATGCTCTCGATCGTCTGGTCGAGCCTCGTAGGGATCGACGACGGCGAAGTTCTCTTCACCCACGACGTCGCGGTCGGTCCCGGGGGCGAGGCGTTCTCCGTAGGGGTCGCCGAGACCGGGCTCGCACCGGGCCGGTACGAGGTCGTCGCGACGCTCGGGGACGCGGAAGTGCGGCTACCGTGGCGCGCCGAGATCGCCCTGGAGGGCACGCAGGCAGGCAAAGCGAGGATGGCGAGTGCGCTTGCCCAGGTCGGGGACGAGGACTGGAACGTGCCCGATTCCGGCTCGAGCGGGTGGTACGACCCCACGCCGGAGTCGCCCCCGGCCGAGCCCGGACCGTGTGAGATCACCTCGCTGAATCCCGGCTTCGACCCGATGCGGACGGTCGACGCTCGCGTGGGCTGGATCGGGACGTGCTCCGAGATGAAGCTCGAGGCGGCCGTCACCGGCTCTCCAACGACGGTCGCGTCTTTGACGGGGGCCCCGACGCTACCTCAGCTCCATGGCCGGGTCGACCTTTGCGCGCTTCCCGGTGGCAGCGACCTCCCCGGCACGGTCGTGCACTGGACAGCGACGGGCTCGGAGGGGACGACCGCCTCGGTCGCGCTCACCGTCCCCGACTTCGGCGGGGCCCTCATGGTCGACATGGCATCCGTGCCCGAGCCCGGGCGCGTCGATCCCGGGCAGCGGATCGCGCTCCGAGGGATGGCGATCGTGCCGCCCACGTCGCTCGGCATCCGCGAGCTCGTGCTGACCGTGAACGGGCAGGAGCTCCAGCGGGTTGGGAACCTCTCGGAGACCTCGTCGCCCGAGCCCTGTGACGACGGACGGTTGGGTGCCATCACGTACACGCACTACGACGTCCCCCAGGACGCTCCGTCCGAGATCGAGATCTGCGCTCGCGCCGTGGGGTTCGACGGGACCAAGGCGGAGCACTGCATCAAGTTCTACACGGGAGAGGTGTGGGAGGGCACCGCGAACATCGCCTCCTCGGCCGTCTACCCCGAGGGCAGCGGCTCCTGCCAAGACGGCTGGGAGCTCGATTTCACGTTCGGCGTGAGCGATGAGGGAACGATCGAGGGGCAGGGGAAGGCCGATCTGACATCGGGGCCCACCTGTCCATTCCCCGTCGGTCCCTCGTATGAGCTTTACGAGTACCGCGTATTGGGGGAGGAGACTGTAGGTGGCTTCTCGATTCGATTCGCGCTCGAGACCTTTGGGCCCACGGGCGGGGCAGAATATGCGGGCTTCGTCTCGATGTTCGGCTTCCCGGCACCGCCATCCGGGGGGCCACCCGTTTCCGTCGCCGTTTCCGGGACGAGCGGGACCGGTCAGGGCAGTTGGCGATTCGAATCGGGGAACCCGCCGGCGACGTACTCGGCGAAGGGGAAGATCACGATCGAGTGCGTGGCGTCGTGCGAGGAGTCGGCCGGCTGATGACGTGATTCGTGGCCTCGGCTACCTCGAGTAGTCCGGAGCAGGCCCGCGACGACTACGCATCAAGATCGTCTCCGCGCCGGACGGCGTGGCGACGCTCTCGGGACACGGCATCACCGGGTCGAACTGCGCCCCGACCACCACCGAGAACGACCTCGCGCTGACCGGCACCAAGACGCCGGATGGCTTCTCGTTCCCGGATGTCACCTTCCCCGGGCCGATGACCGTCCGCACTACAGGCTCGTCTGCGACCGGTCAGGGCCGAGGCTTCATCGAGGCGTTCGAGTACAACGTCACCGTCGAGCTCCAGCAGCAGTTCGGTCCACCGTCGGGCTGATCCGAGTCGATGTCCGCTTGCGGCGAGGACGGCGGGGAGCGACCATCGCGGGATGGATCGCCTGGCCCGTCCCTCAACGCGGTACGCGAAGTCGGAGGACGGCGTCTACCTCGGGTACCAGGTCTTCGGGGACGGCCCCTACGACCTCGTGATCAACGATGGAACGCTGTCCAATATCGACGCGAACTGGGATCTCCCGACGCATGCCCGGTACCTCCGGACCCTCGCCGAGCGGGCGCGGGTGATCGTGTTCGATCGCCGCGGGTCGGGCGTCTCGGACCGGCCGACCTCGCTCGAGACGCTCTCGCTCGAGAAGGGGATGGACGACATGCGGACGGTGATGGACGAGGTCGGGTCCGACCGCGCCATCCTTCTGGGGTACGAGGACGGCAGCGCGGTGAGCATCCTGGCAGCCGCGTCGTTCCCCGAGCGGACGCTCGGCCTCGTCCTGGGGACACCCATCGTTTCGTACTGGAAGACGGCCGATTTTCCCTGGGGGTTCACCGAGTCCGACGCGCACGAGTGGGAGGGGTGGATCGATCGGTGCTGGGGCACCGCGGAGTTCTGGCGGCTCAACTTTCAAGCCATGAGGGCGGAGGTCCCCGATGAGGAGCTCGAGATGTGGGCACGGTGGTCGAGGCTCTGTGCCAGCCCATCGAGTGCGCTCGCGATCGAGCTCGTGCAACGGCAGGTCGACGTCCGATCGATCCTTCCCAGTGTCCTCGTTCCGACGATCGTGCTGACGAAGGAGGGGGATCGGGATGGCCCCTTCGGGGCCGGTCCCTGGGTCGCGGAGCAGATCCCCGGCGCTCGGTTCGTCGAGATCCCCGGCCCCGAGCATTTCTTCCTCGCGGATGATGCGCTGTTCTTCGAAGAGATCGACCGGTTCGTCGCCCAGATCCAAGAGGAGGAGGCGGTGTTCGACCGTGTCCTCTCGACGGTCCTGTTCACGGACATCGTCGATTCGACCAGCCGGGCCGTCGAGCTCGGCGATCGGGCGTGGCGTGATCTCGTCGAACGCCACCACTCCACGGTGCGTTCGATCATCGCACGCTACCGGGGCGTCGAGATCGACACGGCGGGGGACGGGTTCTTCGCGACGTTCGACGGTCCTGCGCGAGGGGTTCGGTGCGCGCAGCAGATCCGTGACGCGGTCACCCCGCTCGGC
>CAZMNP010000130.1:0-7345 GCA_964567675.1 uncultured Actinomycetes bacterium
CGGACACCGGGCCCACGATCCAGACGTACCAGTTCGCCCAACTTCCGCTCGCGAGCGCCGGCCCCAGCCATCGTGCCGGGTTCATCGCGGCGCCGGCGAACGGCCCGAACGCCATGATGCCGAACGCGTACACGGCCCCGACCGCGAACGCCGCGGCGGTCCTGGACGATCCGCGACCGTCGACGACGAGCGCGAAGGCGGCGAACACGAGGAAGAAGGTGCAGACGGCCTCGATCACGATGGCCTTGCCGGCGGGAACGGCGAAGGAGATCACGGGCGTGCCGCCCGACGCGGACGTGAACGCCGTCTCGGGGACCAGGTACCGGAGCAGGAAGGCGGCCGCCACCGCGCCGAGGATCTCGGCGACGACCAGGACCGCAGCCCGGGTCGTCGTGAGCCTTCCGGCGACCCACAGGCCGATCGACGCCGCCGGATTGACCAGCCGGGCGCCCAAGTGGGTCGTGGACGCGATCATCGCCGCGAGGACCAGCCCGTGCGCGAGCGCGACGCCCGTGAGATCGAGCCCGGACCCCGACGTGATGCTCGCACCCGCGCCGATGAAGACGAGTGCGAACGTCGCGACGAGCTCGGCGACCGCGGCCCTGGCCGATCCCACGCGCGCGACGATAGCCCAATGGCGTTGGGTAGTATCCGCGCATGGAGGTGCTCCTCGTGTCGCCCGATCCCGCCTCGCGCGACATGATGCGCCTGGTCGTCCGGAGCATCGAGCGACGGCTCGGCTCCCCGATCACCTTCCTCGAGGCCGCGAACGGGGAGGAGGGCGTGCGCATCGCGAGGCGGGCGAGACCCGATGCGATCGTCGCGGACGAGATCGCCTCGCGCGAGGGGGCGTTCTCGCTCGCGAGGACGCTGCACGACGACTTCGACCCCTACCCGGGCAAGATCGTGATCCTGCTCGAGCGGCGCCAGGACGAGTGGCTCGCCAACTGGTCCGGAGCGGACGCCTGGTTCGTCAAGCCGATCGATCCGTTCGAGCTCGCCGACCGGTTGCTGGAGCTCGTGGCCAAGAGCACCGAGCCGAGAAGCACCGAGCCGAGAAGCACCGAGAAGGAGACGGCGTGAAGATCAAGGGAACGTGCCGAAGGTGCGGACGGGAGTTCTTCGTCGAGCAGGTGATCCAGAACGGCGGCGAGTGCCCGTGGGACGGCAAGTCGTTCCAGGACGACTATGCGGCGGTGCTCGTCGACTCCCTTCGACAGGCCGAGAACGCCGGAAGTACGCTGGAGAACGCGCTGCAGAAGGTCGCCGATCTCGAGCCGGAGTTCGTCCTGGACGCCGAGTCGGTGCTGGGGCAGGCCCGAGAGGATCTCGAGAGGCTTGAGCGAGCCCACGGCATCCACCACTGAGTTCCACGCGAACCGCTACGGCGTCCGGATCGAGCGCGAGGACGCGGGCTGGCGGGTGGCCATCCTGGATCCGGGCGGCGCCGAGGTCTCCTCGCGCGTCTGCGGCGACGAGGTCGAGGCCCGCACGTACGCCTCGGTGGTCCGGCAACACATCGAGTGGCTCTCCGAGCCGGCGTTCCGACGCTCCTACGCGATCGTCGAGGGGTCGTGACGTGGGGTTCAACACGATGCGGCCGGGCAAGGTGAAGCGGGGCGACCTGCTGTACCTCGTCGCGGCGATCGTGGTCATGGTCGCGCTCGTGGTCTGGGCCGTTCGCTAGATGGACGCGGCCGAGCCGGCCGACCACGACTACTGCTATGTGACGACCACCGGCCGCCGCTCGGGCAACCCGCACACGATCGAGATCTGGTTCGCGCAGCACGGGGGACGGGTGTACCTGCTCTCGGGTGGCGGCGAGGGGAGCGACTGGGTGAAGAACCTGCGGGTCCGCCCGACGGTTGGCGTGCGGATCGGAGACCGGGACATGATCTGCCAGGCGTCCGTCATCGAAGATCGCGCAGAAGACGAGATCGCGCGGCAGCTCCTTCTGGAGAAGTACACGCCCCGCTACTCGGGCGACCTGACCGAGTGGGCGAGGACGGCGGTCGCGGTGGCGATCGAGCTCCCGGAGCCGCCCGCGGAGGGCTGACGCGGGTGGCGGATCTTGGGCCCTAGGTCTCCTCGAAGCCGATCGCGAAGAGCCGTTCGAGGTCGTGGGTGGAGTACACCTGGAATGCGATCAGGGTCTCGGTTCTGGCGACGCCCGGGACCTTCGAGATGCCTCCGGGGATCACCGTCGCGAGATCGTCGTGGTTCGCGACGCGGGCGATGGCGACGAGGTCGAACTCGCCGGCGACGGAGTACACCTCGCTCACGCCGTCGATCTCCGCGATCGCCTGCGCGGCCTCGGGGATCTCGTCGATCTCGCATTGGATCAGCACGACGGCGTGGACGCTCATCTCCCCGTATCCCTTCCCGCGCGGCTCGGCCCGGTCATCGGCGGAAGCCTACGCGCGCTCCAAGATCACGGCGAGCCCCTGGCCGCCGGAGATGCAGAGCGTCGCCAGGCCCAGGGCGGCTCCTCGGTTGCGCATCTGATATCCGAGCGTCAGCAGCAGCCGCGCACCGCTCATCCCGATGGGGTGACCCAGCGAGATGCCGCCGCCCCACACGTTGAGCCGGTCGCGGTCGAACTTGAGCTCACGCTCGCACGCGATCACCTGTGCGGCGAACGCCTCGTTGATCTCGATCAGGTCGATGTCGGCGAGCGAGAGCCCGGTCTTCTCGAGCACCTTCTTCGTCGCCGGGACCGGCCCGATGCCCATGACCTCGGGTTCGACGCCGGCCCAGCTCATGCCGGCGATCCGCGCGAGTGGCTCGCGGCCCTCGGCGCGGGCGCTCGACTCGCTCATCACGACGAGCGCAGCGGCTCCATCGGTGATGCCGCTCGCGTTGCCCGCGGTCACCGTGCCGCCCTCGCGGAACACGGGTTTCAAGCGGCCGAGGGCCTCCAGGTCGGTCTGCGGCCGCGGGTGCTCGTCGCCGGTGACCGGGATCGCGCCGCCGCCTCGGGGGTCGGGTGCCTCCACCGCGAACATCTCCTGGGCCCGGGCCTCCTTCGATGCCTCGGTCTTGCGCTGGGACTCCAGGGCGAACTCGTCCTGCTCCTCGCGGGTGACGTCGTACCGATCGGCGAGGATCTCCGCCGTCTCGCCCATCACGAGCCCGCACAGCGGGTCGAGGAGGCCGTCGCGGTACATCGCGTCGTAGACCTGCGCGTCTCCCATCCGGTACCCCGTGCGCATCCGGTCCAGGATGAAGGGGACACGCGTCATGTTCTCCATCCCGCCCGCCAGCACCACCTCGGCGTCGCCGAGGTGGATCTGTTGCGCCGCGAGCTGAACGGCCTTCATGCCGGAACCGCACGCGATGTTCACGTTGTAGGCGGAGACCTCGACGGGGACGCCGGAGCGGACCGAGACCTGTCGCCCGGTGTTCGGACCGTTGCCCGCCTGGCGCGCGTGACCGAGGATCGTCTGGTCGATCTGGTCGGGCGCGACGCCGGCTCGGCGCATCGCCTCGGAGGCGGCGAGGACGCCGAGTTCCACCGCAGGGAGCTCGGAGTACGCGCCGAGGAACTTGCCGATCGGCGTTCGCGCACCATCGAGGATGACCGCGCGCTCCATGCCGTCCAGTTTAGTCGCCGGGTGAGGAGCGACCGTCAGCGGAGCGCTCGCTCTGGCGGAGTCTCGCGAGGAGCCCGCTCAGCTCGGCGCCTCCATCGGCCGGCTCCGCGAGCGGGACGTCGGTTCCCTCGATCCGGACGGGATGTCGCGCGATCCAGGCCCGCAGGACCGAGAGCTCGTCCGCCCGGTCGCGCGGACATGGCGCTCCGAGCGGCTCGGCGACCTGCCCGCGGACGAGCGCGCCGCCGTTGATCCGGAAACGCCGGCCCTCGTCGTCGCCGAGCACGAGCTCGGCAGGTCGGAGCAGCCAGGTGTCGACCCTCGCGCGGGCGAGGACCTCCGCGAGGGCGCGCAGCCGGTCCCGCGCGAGCGCGGCCTCCTCGAATCGCTCGGCTTCCGCGAGGTCGCGCATCCGCGACTCGAGCGCTGCGAGGAGCCCGCCCGGAGTGGAGAGGGAGGAGATGAGTGACCGGACGAGCTCCCCGTAGCGTTCGGGGTCGATGCGGCCGTCGCACGGGGTGGTGCACCGCCCGATGTCGGCGAGCGCGCAGGGCGCGAACCGCGTCGAAGCCCGCATCGAGCGGGTGCATCGGCGGATCGGGAACGCCTCTTCGAGCGCCTCCTTCGCCATCCGCGCCGTCTTGGACGAGGGGAACGGACCGAGATGCGCGCCGGACGCCTTGGGTTCGCGGACGACCCTGATCCGTGGAAAGGCCTCGCGCTCGTCGATCGACAGGTAGGCGTACCGGCGCCAGGTCTTCCCGCGGCGGTTGTACTTCGGCTCGTGCTCACGGATCAGCCGTGCCTCGAGGACGAGCGAATCGAGCTCGGATCCACAGGCGATGCCCTCGACCGAGACGGTCTCGGCGAGCAGGTCCTCGATCCGCTTGCGCGAGTCGCCGTAGAAGTAGCTCTTCACGCGCGTGCGAAGGTCGTTCGACTTCCCGACGTAGAGGACGCGCCGGTCGCGGCCCCGGAAGAGGTAGACGCCCCCTGCGTGTGGCAAAGCCTCGGCGAGGGCGATCTTCCCGAAGTTCGGCCGCCCTCGGGCTTGCACCGCTGCGTGCAGGTCGCCGAGCGTGTGGATCCCGAGCCGCCCGCCGAGGTCGAGCAGCCCGTGCAGCACCTCGCCGCAGGTCTCGGCATCGGGGAGCGCGCGGTGCGTGGGTTTCGCCGCCGTCCGGAAGTACTGGGACAGCGTCGCCAGCCGGACGTTCGGGACGTCGGGCCACACGACCCGGCGTGCGAGCCGGGCCGTGCACACGGGCGGCGGTGGCAATGGGTCGTAGTCCAGGCGCTCGAAGGCGACGTTCAGGAACGTGAAGTCGAACCGCGCGTTGTGGGCGACGAAGACGCATCCGCGCGCGAACTCGGCGAACGAGGGCAGCACCCACTCGATCGGCGGCGCGCCCGCGACCATCCCGTCGTCGATCCCGGTCAGGTACGTGATCGAACGAGGGATCGGCGCTCCGGGGTTCACGAGGGTCTCGAACGCGCCGACCCGCTCGCCGCCGCGGAGCTTCACCGCGCCGATCTCGGTGATCCGCGACTCACGCGGGGACCCTCCCGTCGTCTCGAGGTCGACGACGACGAACTCCACCTCGTCCAGGGGCACGCCGTCCTCGAGGGTCGGCTGGCGTGCCTCCGCTCGGCTGCCCGGACTCACGTTCGACCTCCGCGCGGGGCCGCACGAGGGCGCTCACCCTACCCGAACAGGTGTTCGATGGTCAAGCGGGAGACGGCGGAGGTGGACCGGCGCTACACCGTGACGTCGCGAACGCGGAACTGCGACGCGGCGGCGACGAGGAGCAGCGTCGCCACGGCCGCCAGGTAGATCCCGGCCCCGACGACGGAGCGGTGAAGTTGCGGGAAGTCGGCGGGGTCGCCGATCAGGAACAGGCCGGCGTTCTCGGTGAGGAGCCAGGGCGCCCACGCGGGACGCAGGCCTCGGACCAGGTTCTCGACGATGACGATGTAGCCGAACCCGACGCCGAGCGCCGCGGCCGTGTTCCGGCCGATCGACGCGATGCCGAACCCGACCCCGGCGAAGATGGACGAGACGAGCGCGACCCGGAGTCCGACAACGGCGGCTTCGGCCGCCCATGTGACGTCCGCCCCGGCCGTACTTCCCTGCGTCGCCGCGTCCACCGTGAGCACAGCCCCGAGGACGAGCTGGAGGAGGACCGTGAGGACGAAGACCGAGACCACCCCGGCCGTCGCCTTCGCGACGATCACGCGGGTGCGTCGCGGTTCCCACGTCAACAGCGTGGTGACGGTCCCCGCGTGCCACTCGGCACCGACGAACGATGCGCCGAACAGCCATCCCAGGATCACGAACACGAAGCTCGTGCCTAGGAACACCTCCGGCAGCGTTGCGAGGTCGTAGGACTGCGTCGCGAACACGATCACACCCGCGACGACGATCCCGAGGATGACCAGTGCCGCGACGACCCGGACCAGCCGCCGGGACCAGAACCGAAGGAACTCCGTGGCCAACAGCGCGCTCATCAGGTCTCCGTTCCTTGCGGGGGCGACGCATCCACCCCGATCGACGCGGCGTCCGTTCCCGGCGGCGGCGCCGTGAGCTCGAGGAAGACGGTCTCGAGGTCGACCGCGTCCGGACGGAGTTCGGTCAGGTAGAGCCCGCGGTCGGCGAGTGTGCGCGTTACGCGGGCCGCCTCCTCGGGGGGGAGCTCCACCCGCAGCAGCCCGTCGGTGGCCTCGGCGGAGATGCCCGCCCCGCGGAGCGCACGCAGCCCGGCCGGCACGTCGTCCACCCTGGCGATCAACCCGGCGACCCGCCCCGCGGATAGCACCTCGTCGACGGGACCGGCGGCGACCGCGCGGCCCCGCGAGAGGATCGCGACGCGGTCGGCGGTCTGCTGCACCTCGCTCAGGATGTGGCTCGAGACGAACACCGTCCGTCCCTCGCGACCCAGCCGGCGGATGAGGTCGCGGACCTCGACGATCCCCGCCGGGTCGAGCCCGTTCGCCGGCTCGTCCAGGATCAGCAGCTCGGGGTCTTTGAGGAGCGCGGCTCCGATGCCGAGTCGCTGGCGCATCCCGAGTGAGTAGGTCTTCACGAGGTCGTTCGCTCGGTCGGCCAGGCCGACCTGGTGCAGGACCTCCGTGACCCGGGAGCGGCCGATCCCCGCGATCCGGCCGAGGAGCTCGAGGTTCTTTCGCCCGGAGAAACGCGGATAGAGCGTGGGCGTCTCGACGATCGAGCCGACGCGGCCGATCACGCCTGCCAGCTCCACGTGACGCTGCGCACCGAGGAGGGCGCACCGTCCCGAGGAAGGCCGGATAAGGCCCAGAAGGCACCGGATCGTCGTGGTCTTGCCGGCGCCGTTCGGGCCGAGGAACCCGAACACGCCGCCCTCGGGAACGGACAGGTCGAGCCCGTCGAGCGCCACGGTCTTGCCCCGGCGGGCACGTCGGTACTCCTTTCGAAGTCCCTCGGTCTCGATGACGGCCATCGTGGTCATGACCTTAGGTTCCCCGCTCCCTTCCCGCGCGGTGGCGGGCACGAGAACCCGTCGGGGTGGTGGCACCGGTCCGAGCCAGGCTACGTGCCCGGATGTAGCTCGTCCTCGACCAGGAACGCGATCAGCTGGCCGATCGCGATGTGCGCCTCCTGGATGTGAGACGTCTCGTCACTCGGAACCGCGATCTCGATGTCCGCCAGGGGACCGAGCTTGCCCGGAGACCGGCCGGTGAACGCGATCGTCCGTAGCTCTTGCGTGCGGGCC
>CAZMNP010000131.1:0-3944 GCA_964567675.1 uncultured Actinomycetes bacterium
GGGTCAGGACGTAGGTGTCCGGGTCGCCTTCCGCGTACTCGACCGTCGCGAGCGCGATCACCCCGGCGACGGTCGAGCCGTGCGCGCTCACCGGGATGGCCTCGGTGATCTCGGTCGACTTGATCCGCCGCGCCTTCCCGCGGAACCAGCGCATCCCCTGCAGGTAGCCGGGCAGGGCCTCCTCGAGCGCCCGCCGGGTCCGCGTGTGGAACACGTTCTGCCACGGCCCGGCGACCTCGATCTCGGGCGGCCGCCGCTGCGCCAGGTCGATCTCCTCCGCCGGCTGCTCCAGGCGGAACCAGTAGAACGAGTGCGGCGCGAGCGTGAGGAAGTACGGGAGCTCGCCGATCGACGGGAACTCGGTGCCGCCGAACAGCTCGTGCGGCACGAGCCCCTTGAACGCCGACAGGTCGAGCTCGGCGAACTGCACCGAACGGGCGAGGTTGACCACGACCAGGACCCGCTCCTCTTCGAACTGGCGAAGGAACACCACGACGCGCCGGTTCTCGGGGTAGAAGAACTCGAGGGTGCCGCGGGAGAGCGCCGCCGAGCGCTTGCGGAGCGCGATCAGCCGCTTCATCCACCAGAGCAGCGAGCGCGGGTTGTGCTGCTGGGCCTCCACGTTGATCGACTCGTAGTGGTACTCGGGGCCGATCACGACCGGCAGGTACAGCTGCTGAGGGTTCGCGCGACTGAACCCGGCGTTGCGGTCCGCACTCCACTGCATCGGCGTCCGTACGCCGTTACGATCGCCGAGGTAGATGTTGTCCCCCATCCCGATCTCGTCGCCGTAGTAGATGACCGGCGTCCCCGGCAGCGAGAACAGGAGCCCGTTGATCATCTCGACGACGCGGCGGTCGTTGCCCAGCAGCGGCGCCAGGCGCCGGCGGATGCCCAGGTTGATCCGGGCCTGCGGATCCTGCGCGTAGACCCGGTACATGTAGTCGCGTTCCTCGTCGGTCACCATCTCGAGCGTGAGCTCGTCGTGGTTGCGCAGGAACAGCGCCCAGCGTGCGTTCTCCGGGATCGCCGGCGTCTGCTCCAGGATGTCGATCAGGGGGAACCGGTCCTCCATCCGCAGTGCCATGAACATCCGCGGCATCAGCGGGAAGTGGAACGCCATGTGGCACTCGTCGCCGTCGCCGAAGTACGTAACGGCGTCCTCGGGCCACTGGTTCGCCTCGGCCAGGAGCATGCGCCCGCTGTAGCGGGAGTCGATGTGCGCGCGGAGCTCCTTCAGGTACTCGTGCGTCTCGGGCAGGTTCTCGCAGTTCGTGCCCTCGCGCTCGAACAGGTACGGGACGGCGTCCAGCCGCATCCCGTCCACGCCCATGTCGAACCAGAAGTCGACGACGTTCAGCATCCCTTGGCGCACGCGCGGGTTGTCGAAGTTCAGGTCCGGCTGATGCGAGTAGAACCGGTGCCAGTAGTACTGGCCGGCCACCTGGTCGTACGCCCAGTTCGAGGTCTCGAAGTCCTTGAAGATGACGCGCGCCTCGAGGTATTTGTCGGGCGTGTCGCTCCAGACGTAGTAGTCGCGCTCAGGGCTGCCGGGCGGCGCCCGGCGGGCCCGCTGGAACCAGGGGTGCTGGTCCGACGTGTGGTTCGGGACGAGCTCGGTGATCACGCGGATGCCTCGCTGATGCGCCGCGCGCAGGAACATCCGGAAGTCGCGGAGGTTCCCGTAGGAGGGGTGCACCGACATGTAGTCGGCGATGTCGTACCCGTCATCGCGGAGCGGTGACGGGTAGAACGGCAGGACCCACACCGCATTCACGCCGAGGTCGGCGAGGTAGTCCAGGCGCCGGGTCAGACCGCGGAAATCGCCGTTCCCGTCGTCGTTCGAGTCCTGGTAGGAGCGCACGTGGAGCTCGTAGATGACGGCGTCGGCGTACCAGCGCTCGTCCGCCGCGGTGGGCGCCACCGGCGTCACGATCTCGAGCATCTGGCGCGTCATGCCGGCACCGCCTGCTTCGCGCGGGTCGCCGCGGCCGCGGACCCGCTCCGGCGGGGGCCGACGCGGAACACATGGGCCGGCTCGCCGGCGGCCGGATCGAGCTGCACGAAGTTCGAGGCCCCGCGCCAGGTGTAGACGGCGCCGGTGAGCAGGTCCTCCACCTCGTACACCTCGGCCGCGCCGAAGCCCAGCTCGTCGAGCACCAGATCGGTCCACCCGGACCGGGCGTGCTTCGGATCCAGGTTCGCGATCACGACGATCACGTTCGAGCGGTCCTCTGTCCGCTTGCTGTAGGCGATCATCTGGTCGTTGCCGATCCCGTGGAAGCGGAGCGACCGCATGTCCTGCAGCGCGGGGTTCTCGCGCCGGATCCGGTTCACCTTCGCGACGAGCGGCGCGAGCGAGTCCGCGCGCTCCAGGTCCCAGTGGCGGATCTCGTACTTCTCCGAGTTCAGGTACTCCTCGGAACCGGGCTGGATCGGCGCGTGCTCCATCAGCTCGAACGCCGGCCCGTAGATCCCGTAGTTGGAGGCGAGCGTGGCGGCAAGCACGAGCCGAACCGCGAATGCCGGGCGCCCGCCCGTCTGCAGGTACTCGTGCAGGATGTCCGGCGTGTTGGGCCAGAAGTTCGGCCGGAAGAACTCGACCGCGCCCGTGCGGGTGAGCTCGGTCAGGTAGTCGGTCAGGTCCTGCTTCGTGTTCTTCCACGTGAAGTACGTGTAGGACTGCGTGAACCCGAGCTTCGCGAGGCGGTACATCACCTTCGGCCGCGTGAACGCTTCGGCCAGGAAGATCGCGTCGGGGTACTCGGCGCGCACCTCCGCGATCACCCATTCCCAGAACGGGAACGGCTTCGTGTGCGGGTTGTCGACGCGGAACATCCGCACATCACGCTCGCACCAGAGCAGGAAGACGTCGCGGAGCGCCTCCCAGAGCGCCTGCCGGTCCTTCGCATCCTTGGTCTCGAAATCGAGCGGGTAGATGTCCTGGTAGATCTTCGGCGGGTTCTCGGCGTGCTGGATCGAGCCGTCGGGCCGGTGCTTGAACCACTCCGGGTGCTCGCGCACCCACGGGTGCTCCGGCGTGCACTGGAACGCGATGTCGAGCGCGATCTCGATGTCGCACTCGGCGGCGGCGGCGATCAAGCGCGCGAAGTCCTCCAGCGTGCCGAGGTCGGGATGGATCGCGGTATGGCCGCCTTCGGCCGCGCCGATCGCCCACGGACTGCCCGGATCCCCCGGCTTGGAGGCCGGCGCGTTGTTCTTGCCCTTGCGCCGCTCATGCGCGATCGGATGGATCGGCGGCAGGTACAGCACGTCGAACCCGAGCTCCTGCACATACGGGAGGCGCGCGATCACGTCGTCGAACGTGCCGTGCCGCCCCGCCTCGGGCGAGGCCGAGCGCGGGAAGAGCTCGTACCACGAGCCGAATCGGGCCTTCGGCCGGTCCACGTTCACGCGGAGCTCGCGCTCGAACGCACCTTGGTTCCGCCGGTCGGGGTACGCAGAGGCCAGCTCGCGGATCCCCTCGTCGAACGCGACGCGGAGCCCGGCGGTCTCGTCCTTCCCGCCGAGCGTCTTCGCGGCCACGCGCAGGCGATCACGGTCGTCACCCTCTGCGCGCCGAGCGGCCGCCTTCATGAGCTCGGCACCGGCGAGGAGGTCGACCGCCACGTCGACGCCGCGGTCCACCTTCTTGCGGAGGTCCCGGCGCCAGGTCTCGAACCGGTCGATCCAGCCGACCACGGTGTAGGCGTGCTCGACGATCTCGGCGACGTCGAAGCACCCCCGCCACCTGTCGTTGCCGGCGTCGGCCATCCGGACCTCGCGCCACTCCCCGTCGCTCGAGGAGCGGAACCGCAGGGCTGCCGCCACCATGTCGTTCCCGTCGGCGAACACGTCCGCCTCGATCCAGACGTCCTCGCCGACCACGCGCGTGATCGGGAACCGCCCGGCGTCGAGCTCCGGCCAGACGCCCTCGACGACCA
>CAZMNP010000132.1:0-4593 GCA_964567675.1 uncultured Actinomycetes bacterium
CGTCCTCGCTACTGAGCCAGGCTCCGATCGTCCCTCCGCCGTCCAGGACGAGGACGTGGAGGCGCATGCCCGGCGCGCCGCCGTCGACCGGTGTCGTGTGCAATTCGGCCGGCGCTCCGAAATGCGACGAGAAGTCGAGGCCGATCCCCTGGGACGCCGCGAGGTACACCTCCCACGGCATGCCTTGCTCGGCGAGCTCGCCGACCTCCATCTGGTGTGTGGTGGTGGCGCCATCCGCCTGGATCTCGTAGCGGTCGAGCAGGCGTTGGCTGACCGCGTCGGGTCGAGGACCGTCCTCCCCGCATGCGGCGAACGCAACGACGGCCATCAGCGCCAGCATGAGAGGGATCCGGAGTCGAACCATGCAGGCCGGACGATGAGGGCGTGCCGTCGCTCCGTCAAGGTCGGGCGTCGGATGTGACGCGCTTCACTGCGGAGATCCGGTCGGTGCGTCAGCCTGGCAGGGCAGGGGTAGCGTTGTGGTCACATAGAGCTTATAGTGACTACATGGAGAGCGTGGGCGTGCGGGATCTCAAGGCGTCGCTGAGCAGATATCTTCGCCGGGTCAAGGGCGGAGAGACGATCGTCGTGACCGAGCGCGGTGTTCCGATCGCGCAGATCGTGCCTTCGGGGATCCCCGAGCACATCGGGAAACTGATGGCCGAGGGGCGCATCACGTGGTCCGGGGAATCGTTCGTGCCGCCGAAACGGCTCGTGAAACTGAAGCCTGGACCACCGCTGTCCGACTACATCGCCGAGGACCGACGCTGACGCTCTACCTCGACTCGAGCGCGCTCGTGAAGCTCTTCGTCCTCGAAGAGGCGAGCGATGAGATCGAGACGGAGATCGCGGGTCGCCGGCTCCTCGCTGCCTCTCGACTCTCGTACGTCGAGTCGGGAGCTGCCATCGGTCGTGCGGGTCGTGAGGGTCGCGGGACCACGAGGCAGACCGTCGAACTCCTCGCGGAGCTCGAGGAGGCGTGGCGAAGGATCGTGGTCGTGGAGCTCGATGAACGCGTGGCGGGATCGGCCGTGCGGATCTCGAACGACCAGGGACTGCGTGCTTCCGACGCGATCCACCTCGCCTCTGCGCTCGCGTTGGCCGAGGACGCGACGAGCATCGTGACCTTCGCCTGCTTCGACCGGCGGTTGTGGGAGGCGGCGGGTGAGCTCGGCTTGGAACGGGTTCCGCCCTCGTCGCCGTGAACCCCGGTGAGGATCAGCGGCCCGGGCTGCGGTCCTGGAGCTCCCACGCGTGGTCGAGGACGTGCCACGCCGAGCGCCGGACGAAGTAGCGCGGGGTCCACCGTCTCCCGCCGCGGGGACCGGGCTGCACGCCTTCGCGCACGGCGACCTCGAGCGCATCGAGCACCGCCTGGCGGAGTCGTGTCGCGCGCTCGTCCGGGTCGCCGCTCGGCGCCTTCGCGCCGAGCATGCCGAGGTAGCTCTCGTCGGCGCCGAGGACGTGGTCGATGACCTTGTCGAGATCTCGGCCGCCGCCGCGCGGGCCCTTCGCCAGCTCCCTGCCCTGGGCCTTCTCGGCGGCGCGGTCGAACGCGCGCCAACACGCGCGGAGCAGCGTCGTGAAGCGCGCGAGGTCCCGGGCGGTGACCGGCTGCGCGTCCGCCGACGGCGGGACATCCGGCGGGCCGAAATCGGTCGAGGCGTTGCCCGTCATGCGCTCGACGACCGTGAAGGCGGACGGATCCGCGGGTGCCTCGAAGCCGAGCTGTGAGCTGCGCAGGGCGAGTGCGTAGCGAGGCGCGTACGCGAAGAGCATCTCGACCGCCGCGTCCTCGTCGCGACCGCTCCGGCACCACCCCGGCCAGTCCACCGGACCCGCGAACACGCGCTTGCTTCCGACCTCGAGATAGATGGGGAGCGTCGTGTCGGGCGGAGCCATGTCCGCATGGAACCACGCGGATGGGGTCAGCGCTTGCCGTGATTGCCGGCCGCGAAGGGATCTACGTCACGAGGGCGACTGATGCCGAGCTTCTTCGATGAACGCCGGGCGCCCGCCCGGCTGGGAGATCAACCGGACGGGCACCTCGGATCGTTCTCGAGGGAGCGCGGCCTAGCGAGCCTGCTGCACCGTCCCCTCGTCCGACTCGTCCAGCAGCTCGGCGAACAGGGACCGGTAGTACACCAAGCCCTGGCGCATGTCCTCGGTGCTCGCCTGGTCCGAGTCGACGCGCTCGGAGATCGTGTTGGCGGCGCGGTAGTTCTCGACGACCTGCGGATGGTCGACGGAGACGTCGGCGGCGCGCTGCTCGAAGTCCTCCGTCGGGTAGCCGCGGTCGCGCATCACCATGATCACGAGGCCGTTCGCCTGCGTGAGCGCGGCGGCCGGCTCGTCGATGAACCGGGCCTGCACGTCCCTCCAGTGCTCGGCGTATCGCTGCCGTGTTACGGCGTCGAGCGGCCGGACGTCGAGGTCCTCACGACGGGCTCGCCGCTCGGCGAGCTCGGACTCGGCGTCCCTGCGGTCTCCGGTCTGCTCCACGGTCCGGTCGTACTCGGGGCCGAACTGCTCGCGGAGCTGCTCCGTCCGGCGGTTGTTCATGGCGACCCACACGAGGGCGCCGACCACGAGGACGGCGACGACCGCGATGACGATCCACACGATGGGATCCATCGTTCCTCCTTCCTCTTCGGCGAACGCGTTCCACGTTCGCCTCGGATAGGAGTGCCGTACCCATGGGCGGGCGGCCGGACACACCGGCCGACGGAAGTTCGAGGGGCGTTCGTCCCTAGGAGGACACGCTCCGTGGCGACATCGAGCTGCGCCGTGGCCTGAGTGCACGTAGCGTGCGCCGGCGCCGAGCGGTGCGGCGGTTCACAGCCAGTCGATCGTGACGACCTCGACCGGCTCGGAGATGCCGCGGATCGCGACCTCGCGTGGCTCCGAAGCGGGGTAGCGCGAACCGGCGGCGGTCGCGCGGCTCGTCACGATCTCGCCGCCCGCCGCGAGCGCGGCGATGCGTGCCGCCTCGTGCACCCCTTTGCCGGTGAAGTTCTTGCCGACCTGCGTGGCGCCCGCCGCGTGCACGCCGATCCGGATCGGGGGCGCGAACCCGGCCTTCACCCGGTGGTCCGCGAGCCGGCGCTGGATCGCGACGGCGCACGCCAGCGCCTCGTCGGGGGAATCGAAACCGACGAAGAAGCCGTCGCCCGTGCCGACCACCTCCTCGCCCCGGTGATCCGCGAACAGTCCGCGCAGCGTCTCGTCGTGCCACCGCAGGACGCCCTGCCATGCCTCGTCGCCGAGCGCCTCCACGAGGTTCGTCGACCGTTCGATGTCCGTGAACATGAAGGTCTTCTCGACGCGCCGGGGCGCCTCCTTGCCGCGTAGCTGCCAGGGGAGCAGGTCCGCGACCTCCTCGACCTCGACCGCTCCCGTCGGGCACGCGAGCGCGGCCGAGCGCAGCAACTCCTCGTCGACGCTGCCGGGCTCGACGACGTCGGCCTTGGCGAAGTCCCCCTCGTGCCAGTCGAAGGCCGTCGGCGCGATCGTGATGCAGTTCCCGGCCCCGACGCACTTGTGACGGTCGACCCTGGCCCGGAGCATCTACACCACCTCCCGGAACGCGAAGGCGGTCGCCTCGGCACGAGACTTCGTTCCGAGCCGGGCGAAGAGGTCGGCGAGCCGGCGCGCCACGTCCGTCTCGGCGACCTCGAGCTCCTCGGCGATCTCGCGATCCGTGCGCCCGGACACGAGCGCCTCCAGGAGCGCGACGTCCTCCGGGTCCATCGACGCCGACGCGCGTTCCTTCCCGGCGTCCGCGAACGGGCCCGCGATGCGGGCGAGCTGACTGCCGACCGGCCCACGGAACCACCGGGCACGGATGTCGGGATCGAGCGTGCGTTGCGCGATCAGCGCGAGGTGCACGCGCAAGGCGTCGGTGATCTGGGCGCGCTCCTCCTCGGTCCCACCGGCGACGATCGCGCGCGCCGCGGGGAGGTAGACCTCGAGCGAGGCGTCCTCGATCATCGCCGCCTCCAGCGATCGGAGCGCCGAGCGCGCGGCGTCGGCCGCCTCCGCGGTCCGGCCACGCGCGAGCTCGACGAGCGCCGTCGCCGCGTCGGCCTGCGCCGTCCACGGCGGGTGGCCCGGCAGATGCGCCGCGACCTCGCTCACCTCGCGCGCCGCGCCCTCGGCCACGGCGAGCAGCTCCGCATCTCCCGTCGCCTCGCCGAGGCGCCCCGCCGCGAGCGCCAGCGCTGCCAGCGCCTCGCATCGCGCGGCGATCTGCCCCTGCTCCGTGGCGAGGTCGATCGCGCGATCGAAATGCAGACGCATCGCGTCGGACTCGCCTGCGGCGGCGTGCAGGCGCGCCTTCCACAGTTCCAACTGCCGCGAGCGGAAGGCGGTGGGTGATTCGGCCGCCGCCGCGGCGGCGTGTGCGAGCCACTCGCGCGCCGTCTCGACGTCGCCGAGGTCGAGGTGCGCGAGCGCCGTCCCGCCCGCCGAGAGGAACTCGAGGCCGCGGTCGAGGGTCTTGGCTCGGCGGTACGCCTCCTCGCCGCGCGAGACGGCGAGATCGGGGATCCCCTTCGCGCGCGCGAAGACGTGCGTGCCGTACACCATCTGCCA
>CAZMNP010000133.1:0-3903 GCA_964567675.1 uncultured Actinomycetes bacterium
ACGTGCCGGCCTCGACGCTCGCGAAGCTCCCGGCGGTGGGGAAGTCGGCGAGCGTCCACACGCGGATGGTCGTTCGCGACGACGGCATCACGCTGTTCGGCTTCGCGAGCGCCGACGAGCGCGAGCTCTTCGACCTCCTCGTCACCGTGACCGGGGTCGGGCCGAAGGTCGCGTTGTCCTTCCTCTCGGTCCTGTCGCCCACCGCGCTGCGGCGCGCGGTCGGAGGCGGCGACGTGGCGGCGCTCACGATCGTGCCCGGTGTGGGGAAGAAGGTCGCGCAGCGCGTCGTGCTCGATCTGAAGGACAAGCTCGGCGGCGACGTCGTGATCGTGGACGGTCCGCTCGCCGACGTGCGCGAGGCACTCCTTTCTCTGGGCCTTTCCCCGCAGGAGGCGAGCGAGGCGATGGTCGGCCTCCCCGACGGCGATCGCCCGGTCCAGGACCTCCTGCGCGACGCCCTCCAGCACGTGGGGCGGGGATAGGCTGTGCCACACGTGGATGACGAGCCCCGGATCGTCGATCCCGGTCAGCCCGAGGGTCTCCCCGAGGACGACCGCGAGCTCGACGCCGCGCTCCGTCCTCGCCGGCTCGACGAGTTCGTCGGCCAGCAGCGGATCAAGGAACAGCTCGCGCTCTTGATCGACGGCGCTCGCGCGCGGACCGAGACGGTCGACCACCTGCTGTTCTCCGGGCCGCCCGGCCTCGGCAAGACGACGCTCGCGGGCATCGTGGCGAACGAGCTGGGCGTGGGGTTCCAGCCGAGCTCGGGTCCGGCTCTGGATCGCCCCGGCGACCTCGCCGCGATCCTCACGAACCTCGAGGAGGGCGACGTCTTGTTCGTCGATGAGATCCACCGGATGCCGCGCCCGGTCGAGGAGGTGCTCTACCCGGCGCTCGAGGATTTCCAGCTCGACGTGGTCCTCGGCAAGGGGCCGAGCGCGCGGAGTATCCGTCTCGACCTGCCGAGGTTCACGCTCGTCGGCGCGACCACGCGTCCGGGCCGGATCACCCTTCCGCTCCGCGAGCGGTTCGGGTTCTCGCCTCGCCTGGACTACTACTCGGTGGAGGACCTCACCCGGATCGTCGTTCGTTCGGCCGGGATCCTCGGCGTGACCGTGGACGACGACGGTGCCGGCGAGATCGCGCGGCGCTCGCGGGGCACACCGCGGGTGGCGAACCGGCTGCTCCGCCGGGTCCGCGACTTCGCGGAGGTCCGGCACGACGGCGGTGTCACCGGTGACGTCGCGCGGGCCGGGCTCGAGCTCTTCGACGTGGACGACCGCGGCCTGGACAAGCTGGACCTCGCGATCCTGTCGGCGATCGTCGAGAAGTTCGGCGGTGGACCGGTCGGCCTGTCTACGCTCGCCGCGGCGGTGGGGGAGGAGACCGACACGGTCGAGGACGTCTACGAGCCCTACCTGCTCCAGCTCGGGTTCCTGCAGCGAACACCACGCGGGCGGGTCGCCACGGAGCGGGCCTACCGGCATCTCGGGGTTACCGTCGAGGGCGCCCTTCCGCTCGCCTGAGTGGCTTGTTCGAGTGAGCGCTGATCGGCTCCGGCGTCTCCAGCGATAGCCTGTATGCTGCGATTTCACCCGTAAGGAGGCAGTTTTCCCATGGTCGTCCAGCTCCTCGCGCAGAACGGCGAACCGGCCGGCGGCAGCTCGCTCGTCGGGCTCGCGCTGCCGGTCCTGATGATCGTCGGCTTCTACTTCCTGCTCATCCGCCCACAGCGCAACCGCCAGAAGGCCCAGCAGGCGCTGCTCTCGACGCTCGAGGTCGGAGACGAGGTCATGACCACCGGGGGCATCTTCGGAACGATCGTCGAGATCGACGAGGACGAGGGCGTTCTGATCGTCGAGATCGCGCCCGGAACCCGCGTTCGGATGCTTCGAGCCGGGGTCGCGCAGCGCTTCGTCGAGGACGTCGACGACGATGACGGCGTGATGGACGAGGGGGCCGACCGGCAACCGTGAGCTCGGAGCCGGCCCCCGTCTCGCCCGAGCCGGCACCGGCGCCGGGTCCCAACCCGCCCGGCGCGCCGGCGATCGAACCCGTTCCGCTCACCCTCGACGAGGTGAAGGACGACCCCGAGCTGTCGAACTTCATCTCCGCGGCCGATCGCGTGATGGAGGGCCTCGGCTACACCGAGCACGGGTTCCGTCACGCCAATCTCACCGGGCGGATCTCGTACAACGTGATGACGCGCGTCGGGTTCGACGAGCACATGGCGAACCTCGCCTGCGTCGCGGGGTACCTGCACGACGTCGGGAACATGATCTCGCGCGAGTCGCATGGCCAGACCGGAGGGCTCCTCGTGTACCACGCGCTTCGTGAGCGGGCCTCGGCGGCCGACCTCGCACTCGTGGTCGCCGCGGTCGCGAACCACGAGGAGGACAATGGCGCCGCCGTCTCGCCCGTGTCAGCCGCGGTGATCCTGGCCGACAAGTCGGACGTGCACCGCAGCCGCGTTCGCAAGTCCGGCCAGATCGAGTTCGACATCCACGATCGCGTGAACTTCGCGGCCGAGCAGTCGTTCCTCCGTGTGGACTCGACGGCGAAGACGGTGACCCTGGAGCTCACGATCGACACCGAGATCAGCCAGGTGATGGAGTACTTCGAGATCTTCCTCGGCCGCATGCAGATGTGCCGGAAGGCGGCCCAGGTCCTGGACTGCCGGTTCCGGCTCACGATCAACGGGGCGCAGCTGGCATGAGGCGTGGACGCCCGCTCCTGTTCTCGCTGTTGTTCGTGTTCGCGCTCGTCTGCGGGTCCATCGCGCTGTTCGCGACGGGCACACGGCCGATCCTCGGCCTGGACCTCGAAGGCGGCGTGTCGGTGATCCTGTCGGCGCCCGAGGGAACGCCACAGGACGTCATGGACCGGGCACTCGAGAACATCCGCAACCGCATCGACGCGTTCGGCACGGCCGAGCCGATCCTGTACGTGACGCGGAACAACATCGAGGTCCAGATCCCCGGGCTGGCCCGCGGGACGATCGTGGAGCGGGAGGGGACCCGGTACTGCATCCTCGACGCGTCGGACACCAGCTTCGGCTGCTCCGACGAGGAGTCCGAGGTGCAAGACGTGCTCGACGCGGCGACGATCTCGCCCGTGACGCAGTCCGCCTGCCTGAGCGGTTCCCTGTTCGGGAGCGAAGAGCCGCCCTGCTTCGGGACCGAGGAGCAGGCGCAGACCGCGATCGACGCGTTTCAGGTCCGCAAGCAGGCGCAGGAGTTCTGCGTCACGGGGACGGGGCTGACGACCGACCCCTGCTTCCCGAGCCGCGGCGAGGCCGAGGAACAGATCGGCGACGTGGGCACGGAGCCGTCGCAGAACTTCTGCATCGTCGGGCCCGGCGACGAGATCCTCCGGAGCGACTTCGGCGCCGCCTGCTACCCGACCGAGCCGGAGGCCGAGGGACAGCTCGGCGATCTGGGCGTGACCAAGCTCGACCGGCAGTTCTGCGTCGTCAGCTCGGCGGACCAGCAGCTCGGATGCTTCCTGTCGCGCGAGGCGGCGCAGGCGCGCCTCCAGGAGACCGGACAGGAGCGCCTGCTCCAGGTGATCGGCCAGACCGCGCGTCTGGAGTTCCGAGCGGTGCGCGAGGTGTTGACGCCCGCCACGCCCGGCTACGACTCGACCCCCGTCGACTGCGCGACGCCGACCGAGGTCGAGAGCCCGGAGTGCTCGTTCGAGGCGCTCCGGGAGCGCGACGTCGTCCTGTTCGACCGCGCGGGTCAGACGAAGTACCGGCTCGGACCGGTCGAGCTCACCGGCGAGTCGATCGACAGCGCCGCCGCCGTGTTCGATTCCGGCGGCCAGACCGTCGGACGTGGGTGGATCATCGACTTCACGCTGACGGGCGAGGGCTCGCAGGCGTTCGGCGACGTCACCACGCGG
>CAZMNP010000134.1:0-17006 GCA_964567675.1 uncultured Actinomycetes bacterium
TGGGCGCTGGCCTCCCGTCGAGGGCCTCTGGTCGAACGCGCCGAGACCGCCTCCAAGCTCGCGCACGAGCTCAAGAACCCGCTGATGGCCATCAAGGGCCTGGCCTCCACGGGCGCGAGGTTGTTCGACCAGATGAGCGACGAGGAGAAGCTGGAGTTCTTCCGGCTGATCGATGAGGAGACCGCGCGGCTCAAACGCGTGGTCGAGCAGTCGGCGACCGCGATGCGGGTCGACGCCGAGCAGATCGCGTACGACCTGCAGGACATCGACCTCGGCGTCTTCGTGGAGGAGATCGCGTGGGCCTCCGAGCACGCGGAGCACCCGATGACCGTCGACACCGAGCCGGAGGTCGGCGTCCGAGCCGACCGCAAGCGCCTGGCCGAGACGCTCGAGAACCTGATCGACAACGCCGTGAAGTTCTCGCCGCCCGACGCGCCGATCGACATCACGGTCCGGGTCGAGGAGAAGAACGCGACGATCGAGATCGCCGACCGGGGACCTGGCATCCCGGAGGACCGCGTCAAGGCCGTCTTCGACCGGTTCGGACGTTGGCGCCCCGCCGGCTACGAGGAGACACCCGGCGCCGGCCTCGGCCTGTTCATCGCCCGCGCGCACGTCCTGGCCCAGGACGGGCGGATCGAGGTATTCGAGCGGGACGAAGGGGGTACCATCCTCCGCGTCACGCTGCCGCGAGAGGGCTAGCCAACGGTGAAGCGGGGCACGACGGTTTCTCTGCTCATCTGCGACGATCATCGGACGCTGACCGATGCGCTCGCGATGGTCGTCGAGCGCGATCCGGAGCTTCGGCTCGTCGCGCCGCCCGTCGCCGACCCCGAGCGCGCGATCGAGCTGTGCCGTGAGCACAAACCCGACGTCGTCCTGATGGACATCGTGTTCAAGGGCGGGAGCGGGATCAGCGGGATCGAGGCGACCCGCCGGATCAAAGAGGTTTCCCCCGCGACGAAGGTCGTGATCATGACCGCGCACGACGACGAACGACTGCTCGTGGACGCGGTCGAGGCTGGAGCGTCCGGGTTCCTCGGCAAGGACGAACCCGCCGATGAGGTCCTCAGCGCGGCGAAGGCGGCCGCCGAGGGCGAGGTCCTGATCGAGCCCGCCACGCTCTCGCGCCTGCTGCCCCAGGTGACGAAGGAACGTGAGGAGCGTCGAGAGGTGCAGGTCCTGTTCGCGAGGCTTTCGGACCGGGAGTGGGAGATCCTTCGTCTCCTCACCCAGGGCCGGCGGAACGAGGACATCGCCGCCGCCCTGTTCATCAGCCCGCAGACGGTCCAGACGCACGTTCGGAACGTGCTCGGTAAGCTCGGGGTCCACTCCAAGCTCGAGGCGGTCGCCCTGGCCGTCAAACACGGTCAGATCGAGGTCTGAGAAACCGACTTTCGACCCAACGAGCTCCGCATCCGGAGGATGCCAAGACCCCCCACCCGGGCTATGCGCGCGCCCCGTCCATCATGCCGATGGAGGTGTGACAGCAAGGACTGCGGTCGGCGCCGAACCTGTCGCCGCCGCATCCGGGTGGGCTTCGGTCGATCCGGAAGGTGACGGCGGGGCCGCCTCCCCCTCGGCGGCCCCGCTGCACGTCCGGTGACGGCACGCCTCCGTGCTCGGGACGCGTGCGATGATTCGATCGGTGCCGACCGCCACTCGCCAGATCGGTCTCGGGCTCGTGTTCGTTTGTCTCGCGGCGACGCTCGCGATCGGCTTAGGCACGAAGGCCGCGTGCACCGACGGCGACTGGAGCGACGGCCGTCAGTACACCCGCCTGTGCTACACCGACATCATCCCGCTGCTCGGAACCCAACAGCTCTCGAGCGGCCGCCTGCCCTACCTCGATGCGTGCGACGCGAACGCCCCCGGCGAGTGCGACGAGTACCCCGTGCTCTCGATGTGGGCGATGCGCCTGACCGCGTGGGCCTCGGGCGACGACGTGACGCGCTTCTTCTTCGCGAACGTGATGCTGCTCACGATCGCGGCGTTCGTCACCACGCTCTGCCTGTACCTGCTGGTCGGCGTGCGCTCGCTGTACTTCGCGCTCGCGCCGACGCTCGCCGTGTACGGCTTCATCAACTGGGACCTGCTTCCGGTCGCGTTCGCGACAGGGGCGACCTACATGTACCTCAAGCGACGCGACGTCTGGTCCGGGGTGTTGCTCGGTCTCGGCGCCGCGACGAAACTGTACCCGGCGCTCCTCGTCATCCCGTTCGTCGCCGGACGGTTCCGCGCTCGAGAGCCGGACCGCGGGATCTACCTGGCGTGGGCGGCGGCAGGCAGCTGGGTGACGGTGAACCTCCCGTTCGCGATCGCCTCGCCGCGCTCGTGGTGGGAGTTCTTCCGCTTCAACTCGGCCCGGCCAGCCGACTGGGACAGCATCTGGTTCATCGTCTGCGAACGGGCAACCGGCGAGTTCTCCTGCGGACACACCCGCGCGATCAACCTCGCGTCGGCCGCGTTGTTCGCCGCGCTCGTCGCCGTCGTGTGGCGGTGGAAGCTCGCGCGCGATCCGGGGTTCCCGCGCTGGACGCTCGGGCTTCCCGTGCTGATCCTGTTCCTGCTGTCGAACAAGGTCTACTCGCCGCAGTACGGGCTGTGGCTCCTGCCCTGGTTCGCGCTGGCGCTGCCGAACGTCCGGCTCTTCGCGCTCTTCGAGGCGACCGATGTCGCCGTGTTCGTGACGCGGTTCTCGTGGTTCGGGCGGTACTCGGGGCTGGGAGGTCTGCCGATCGGCGCCTTCGAGATCGCCGTGGCGCTTCGAGCCGTGATCTTGATCCTGTGCCTCGTCGCGTGGGTGCGCCGGCGTGAGCCGTCGCCGGAGCCGGTGCCGGTGGAACCGCGCGAGATCGCCGCGGCGGGCGCGGTCGCGTGACGACCGCCGTGAAGGGCGAGGCGGACGAGCTCGATCCCGTCCTCGACGAACGCCGGCTGCTGACCGACGCCCTCCGCTACTGCGTTCCGGTGTTCCTGGGGTTGCGCCTCCTCACGTTCGTGATCGGGCTCGCGGCGGTGGGGATCGTCCCTCCGCTCGACCCGGTCGGGGTTCCCGGGTGGCCAGCCAACCCGATCCCCGATCCCGGCTGGCAGAACCTGTTCACGGCGTGGGAACGGTTCGACGCGCTGTGGTTCCTCCGGATCGCCGATGCCGGGTACCGGACGGCCGACGGCAGCGCGGCCTTCTTCCCGCTGTACCCGCTGGCCGTCCGAACCGTCTCCTTCGTCCTGGGCGGACACCCGTTCGCAGCGTCGATCCTGGTCTCAAACGCCGCCTTCCTCGGCGCGCTCGTCGTCACCTACCTCCTGACCACGTCCGAGATCGACGAGCGCGCCGCCCGCACGACGGTCGTGCTCCTCGCCTTCTTCCCGACTTCCTATTTCTTCCTCATGCCGTACAGCGAGTCGACGTTCCTCTTGCTCGCGGTCACCGCCTTCTGGGGAGCGCGACGAGGGCGCTGGGGTCTCGCCGGTGTTGCCGGGGTGTTCGCGGCCCTCACGCGAAGCGTCGGTCTCGTCCTTGCGCCGGCGCTCGCGATCGAGGCCCTGCACCGGCGCACCGAGGGACGCGGCCCCGCGTGGCCGGGACTCCTTGCCGCGGCGGCGACCGGGATCGGCACCCTGGCCTACCTCGGATGGTGGGAGCTGCGGACGGGCGACTGGCTCACGCCGGTGACACGGCAGGAGAACTGGGAGCGCACCTTCTCCTGGCCGTGGGTCTCGCTGTGGAACGCCACGCGGTCGGCCGGCCGGTACGTCGGCAACACGAACGGCGGCTACTGGATCATCGACTGGGTGATCGTGGTGCCGGTCCTGGTGCTCTCGGTCTGGGCGTGGAAGCGGTACCGGCCCTCCTACGGCCTCTACCTGTGGGGCGGCCTCCTGATCCCCCTGACGTTCGTGTTCGATGACCGCCCTCTCATGTCGATGCCACGCTTCGTGCTTGTGCTCTTCCCGGCGTTCTGGGCGGCGTCGGAGCTGGCCGGGCGATCCTCCATCCCCCGATGGGCGCTCGCTGCGGTGGGGGCCGCCGGCCTGGGCCTGCTCAGCCTGCTGACCCTCAACTGGTACTACATCTTCTGACGGGTGGGTGCCGACATATAGGATGGGCGCCGGACTGCGGGGAGCGGAGGCCGAGTGGAGGCACCAAAGGTGACGATTCGAGTAGCGATCGCGGACGACCACTCCCTGGTTCGGCAGGGCCTGCGCCGATACCTGGACATGGCGGACGGCATCGAGGTGATCGGCGAGGCCGCCAACGGCATCGAGCTGGTCGACCTCATCGAACGTGAGAACCCGGACATCGCCCTGGTCGACATCCGGATGCCGGAGATGGACGGCCTGGAGGCCGCCCGCCAGATCCGCGACAAGTTCCCGAAGGTGGGCGTGATCATGCTCACCGCCTACGACGACCGGCAGTTCGTCGTCGAGGCCGTGCGTTCGGGCGCCCGCGGCTACGTGCTGAAGGCCCGCGACGCCGAGCACCTCATCCAGACGGTCCGGCTCGTGGCCGGAGGCAACATGGTGATCGACCCGCAGCTCGTGGTCGCACTCGCCGAGGAGCTGTCGCAGGCCAAGGAGCGCGATCGCAGGGCCGAGACACTCACCGCGCGCGAGATCGAGGTCCTCCAGCTGCTCGCGTTCGGACACACGAACCGCGACATCGCCGAGCGCCTCTACATCTCTCCGGACACGGTCAAGACGCACCTCGAGCACATCTTCGAGAAGCTCGGCGCGTCCGACCGCACGGCAGCGGTCGCCGAGGCCCTGCGCCGCCGGCTGATCGAGTAGCCGGCCGGGACAGCGCCCACGGGCACGGGCCAGCGGCAC
Organism: uncultured Actinomycetes bacterium; assembly: GCA_964567675.1. Classification (GTDB taxonomy): domain Bacteria; phylum Actinomycetota; class UBA4738; order UBA4738; family HRBIN12; genus CALGFI01. The sequence goes on from CAZMNP010000134.1 coordinate 4,834, forward strand.
GAACTGGGCAAACCGAGCCACTCGGCGTAGGCCATACCCGATTCTGAGGACCCCACGCGGGTGATGGAGTGTTGAGCGCCCGTGCGGGATGATGACCGACCGAGCATGTCCACGCACCTCACACGCGCGCAATCCTGGCTCGCGCCGGCCGTCCTGCTCCTCGTGGGCGCCGGCGTCATCGCCGCCTATTCCATCTGGCTGCCCGTGCTCGACCGCACGCCGGCCCTTCCGGGGATCCTCGTCTCGGGCGCCTGCTTGCTCTCGGCGATCGCGATCTTCGCTCGTGCCCGCCGGCCCGACGCCTGGCGCAACGGAACGTGGCTCGGTCTCGGGGTTCTCGGTCTCGGTGTCATCAGCGCCTGGATCACCGCGGTCGGCGTTGACCGCGCCGCTGCGGCGCGCGTGGTGCCGTTCGACGCCGCGTTCGTCGTCATCGCGATGCTGTTCCTGATCCCGCTGCTCCACGAGCTCCGGAGCCACGTCCCGGTCGAGGACCGGCGTGAGGTGGCCGCTGACGTCGTGCTGATCAGCGCGGCGATCGGGACCATCGTCTACCTGCTCCTTCGGCCGAGCATGTCGCTGCCGGCGAGCACTATCTCCGCCGCCGAGTTCGCGGCGATCGTCGCCACCGCCTTCTCCGCGTACGGGGCGCTCGTCATCTGGCGGCCGTCGGTCCCACACGTCGGGCTGTTCGCCGGGATCTGCGGCATCAGCTCCGCGCTCCTCGCGTTCGCCGAGCGGTGGGTCAGCGGTGCGTTCCGGCCCGGCCTGCCCGAGATCGACCTGCCGATCGCGCTCTCCTGCCTCTACCTCGCGCTCCTGGTCACGCTGGTGCCGCGGCGAGCCGAGGACGAGGTGCCGAACCGCCCCGGGCGTTACGGGCGCACGCTCCTCACGACCCTGTCGGTGACGACGGCGTGCGCGGCATTGGGCTTCGTCGCGACGCTCGAGATCGACGAGCGGGTGGGGCCGTTCCAGGCTTCCGGCCTGATCTCGATCCTCGCGCTCGGCATCGTCCTGCGCATCGTGGTGAACCAGGTCCGCGGAACCCACGCCCAGCGTGAGGTGCACGACGCCCTCGATCAGAAGGAACTCGCGCTCCGCGAGACGGACAAGGCGCTCGCTCGGCTCCAGCGGGCGAACGAGACGCTTCGCGAGTCCGAGGAGCGGCTCCGCACCGTGTTCGAGGCCGCGGTCGACGGCATCGTCGAGCTCGACGACAAGGACGTGATCGTCCGCGCGAACGGAGCGTTCTGCCGGATGATCGAGCTCCCGCAGGGGATGGTCGAGGGCCAGCCCTGGTCGGTGCTGGCCGACTCGATCGACGCCGACGATTCCTTCGGGTCGCTGCCGCAGACGGGCCAGGGGACGCTTCGTCGCGAAGGTCACGCGATCTATCTCGAGTCACGGATGTCGGAGATCCCGGCCGAGTCCCCGAGGCGGCTGTTGCTCGTCCGGGACGTGACGGCGGCGCGGGTCGCCGACCAGACGATCCGGTCACTGTTCAAGTTCCTTCAGGACCGGGACGAGGACCGCACGCGGATCATGCGCCGGACGAACGCCGCGATCGAGAGCGAGCGCAACCGCATCGCGCGTGACCTCCACGACGGGCCGGTGCAAGGGGTGTCGGCCGCGTCCCTGTCGCTTGAGGCGGTGCTCCTCATGCTGGACGCGGGCGACCTCGACGAGGGCACCGAGGTGCTCGCGAAAGTTCGGCGCGAGCTGTCCGAAGAGGCCGACAACCTCCGCAGGCTGATGTCGGGCCTTCGTCCGCCGCTGCTCGAGGAGCGCGGTCTCATCCCGGCGCTCCGCGAGACCGTGGACAAGTTCGGTTTGGACAACGCCGTGCGCACCGATTTCGTCGGCCGCACGATGGTCGCCATCCCGCAGGACCTCGAGACGCTTGCCTACCGCATCGTCCAGGAGGCGCTCTCCAACAGCGCGAAGCATGCCGGCGCCAAGAGCCTCACGGTGTCCGTCGAGGCGGTCGGGGGTCAGCTGCGGATCGAGGTCGGGGACGACGGCAACGGGTTCGACTCGTCGAAGGCGCGCGAATACCTGCAGATGGGCCGTGTCGGGCTCGCCTCGATGCGCGAACGCGTCGAGCTCGCGAACGGAACGTTCATGGTGCACTCGACGCCGGGCCGCGGAACGACGGTGCTCGCCACGCTGCCGCTCGACGCCGTGCCGGCCGCCCGCGAGTTCTCCGTCAGCGAAGCTTCGTAGCGCGCGAGCGGGTCAGCCGGGCCCCCGAGCGCGGGCCGCGGGCGCGGCCGTCGGGCTCGCCCCGGCCGTCGGACTCGGGGAAGGCGTGGGTGTCGGCGTGTCCGTCGGCGTCGGAGGCGGGGTCGTCTCGGTCGGCGAGGGCTCCACGGTCGGCGAGGGCGAGGGCTCCTCGGTCGGCGAGGGAGAAGGCTCCTCGGTCGGCGACGGCGTGACCGACGGCGCCGGGAGCGGTGGAGGCGTCGGCGCCGAGCGCGTGTAGCCCTCGGGGTTCGGCTCGTGGAAGTCCACGACCTTCATGTTCGCCGTCGCGGCGGCCATGAAGTCGTGCCAGATCAACGCCGGGAGCGTCCCACCGAACACCGCCGAGTACCCCTCGACGTTCACGAGGGGCAGCTGAGCCTCTGCGTAACCCATCCAGACGCACGCGGCGAGCTGCGGCGTGTAGCCGCAGAACCAGGCGTCGCGGTACTCCTGGTTCGTCCCCGTCTTGCCGGCCGCGGGGCGGCCGATGTTCGCGTTCGTGCCCGTGCCGCTGATGATCACCGTCTCGAGCGCCGAGGTCGCCATGTCGGCGTCGTTCGCGTCGAGCACCTGCTGGCCGCGGGCGTTGATCGTGTCGGTCTCGCCGTTCGGGTCCTCGACCTCCTGGAGCGGGGTCGCCTGGTGCCGCCACCCGCGTGCCGCGAGGGTCGCGTAGGCGCGCGTCATCTCGAGCGGCGTGACCGACTGGGTCCCGAGCGTGATCGAGCAGACGGGCTCGAGGTTCGACTGGATCCCCATCCGGTGCGCGACGTCGACGATGGACTCGGGCCCGACCGCCGAGGCGACCTGCGCGAAGACCGTGTTCACCGAGTGCGTCGTCGCCGAGAGCAGCGTGAACACCCCGTTCTCTGAGTCGCTCGCGTTCGACAGCTCCCACGGCTCTCCGTCCGTGTAGCAGAGCGGGTCCGGGATCTCGATCGTGGAGGGACCGTTCCAGCGCGAATCGAGCCCGTAATCCTGCTCGAGCGCCGCGACGAGCGTGAACACCTTGAACGAGGAACCCGACTGGCGTCCCGTGCCGCCGGCACCCGTCGCGAGGTTCACGTGCTCCAGGTTGAAGTTCTTGCCCCCGTACATCGCCCGGATCCCCCCGTCCCGCGGGTCGATCGCGACGAGCGCGGCGTCGGGGCCCTCGGGCGACGGCAGCCGGTTGGCGACGGCTTCCTCGGCCATCCGCTGCATGTCGCTGTCCAGCGTGGTGGTGACCCGGAGCCCGCCGCCGAACACCTTGGACTCCCCCTTGGTGCGGATGAGCTCGCGCCGGGTGTGGTCCAGGAAGTAACCGAGCCTGGCCGGGAAGTTGAGGCCGATCTCGATCTCGTTCGTCGTGACGTCGATATCGGCCATCGCCGCGGCGCGCTCCGCGGTCAGGAACCCTTCCTCGACCATCTGGCCAAGGACGTAGTTGCGGCGCTCCTTCGCGCCCTCGGGGTCGACCACCGGGTCGTAGGTGGACGGCGTGACGATCAGTCCGGCGAGCAGCGCCGACTCAAGGATCGTGAGCTCACTCGCGTCCTTCTGCCAGTACGTCTGAGCGGCGGCCTGGACCCCATAGGCGCCGTTACCGAAGTACACGGTGTTGAGATAGGTCGCGAGGATCTCGTCCTTGCTGAACTCCTGCTCGACCTTGACCGCGAGGAGCGCCTCGCGGACCTTCTGCGAGATGTTGCGAGGCGGGACGATGTACGTTTCCTCGCCGGTCTCCGGATCCTCGACGTACTCCCCCGCGTAGATGTTCTTCACGAGTTGCTGGGTGATCGTCGAGCCGCCCTGGACGACGCCGCCGGCGACCAGGTCGGTCCAGGCCGCGCGGGCGATGCCGATCGGGTCGATCCCCGGGTGCTGGTAGAAATCGGCATCCTCGGCCGCGAGCACCGCGTTGCGAAGCGTCTTCGGCATGTCGGAGAACGGGATGATGGTGCGGTCCACGCCGGCGTGGAGCGTGGCGATCTGATCGCCGTCGCGGTCGTAGATGTAGGTGGTCTGCAGCGGCGGGGGCGTCTTGGGCAGGTCGAGCTGCGAGTAGACGTACATCAGCATGAGCAGGACGAGCAGCATCCCCGAGGCAGGCACGACGACGAAGACCCACCACCAGCGGCGGAGCCAGGCCTTGAAGCCCTTGGTCTTGGGCTTGGACTCGGAGTTCGTCCGCTTCTTCTGGGGGGCGTGCTTCCGACCCCTGTGGGTCCAGACGCGTGTGTCGGATGACAATCCGTCTTTCAGTGTAGCCACGAGCCGCAGGATTCCCGGTACTCGACCTGCGGAAACACAGAACGCGCACGAGAAGGGAACTGCAGGTCAAACGGCCCGGGCCACGAAGGCCTCGGCCAGGTGGTTCCACTGGCACTCGGTACAGACCTCGACCACATAGCACCAGGAGCCCGGCCGGTCGGCGGCCATCGACATGCCGACGTCGAGCGGCCACACGCGCCCGTTCTCGCGCTTCAGACCGTCTCCGTACACGTACGCGAGGAGCCGCAGCTTCGCCTGCTGGCAGACCGGGCAGGTCCGGCGGCAGTTCTCGCCGACGTTCTTGGCCGCGCGGATCAGCTCGGGATGCGCGTCGCAGATGTCGGCACGGGAGAGCAAGCCGGTACGCATCTGCCGGAGCAGGGCGCGCTTGGCCAACGTGTAGTCGACGGTCGCGAGCAGCGCCCGCTTCCCTCGCCTCGGCCACACCTGCCGCATCGCCATGGTCGGAGAATGGTACACCCCACCGCCGTCAAGTTGGCCGGCTCCGACGACCCGGAGCGATCAAGGCGGCAGGTCCACGACGGCTCGGGCGACCGCCTCGACGAGTCGGTCGTCGGCGAACAGCAACAGCGTGCCGACCGGCATGCGGACCGTGACCACCGCCTCGAACGATTCCACCGGACACTCGCACGACACCAGGAACGACCCGTTCCGCTCGGCGTACTCGCCCGCGACCTCGGCCGGAACCAGTCCACTCGGCATCGCGAGCTCCTGAACGGCTGCGAGCGCCGATGCATCGGCGGCCGTCTGCGCGCTCGCCGCCGTCGCGAGGACCCTGGCGACGTCCGCCGTTCCGAGAGCGAGCACCACCACGACCGCGATGATCACGGCGACGAGGATCGACACCGAACCGCGCTCGCTCTCGTCGCGCAGGGATCTGCGGGACGTCACCCGAACTCCTGGCGGGCGGTGGCCGCGGTCGAGATCGTGACGGTCGCTGGAAGCAACCAGCCCGCCAGGAGGCCGACGATCGGGACGTCGTAGGACAACGACACCGTCACGGGCGAACCTCTCGGGCCCGTCCGGGCGACCTCGAGCCGCAGTCGCTCGGGATCGAGTCCGGCTCCCGCCGCGGTCGCCGCTTCGCGGACCGCCTCGTCCAACTCCTGGACGGCCGCCTCACGCGCACCCGCTCTCGCTGCCTGCGCCAGGAGTAGCCGGTCACTTGCGAGCACACCGACCTGGACGACCGCGAGCAGAAGGAGCAGCAGGATCGGGAGGAGCAAGGCGAACTCGACGACGGCCGAACCCGATTCGCCGCGTGCGTCAGGACGCACTTCCCGCAACCTGGTCGATGATGTTGTCGAAGAACGCGGGGAGCTTCCCCGACGATCTCGCCCACGCGATCAGCACGACCGCCACCGCGGCTGCGGCCAGGATCACGAGGGCGTACTCGGCGGTGGTCTGCCCCATCTGCTGGGACAGACGCACGCGCGCACGGACGTACCAAGACAGGAACACGGCGCCACTCCTCTCAACCGATCGACCGGACGGTGGTCAACAGGACGGGAACCACCGTGAGGAGGAGGAACGCGGGGAGGATCAGGAACACGAGGGGGAAGAGCATCTTCACCGGAGCCGTCCGCGCACGCTCGACCGCGCGCATGCGCGCTCCCTTGCGCACGTCCGCTGCCAAGCGAGACATCTCATCTGCCAGCGAGGTGCCCAGTCGTTGGGTTCGAAGCAGGAGTCGTATCGCTCGCCCGAGGTCTTGCTGCGCGAGTCGGCTTGCCGAAGCCGCGATCTCGTCCCGCCAGCGACGCCCCAGATCCACCCGGCCGACCGCGCCGCGCAGCTCCTCGCCGAGGGGACCGCGCAGTGGTTCCGTGGCGACGCGAACGGCCAGCTGTGGAGGAAGCCCGGCCGACGTCGTCACGGCGAGCAGATCGAGGAAGAGCGGGACTTCCCGGGATGCCGCAAGCCTCCTCCGACGTGCAGCACGCGTCAGGACGAGTTCCGGGACGCGGGATGCGAGGATCGCGAACGGCACACCGAGCAGCACGAGCGATCCCGGAGCGAGGAGCGCGACCGCGAGGATCACGACCGGTCCGAGGACCTTGGCTCCCGCGACCTCATCGACCGTCCAGGATGCATCGGCCTCGAGGATGAGCCCTCGCAACCGGCCGTGGAACCGCTCGAACCGGCTCCCGATCCATCGCAAGCCGACGAGGATGGGCGACCGGGGCGGCGCCCCACCGGTGATCCCGACGCGCGCCAACGCCGGCTGGCGAGCCGCCATCGCGAACGACGCGACCGCGAGTACCGAAGCCAGCGAGGCGGCCGCCGCAGCGAATGGCACAGTGCTCATGCTTCCTCCACCCGAAGCAGGCGGCGGATCCATACGAATGCCAGCCCCTGCAGCGCGAGGCCGATCCCGATCGCCGATGCGCCCGCGGTGGTGCGGTACGCGGTTTCGACGTCCCGGCGCGCCACGACCGAAAGGAACAGGAAGAACCCGACCGGCAGCAGCCCGAGGATCGCTGCGGAAAGGCGCGCCTGTGCGGTGAGCGATCGCAGCTCGCGGGCGCCGTCACGACGAGCCCTGAGGGTCCGGGTGACGTCGTCGAGCGAAGCGGCGAGGGCGCCTCCGGTGCGGCGGTGCAGACGAAGGACGCCGGTGACCAGGCGACCGTCCGAGGTACCGATCTCCTCGGCCAGTCCGTCGAGGACCTCCTCGAACGTCACCCCGAGCGACAATCGATCGGCGCCTTCGGAAAGCAAGGATCCCAGCGGCGCGTCGACCTCGTCCGCCGCGACTTGGAGCGATTGCACGAGCGATCTGCCGGAGCGGAGCGCCGATGCGATCGCACCGACCGCGTCGATCAGTTGCTCCTCGATCACGTGAGCGCGCCGAGTCGCTCGATGTCGGTCCACAAGGTATGGGAACGCGGCCGCAGCGAAACCGAGCGCCACGCCCGGCGGGCCGGCGACCAGCGCGCCCAACGCCGCACCGAGCCCTCCCGCGCCCATCGCGATCATCGCTCGAGGCACACCGATCGAGAGACGACCTCTCCTGAAGGAAGACGGCTCCTCGCCCAGCCGCGCGAGGAGGCCCTGTCGTCCTTGAGCCGCGATCGCGGCGCCGAGCATCGCGACCGCGGAGGTCGCACAGCACGCAGCCAGCAGCGAACCGTTCACGAGCGTTCGAAGGGATGGGTACCGAGGTCGAGACCAACGCCGGCATCGAACCACTCCGCTGGAACGTCTTGTCCGCGACCTTCAAGGGTCTTGGCGAGCGGCGGAACGACTCCCGTCGCGATGAACGTCCCATCGGGACCGATGCGAGGACGGAACCCGAAGATCTCGGTCACTATCGGGTCACCCGCGGGATCGACTCCGTCCACGGTCGCAACTTGGAACGTAAGGCGCCGGCCGTCTCGCAGGCGCGCCATGTGGACGATCACGTCGATCGCGCCGGCGACCTGTGTCCGCACATGGGCAACGGGTAGGTCGACGTCGGACATCATCGCCATCGTTTCGATCCGCCAGAGAACATGCCGAGCCGAGTTCGCATGAGCCGTGCAAAGCGATCCATCGTGACCCGTGTTCATCGCCTGCAGCATGTCGAGCGATTCACCGCCGCGAACCTCGCCGATGACGATCCGGTCGGGGCGCATCCGAAGGGCGTTGCGCACGAGGTCGCGCACCGTCACCTCGCCTTCTCCCTCCACATTCGCCGGCCGGGCTTCAAGACCGATCACATGCGGCTTGGCCAGCCGGAGCTCGGCAGCGTCCTCGATCGTGATGATCCGCTCCACGTCAGGAACGAACGACGACAGCACTCCGAGCAGCGTGGTCTTGACCGAGCTCGTGCCGCCCGAGACGATGACGTTCGCCCGCCCCCGGACACACGCGGCGAGGAAGGCCAGCATGGGCGGCGAGATCGTCCCGTTGGCGACGATGCCTTCGGGCCGCATCGGGATCGACGTGAACTTGCGGACGTTCAAGACGGGACCGCAGAGCGAAAGGGGCGGAACGATCGCATGCACCCGCGAACCATCTGGCAGTCGCGCGTCCACCCAAGGTGACGAACCATCGACCCGAAGGCCCAGGGGTGCCACGATGCGCTCGATCAGATGGAGAACCGCCTCCTCCCCCTCAAACAGACGATCCACCACCTTTTCGATCCGCCCCTTCCGCTCCACGTAGACGTCGTCGGGGCCGTTCACCATCACTTCGGTGACGTCCGGATCCCTCAACAGGAACTCGACCGGACCTGCCCCGACGACCGCGTCCGAGACCTCATTGACCACTTTCGCGAGCGCGCCCTGAGGGAGGATGTGACCGTCTTCGCGAAGGACAGCGAGCGCCTCCTCTCGGACGAGGAGGCGTTGTTCCGCGCGCGAGATGCCGTCGAGATCGCGCGCGTCGACCCTTCTCAGGAGGCGCTCGTGCAGACTTCGCCGGACGTTCCCGAGCGTATCGACGGTGCTCACGAGACCTCACCTTCTTGGACGACCGACTCGCTGCTCGAACCCTCCGTGAGGCGGCGCGCCAACCCGTCGATCGACCGCCCGAGACGGCCCCGCATCGGGAGCAGCTGCCCTCGGTCTTGCGCAGCGGGCGCGCCGCGGTCCGCCGGGATGACGGCGAGTGCCGGCGTTCCGAACACGCGCTCGACGTCCTTCGGAGAGATCTCCGAACGGCGTGCACGGTTGACGACGAACGCGCATCGGTCTTCGAGGCCGGCGGCGGCGATCGCGCGTTTCGCGTCCCGGAACGACAGGACGTCGAGGCCGAGCACGACGAGGACCTGATCGGCGAGGTCGAGTCCGGTCCGCGAGATCTCGTCGAGCCCACGGGGAACGTGGAGCACCACGACATCGCATGTTCGGCGGACCGCCGAGACGGCCGAGCGATAGTGACGGCCCCGGACCTGCACGGCCCCGAGCTCGTCACCCGGAGCGAGCAGCACTCCGAAACCCTGTGGGTGCCTCCACAGCACCTCCTCGACATGTCGAGGCGACACCTCGTCTTCGAGCGGAAGGAGGTCGGCGACGGTTCGAACCTCCTCGTCCGCGGGGACTCCCACGGCGGGTGACGCGTCGGCGAACACGACATCGAGGTCGACGAGCACGCACCTGCCACCTCGTCTCGCGAGCGCGGCCGCGAGGTGGGTCGCGACGAACGTCGTCCCGGCTCCTCCTCGGGGCCCGTAGACGGCCACCACGCGGGCACGACCCTCCACGCCGTGTTCGAGCGGCGGTCGGATCCGAACGGCGGCGAGGGCAAGCTCTTCACGTTCCGCGGGCCACAGGAAGAACCCGGCCGCCCCGGCGCGGATCGCTCGACGGAGCGTCCCTACCGACTGCGTCGTGTCCAACGCGAACAGCGTGCTCGCGTTGAGATCGCCTCGGGCCGGAACGAGTGCGGGAGAAGCCACGATCGCGTCGGGCTCGAGCTGGCGGATCGCTTCCTGGAGCTGACGCTCGTCCCCGGCGGTGCCGACGACGCGCACGCGGCCGGTCCGGTCGAGGAAGTGCATGACCTCCTCTGCGATCTCCGAGTGCTCGAGCGCCAGCACGATCCGCGCGACCTCCTCCATCAACGCTCCAAACGTCCAAGGGGAAGGACGACCGCGATGCGGGTGAAGCGAGGGAGAGGATCGGGGAGCGCGGTGCGAACCGCGTGGCGCGAGATTACGCGCACCGGCCCAAGCGAACAATCGCCAGGCCGGCCGATTCGGTTCAGGTCAATGCGGAGGGGGTCCGGGGATGCTCACATCGGCCGTTCGGGGAGGCACGCTCAGGCGCAAGGTGAGATCGCGTGCCCAGAGGTTCCGAGGAAATGTCAGACGGGGGCTCTACGATCGCGTCATGGGTGAGATCGTCGAGCTCGCGGAGTGGCGGGAAGCGCGTGAGCGCGACCCCGTCGTACGCCTGGAACGGGCGGTCGCGCGCTTGGAGCAGCAGTTCCAGCGCGGTCCCAGCCGGATCGGCCGCCGGGTCGAGTCCGAGCTCCTGGCCATCACGGGCGCCGTGAGCGCCGGGCTCCAGGAAGAGGCCGCCGAGCGCGCCGAGCGCCTGGCCGAGCGCCTCGAGCACCCCTCGGCCCGCCTCTCGGGCTAGGCACCTCTCGGAACCATCGGGCTCCAGCCCCGGTCGTACGGGCGGATCCGAAGAGTGGGAGAGGAGGCCCTTCCCGGTCGCGCCGGCGTTCCCCCGTTTCATCGACCCCCGTTCATCGACGCAGGTCATCGCGGGTATCGACGGCCACATCGGGGGGCTACATTGGTGGCCGGCCGGACCGAGAGAGGCGAATCGGTGCACGACCCCGACCCGCGAACGCTCGCGCGCGCCCGCCAGGGCGACGTCGGCGCGTTCGAGGACCTCGTGCGGATGTACCAGGCCGACGTGTGGCGCTTCGCCTGCCATTTCACGCGGGATCGCAGCCTCGCCGAGGACGTCACGCAGGAGGCGTTCCTGCGGGCGTTCCGGTTCCTCAAGGGGTTCCGCGGGGACTCGAAGTTCTCGAGCTGGTTGTTCCGCATCGCGCGGAACTGCGCGATGGACGCGATCCGGGCCCGGAAGGTGAACCTGGAGAAGGAGCCGCCTCCGCCCGTCGGGCAGGCCGACGCGCAGACGCGGATGGAGCTGCAGACCGCGCTCGCGGCGGTCTCCGAGGAGCACCGCGAGCCGTTCCTGCTGATCGAGGTGTTCGGGATGTCGTACCAGGAGACCGCCGATGTGCTCGGGGTGCGCGTCGGCACCGTGAAGAGCCGGATGCACCGCGCCCGCAAGGCGATGATGGGCGCGCTCGCGATCGAGGAGGAGGACGCCGGTGGATCATGACCAGGCCGAGCGCCTGATCTCCGAGCGCCTCGACGGCGAACGCCTGCCCTCACGCGCGATCGTCTCGCTCGAGAATCACCTCGAGGGGTGCGCCGAGTGCCGCGCGTTCGAGCGCGGCGCGTACCGACTGCGCGAGGCGGCGCGGTTCGAGGTCGTCCCGGCCGTCCCCGACCTCGTCGAGTCGATCATGGCCTCCGTCGAGACCGAGGCCGGAGCGCACCGGCCGGGCCTGCGTGTCGTTCGCCCGCGCGAGCTCCGCACTCGCCGTTCACTGGTCCCGCGGCTCGCGCCGGCGATCGCGGCGCTGCTCGTCGGCGTCCTCGTCGGGTCGCTCGTCGTCGGGGGACCGTGGCGCGAGGACGCGCCGCGGAACTCGAGCGCGCTCGCCGCCGAGGACGTGACGGACGGCGTCGCCGGCGCCGCGGCCGCGCTCGACGCGTACGAGGCGACCTTCGCGATCACCGAGCGGAACTTCTCGCCCGAGGTCGACGAGCGCCGGCTCTCGATGCAGGTGTGGTTCCGCGCTCCCGAACGCTTCCGCCTCGCCGTCACCGACGAGACCGAGTACCCCCAGCGCGCGACGCCGACCGACCTGCGTCTCGTGGTGAACGGTGACCGCTGGTACTCCTCGGGTCCGGAGGCGTGTGCGTCCGCGAGGTGCCCGCAGCGCGAGACGAGCGTTCGCAACCGCGTGCCGTTCTCCTCGGCGGCGCCGGCCCCCACCGACCTCGTCCTGCCGCTCACCGCCCTCGCCGAGCCGGAGCACGTGACGGTGCTCGGGTTCGGGACGGCGCTCGACCGGCGGGCGGTGCTCGTCGAGGTGCCGTTCGAGCGCGCCGCGTCGCTGTTCCCGTTCCTGTC
>CAZMNP010000135.1:0-3911 GCA_964567675.1 uncultured Actinomycetes bacterium
GCCGTCGGGCAGCCGGCTGTCGGGAAGGGCGAACCGGCCCCACGGTCCGGGATGCTCGATCAGGAGCCAGCTCCGCACGGTCGATGCCGTGCCGAACATCGGTTCGTCGCGTGCCGCGCTCTCCCGGGAGCACCGGAACCCGCCGGGCGAAACGGGATGCGGCGACCCCTGAGACACCGACACCGGATCCTCCGACACTCGTCTCAGCGGACGGGCTCGAGACCCAGCAATCCCTCGCGGACGAGGCGCCGGATCAGCACGACGCGGCTCTGCGCGTCGTCGATCTCCTCGCGCAGGTCGCCGACCCGGAACGAGCCTCGGCCGGCGATCTCTCGCATCGCGGACTCGAGCCATCCCGGCATCTCGAGGCGCCGGTCGCCCAGCAGCACGACGAGCCGGTCGCCCTTGGTCCGGAGCTCGCACACGGAGCCGGGCCGGCGACGGACCGACGTCGCATCGTCGATGGCGTCGAGCGCGAGCTGTTCGACGAGCGTTCCGCGAAGGAGCGGCGCTCGCGTGGACAGGAACCGCTCGATCCGCGCCTCGGTCATCTCCGCCGCGTCGACCTCGCCGAGCCGCGTCCCGCTCTCCGCGAGCCGGCGTGCGAGCTCATCCGCGAACCCGGCCGGATCGCGGGTCCATCCGGCGGGAACCCGATCGTCGAGCGAGGGATCGTGTTCCAGACGCTTCCAGGCGTCCGCGACGACGTCGCCCCACGAGGCGACGTGCACGCCGATCGTGAGGTGGCCCGACAGCGTCTCCTGTGTCGAGGCCGCGTGGGGCGTCCCCTCCGGCATATAGATGGAGTCGCCCGGTTCCAGGGTCGCCTCCACGGGTTCGCGCTCGGGTTCGCGCGGGGACGCGTGCACCTCCCACCGCTTCCTCCCGAAGGCCTGGAGGACGAACACGTCGTGGGGATCCTCGTGGAGCGCCAGCCCCTGTGCGCCAGGAGGCGTGACGTACGCGTTCACCTGACACGGGTGACCGAGCTCGAGCTCGAGGCCGCGGCAGAGCTCGGTCACGGGCGGCCAGTACCGGTGAAGGCCCTGCAGGACGATCGTCGCGCCCTGACGGAAGAGCTCGAACACGCGCGCCGGATCGGCCATGCCGTCGACGGGCTTGGATCCGGTGCGTCCCGACCGCGTGTACTCGGACTCGGCGATCGAGCGGTCCGAGCGCACCAGTCGGAACGACGGCGTCCGAAGCGACGTCGTCGACAAGATCCGGTCGACGTCGTCGAAGGTCAGCAGGTCCGCGTAGCCGAGATGGTCGGCGCCGCGCACGATCGCGGCGCGGAGACCCCACGTGGTCCGCAGGAACGCATCCGCGTCGCCGGTGCAGCGGGCGAGCGGCGAGTCACCCTCGAGCGCCCGGGGAGGCGCGTCGACGACGGAGCTCACGCGGGCTGGTCGGTGCCGTCCGTGTCCTTGCTGTCGGTGCCGTCCGTGTCCTTGCTGTCGGTACCGTCGGCATCCTTCGCGTCGGCATCCTTCGCGTCGCCGTCCTGCATGTCCGTCGCGTCGCCGTCGGTGCCGTCGGCGTCCTTCTTGTCGGTGGTGTCCTCGTCCCGAGGACGCTCCTGGGTCGCCGACGCCGAGCCCGGCATGGCGGTGCTGATGTCCTCGTCCGACAGCGAGCGGGTGGTCGACTCGTCCATGGGGGAACGCCTCCTTCGGGGGGACGAACTGGCTCACCCTAGCGCGGTGGTGGCACTCGCGCATCGGGAGGATCCGAGGTCCCGAGCCGGCCGCATACACTCGCGCCGTGCCCAGGCCCCTCCGCGTCGGGATCCAGCTCCCCGAGGTCGAGCGCGACGTGCGCTGGCCCGAGTACGTGGCCATCGCGCGGGCCGCCGAGGACGCCGGGTTCGACTCGATCTGGATGGGCGACCACCTCTTGTACCGGGACGACGGGCGTCCCGAGCGCGGGCCGTGGGACGCGTGGACGATCCTCGCCGGGCTCGCCGCGGTGACCGAGCGTGTTCGGCTCGGACCCCTCGTCGCGTGTCTCGGCTTCCACCCGCCCGGCGTGCTCGCCCGGATGGCGGCAACGGTCGACGAGATCGGCCGCGGCCGGCTCGTGCTCGGCATCGGCGCCGGGTGGAACGAGACCGAGTTCCGAGCCTTCGGGTTGCCGTTCGACCACCGCGTCGATCGGTTCGAGGAAGCGTTCAGGGTCGTGTGGGGGCTGCTGTCGGGCGAGCGCGTGACGCTGCACGGAACGTACGTGCGTGCCGAGGACGCCGTGCTGCAGCCCGCGCCGGCGCGACGACCCACGCTCATGGTCGGAAGCACCGGACCGCGGGTCCTCGCGATCACGCTCCCGCACGTCGACGCGTGGAACACCTGGTACGACCTCTACGGCAACTCCGTCGAAGGGTTCGAGCGCGAGAACGCGAAGGTGACGACCGCTTCCGAGCGCGTCGGCCGCGACCCGAGCGAGATCGAACGAAGCGCGTGCGTCCTCGTCGTCCTCGACGGCGGGGCGGGCGAGCGGCACATCCCCGAGGACCTCGAACCGGTCGAAGGGAACCCCGGAGCGGTCGCCGCACACCTTCGAGGGCTGGCGGCGGCCGGCGCCGACGAGGCCATCCTGGTCGCGAACCCGATCACCGAGGCCTCGGTCCGAACGCTCGGCGCGGCGCTCGTCCTTCTCGACGCATGAGCGGCAAGCCGGCGACGCGTGGTAGGACCCATCCGTGCGGATCGCGCTCTGGCACGGATGGCTCCTCGAGGGCTCGGGATCGAACGTCGCGACCGCGCGCGTCGCCGAGGTCCTGCGCGCCTCCGGCCACGACGTCCTCCTCGTATGTCAGGAGCGGCACCCCGAGCGCTACGCGTGGATCGACGCGTTCGGCACCGTCGACGGCGAGGGTCCCTCCGACCTCGTCCCGAACACGGCCTCGGCCGCACCGGGACGGTGCGTGTTGCTGCGACCGAAGATCGGCCGACTCCTGCCGGTGTTCGTGGTCGATGAGTACGAGGGGTTCGACGTCAAGCGGTTCGTCGACCTGACCGACGCGGAGATGGACGAGTACCTCGACCGCAACGTCGAGGCGCTTCGAGCTGCCGCGACGTGGCACCGCAGCGACGTCGTGATCGCCGGCCACGCGGTCCCCGGCGCCGTCGTGGCCAAGCGTGCCCTCGGCCCGAGCCGCTATGTGGTGAAGGTCCACGGGAGCGATCTCGAGTACGCGATCCGACCCGACCGCCGGTATCGCACGCTGGCGAACGAGGGACTCGGTGCCGCTCGCGCCGTCGTCGGGGCGAGCGCCGACGTCCTGGACCGGACGATCGGGCTGGTCCCGGGGATCGAGCACCTCGTCCGCATCGTCCCGCCGGGTGTCGCGGCCGACTTACGGCCTCGCCCTCGCGCAGAGGCGTTGCTCGAGACGGCGGCGTCGCTCGACCGGGACCAGGAGGCCGCCAGCGGTCGACCCGTCACGCTCGACGCCGAGGTCGAGCAAGCGCTCGAGCGCCGCGATGCGAGTGCCCTCGACGAGCTCGCGACCGCCTACGACCAGCAGGCGCCGGACCCCGGTGCTGCGGAGATCCTGCGGTCGCTCGCCTCGCTGGAGGGGCCGCTCATCGGCTACATCGGGAAGTTGATCGCGCAGAAGGGCGTCCCGACGATGCTGGCCGCTGCCGCCGCGTCCGAGACCGCGCCGCCGGTCCTCGTGGTCGGGTTCGGGTCGCAGCGAGAGTGGCTCCACGCGCTCGTCCGCGCGCTTCGGACCGGCGACCACGACGCGCTCCGATGGTTGCGGGAGGCCGGCGGTATGCCGCTCGACACCGACCTGCCACCACGGCCGGATCTCCGATCGGCGTTCACGGGGCGACTGGATCACCGGTACGCGCCAGGGGCGCTCGCCGCCCTCGACGTGCTCGTCGTCCCGTCGATCCTCGACGAGG
>CAZMNP010000136.1:0-2645 GCA_964567675.1 uncultured Actinomycetes bacterium
GGAGCTCGACCGTCGAGCCGTGCACGGTCTCGCCGTTCTCCGGCGAGACGACGGAGAGTTCGGCGGTGCTGGCGGGCCTCGCGATCGGCGAGAGGGTCGGGCTCGAAGACCCCGAGCCCCCACTCGAGGACCCCAGGCCTCCATCGCCTCCTCCGCAGGCGACGAGGATCGTCGGGCGAGGGCGGCGGGGATCGCGAGACTCCGTATCCGCGTGCGTTCCTCTTCTCTTCCGGTCACAGATTCTGCTCGAATGAGGCGGACAGCACATCCCCGTCCTTGGTTTCGGCGCTGATGTGGAACGACCACGTTCCGGGTGTCATCTCGACGTTCGCGACGACGTGGCCCGGCCCCAGCGGGAGCAGCTCGGGTCGGAACGGCCGGCGCTCCGGCGGCGCGATCTCCACCCCGGTCCGCTCGAGCGGCAGCTCGTTGCCGTCGGCGTCGAAGGCCGTCACGTGCACCTGGTTGATGCGTCCCGGCACGCCGGGGTCGACGTAGGACTGGATCTGAAGACCGTCTTGCAGGTAGATCGTGTACAGGTCGGGCTGTCCCTGCGCGCGTGAGACCCCGATCCGCTGCCCCGGTGTGCGCGGCGTGACCAGGAGCGGGACCGCCACCGAACCCGAGGGTCCCTCGACGAGCACGTTCACGTGCCATGTCCCCTCAAGCGCGAGCGCGGTTCCCGCGCTCCGCCAGGAAGATCCGTCGTCGGCGCGTTCGAGCTCGAGCGTCGAGTCGACTTCCGGCCGAAGCGGGGAGTGGAACTCGAGCATGACGCGACGAGCGTCGACCGGCGCGCCGGTGTCGTGGTCGGTCACCTTGGCGACGAACTCGTTCGGGCCGATCGCGCCCGGGTCGATCTCGAGCCGGACCTTCGTCGTGGTGGCGAAATCGGAACCCGTCGCGACGAGGGGTCCCTGCGCGTCGGCGTTCCGGGGCTCCTCCGTCCCCTTGGGCGGGAGCCCGGTGAGGATCCCGGTCAACGCGAGAACGCACGCGGCGAGGGCGAGCTCGGCCCCGACCGTCCTCAGCAATGGCCTCGGTCCGAGCGACGCGAACCTCGGGACGTTCCGGAACCGGTTCACGGCCCCGAGCGCAACGAGAGGCATCACCAGGGCGAGCTTCGCGACGAGCGCGGTGCGGTACCCGTTGCGGAACGGGTCGAGGAACCAGCCCGGTCCGCCGAGCTCGCTCGATGCGCGAAGGACCCCCGAGGTCGCGACGACGATCAGGCCGCCGGCGGCGAGGTTCGAGAACCGCCGGATCGCCGGGGACGCGAGGCCGCGACGGACGCCGGCGACCAGCCAGACGAGCCCGCCGATCCAGGTGCCGATGCCGGCCAGGTGCAGCGACTGCGTGAGGACGTCGAACGCCGATCCGCCCGCGTGTCCGCCCAGCGCCCGTGCGACGATCGCGACCCCCGTGGTGGCGGCGAGCGCGATCAGCGTCGCGGTCGACGCGCGAAGGACCACGGCGAGGACGGCGATCCCGGCGACGCTCACGGCGACGGCCAGGCGCACGAACTTTCCGCCGGCGTCCGAGCTCAGCAGCGTTCCCAGCGGCACGCCGACCGCAGTGCGTTCCTCCAGCGTCATCACGATCACGCCGACGAACGACACGAGCCAGGCCATCCCCAGGAGCCAGGGCCGCGCGACCACGTCGATCCCGAGCGCGAGCAGGCCCGCGAGCGCCGCGCCGAATAGCACGGCCAGCCCCGCGTACAGCCCCCATCGGGCCGCGACCGAGATCGGGCTCGGCGAGGGCGTCTCGGAGGCCGAGCCGGGCGGAACGGGCACGACATCCTCAAGGGCGACGCCCACGCCGAACGAGAACGCATCCGACGTGATGTGCCCGTCGGCCGTCGAGACCGTCCTCCACGTGACCGTGTACACGCCGTCGGCAAGGCCCTCGACGGGGATCCGAACCTCGCGGTTCGAGCCGGGGACGCCCTCGACCGGGCCCGTCGGGACGGGTGCGCCGCCGCTGTCGACGATCTGGACGATCGTCAGCGACAGGTCGGGCGGCTCGGTGAACGAGAGCCGGATCTCCGGGGGTGCCTCGTCCAAGACCTCGCCGTTCCCCGGTTCCGACTCCACGAGCGCCGCATGCGCCGCCGCGGAAACCGGTGTCGCGACGAGCCAGACGCTCGCGAGCGCGAGCCCAACGAGCACCGCCGGCACGAAACGCTTCACGGGTCCTCCGTCACGAAGGTCACCGTCGCTGTCACCCTCGGGTCGAACGGGGCATGGTCCGCGGCGACGAACTCCGCGAGCAACCGATGGGGTCCGGGAGCGAGATCGCCCATCTCGATCTGTTGCCGCTCCCCGTAGGCCATCGAGACGATCGCGCCGTCGAGGTACACGTGGATGTGGCCGGTGCCCGGCGTCACGTTCGTCGTCGTCTCCTCGACGACGCGTCCTCCTTCGAGATCCACCTGAACCATGAGCGTCTCGCCGGACACGATCGTCCCCGGCGAGGGTTCGACGAATGCGATCGAGGCGGTGGAAGCCGGCCGGGGTCCGCTCGGCGGCGTCGGCCAGATCCGCTGGGGAAGCACGAGCGAGGCGGCGAGCACCGCGGGCGCGAGGACGACGAGCGTCCACGCTCCCCAACCGGGCAATCTCGGGAACCCGCGATGTCGAACG
>CAZMNP010000137.1:0-53849 GCA_964567675.1 uncultured Actinomycetes bacterium
CCAGAGCTTCCTCCGCGCTCAGCAATTCCGCGTCCACCCCGAGCGAGCGCTGGAGCGCGTTCGCTGTGACGAAGTCGCGCCACAGGGCTTCGTCCCGCACGAGGAACAGGTAGCCGTGCCGGGCGACGTCGAGCGGGAGACTGTGCTCCTGCGTGAACCCCGTGATCATCGGCACGCTCGCGAGCGAGAGCCGGATGTTGATCTCGCTCGAGAACTGCGTCCGGACCCCTCCGGCGCACGCGCCGGTCGACCCGGCCGCGAGCCGGTCCTCGCGCTCGAGCAGCACGACGCGCCCCACACCGGCCATCGCGAGGTTGTACGCGGCGCTGGCGCCCACGACTCCCCCACCGACGACGACGACGTCGGCGGTCCGACTCACGCGGCCGTTCACGAGCCCAGCCGATCGACCGCGGCCCGCGCGACGACGAGATCCTCGAACGCGACGCCGACGGACTTGAAGAGCGTGATGTCTTCGTCGGAGCCGCGAACCCGCGTCCCTCGCACCACCTCTGACAGGTCTGCAAGCACGTGATCCCGCCCGATGGCTCCCTCCGCCATCGCGATGGCCAGGTCCCCCGCCTCCTCGGCCGCGGCCTCCCGCGTCTCGACCACGACCCGCGCGCGGCGGACCGCCTCCGCGTCGAGCTCGCGCATCGTCGTGGCGTACGCGCCGACGGCGTTCACGTGGACGCCTTCGGGAAGGTTCGCGCCTTCGAGCACCGGGGTCGAGCTCGTCGTGCACGTGCACACCAGATCCGCGTCCCGTTCGGCTCCGGGCGCCCCGACGGACGCCCGGAGCCCTCCGCTCGACGCCGATCTCGCGAGGTCTTCCGCTGCATCGCGTCCGCGCGAGACGATCACGAGCTCCTCGACCGGACGAACTGCCCGCATCGCGTCCAGATGCGATCGCGCCTGCACTCCGGCCCCGTAGAGCACCAGCCTCCGCGCATCCGGCCGTGCCAGCCATCGAGTCGCCAGTCCGCTGACCGCTGCGGTCCGAAGCGCGGTCAGCGCCGCCCCGTCGAACGTCGCCACGGGCGACTGCGTTTCGGCGTCGAACAAGACGTAGACGGCGTGGATGAACGGCCGGCCCTTCTCAGAGTTCGCCGGCGTGAGCGTCACGAGCTTCACGCCCACACCGGATGCTCCGTATGCCGGCATCACGAGCAGTGTGCCGCTCGCGGTCTCGATATGGCTCCGAAGCGGCGACTCCGGTAGCGGGTCGGCCCCGAACGCCGCCTCCAGCGCATCGATCGCGGCTGCCATCGGAAGCGAACGCGCGAGCGCCTCCGGCCCGATCACGGCGGTCGTCCGGGGCTCAGAGCTCGCCGAGGTACGCCTCCCGCATCAAGGGGCTGGCGAGCAGGTTCTGGGCCGTGTCGGCGAGGACTACCTCGCCCGTCTGGATCACGTACCCGCGGTCGGCGATGGATAGCGCCATGTTCGCGTTCTGCTCCACCACGAACACCGTCCGGCCGAGACCGCGGATCTGTTTGATGATCTCGAAGACCTGCTCGACGAGGATCGGCGCGAGGCCCATCGACGGCTCGTCCATCAGGAGCACCTTCGGGTCGGCCATCAACGCGCGCCCCATCGCGACCATCTGCTGCTCGCCGCCCGAAAGCGTTCCGGCCTTCTGCTTCAACCGCTCGCGGATCCGGGGGAATGTCTCCAGGATGTGCTCGCGGTCCTCGGCGACCTTCACACGATCCTTCCGCTGGTACGCACCCAGGTCCAGGTTCTCCGAGACCGTCATGTTCCCGAACAGGCGGCGGTTCTCCGGCACCATCGAGATGCCGCGCGCGACGATCTCGTTCGTCGGAAGGCCGCTGACGACCTCGCCGTCCAGCAGGACCTCACCCTCGGAGGGCTTCACGTAGCCGAGGATGGTCTTGAGCGTCGTGGTCTTGCCGCTCGCGTTCCCTCCGAGCAGGCAAACCATCTCGCCCTGGTAGATCTCCACGTCGACGTTGCGAAGGACGGCGACCAGGCCGTAGTGCGTGCTCACGTTGCGGAGCTCGAGGACCGCTTTCCGGTCGCCGTCGACCGAAGTCGCCGGCTCGGCCGGGGCGGGCAGCGCGTCGGTCTCGACCGGCTGCGTGGCGACACCCGTCTCGCTGGGACCGGGCGTCTGCACCATCCCCGGGGTCTCGGTGCTCATCCCGCCGCTTTCGTGCCGAGGTACGCCTCCACCACCTGCGGGTTGTTCGCCACCTCGTCGTACGCGCCCTCCGCGATCTTCCGCCCGTAGTCGAGCGCGATCACGCGGTCGGACACGCCCTTCACGACCCGCATGTCGTGCTCGATCACGAGGACGGTGAAGCCGAGTTGGTCCCGCATGCGGACGATGTGGTCCCTGAGCTCGAGCGTCTCGGTCGGGTTCATCCCGGCCGTCGGCTCGTCGAGCATGATCAAAGTGGGCTCCGTCGCGATCGCGCGGGCCATCTCGAGCCTGCGACGATTCGCGTACGAGAGCGCGTTCGCCGGCTGCTCCTGCCGGTACCCGGCCAGGCGCGAGCCGAAGAACTCGAGCGCTTCCTTGGCGCGCTGGCGGATGCGCTCTTCCTCGCGTCGCGTCGACGGCGGGCGGAACACGGCGCCGAAGACGCCGGACGTCGTCCTGCAGTGCTGCCCCACCATCGCGTTCTCGAGCACGGTCATGTTCGGGAACAGGTGGACCGTCTGGAAGGTCCGGGCGACGCCGAGCCGCGTGATCTGGTTCGGCGCGAGGCCGACCAGGCGCTCGCCCCGGTAGAAGACGGCGCCGTCGTCGGGTTCGTACAGCCCCGTGACGACGTTGAACATCGTGCTCTTGCCCGCGCCGTTCGGCCCGATCACCGACACGATCTCCCCGGCATCGACGTGCATGTCCAGACCCGAGAGCGCGTACAGGCCGCCGAAGTGTTTGGCCACGTTCCGCAGCTCGAGGAGGGGCGTGCCCGAGCTCACTCCGCTATCTCCTCCTCGGGTTCGGCGCCGAGGCGCCCGCCGGCGACCGCCGCCGCGTACGTCTCCTCGACCTCGCCCTCGGTCTTCGGCTTGGCCCACGCGTCCTGCGTCATCTCGTCTTCCTGCAGCTCGTGCATCCGGCGGACGTTCGGAACGAGGCCCTGGGGCCGGAGCACCATGATCGCGACCAGCACGCCGCCGTAGATCAAGAGCCGGTACTCCTCGAACTCGCGGAGCAACCCGGGCAGCCCGATCAGCACCAAGGCCCCGACGACCACGCCGGGGATGCTCCCGAGTCCGCCGAGGATCACGACGGCGAGCGCGGTGATCGACACGAGGATCTCGAAGCTCGCCGGTGTGAGCGAGCCGATCTTGACGGCGAACAGCGCGCCACCGAGCGAGCCGACCGCACCACCCATCGCGAAGGCAAGGAGCTTGTACCTCGTCGTGCTGATGCCCATCGCGTCGGCGACCTGCTCGTCCTCGCGCATGGCGTTCCAGGCGCGACCGACGCGCGAGGAGGACAGACGCCAGGACACGAAGATCGCGAGGATCACGAAGGCGAGCGCCAGGTAATAGAAGTGCTGCGGCGCGCGGAACGAGTAGCCCGCGATCTCGGCGTCGGTGATCCCGCGCATCCCCTGTGGTCCCCCGACGAGCGGGGCGAGCCAACGAGACTGCGTCAGGATGCTCACGATCTCGCCCAGGCCGAGCGTGACGATCGCGAGATAGTCGCCTCGCAGCCGCAGGACCGGCGCTCCGATCAGCAGGCCGAGTCCCGCCGCGAGGATCACGACCACGATGACCGCGATGTAGAAGTTCAGGTTCGCCGAGAAGGCCGGATCGGCTGCGCCGGCGGTCGTGTTCAACGTGGCCCCGGAAAGGAGCGCGAGCGCGTAGGCGCCGAACGCGAAGAAGGCCACGTAGCCGAGGTCGAGCAGGCCGGCGTAGCCGACCACGATGTTCAGGCCGAGACCCAGGAGTATGAACACCATGACCGTCCCCAGGACCTCGGAGATCACCGCCCCGACGAGCAAGGGGAGGATCCCGAGCAGCACCACCAGGACGATCAGGAGCGCCGTACGCGTTGCCGGCTGCTCACGGACCGTCGAGCGGGCGCGCTCCCTGGCGGCCGGACCGCTCCGCGTCCACAGGGCGCTGGCCACGACGGCGATCACGAAGACGCCGATCCCCCCGGCGAGGGTGAGGCCTCCGGACGGCTCGTAGAGGAAGTCCGGCTCCACGCCCAGTTCCCGCATGGCGACCGGGATGATGCGCTGCAACAGGCCCATCAGGAGCGTCGCGGCGATCCCGAGGATGAGCGGAGAACGCAACTGGGGGGAGGCGTTCCGGATGACGCCCCCGGCGACGCCGGAGACGAACCCGAGGGCGATCAGGAGCACGATGCCCGCGGCGAAGCCACGCTCGAACGTCACGAACTCGATCAGTGTGGGTGACGCCGCGATGAACACCTGCCGCACGCGGTTGACGTCGAACCACTCCGCGAACACGATCGCCGCGGCGAAGGCCCCGATCGAGACGAGCCCCGTGGCGGCACCCGCCACGGCGCCGTGTGCCGGCGTCGGCACGCGCCGCACCCCCGCCACGACCCTGGGTCGCGTCACGACGTACGCGGCGACGAACGGGGGCAGGACGAGCAGGACTCGGCCGAGGGTCACCTGCTCCCCCACGAGCTCGAGGTCGCTGAACCGCTCCGTCAGTCCGACCAGCGCGAGGTAGATCGACACGACGGCACCGATCAGCCCGCCGCCTATCGCCGAACGCACCGGTACCGGGCCCACCGTCAGACCTTCTCCGCCTCGCCGGTTCCCAGGATGCCGCCGGGCCGGAAGATCAGCACCAGCACCAGCACGAGGAACGTGAACGCATCCTTGAGCTGGAACGGCGAAGGGACGTGGTAGCCCGTGAGGATCAACGAGGGTCCGATCGCCTGCAGGAGTCCCAACGAGAGCCCGCCCAACGCCGCGCCGGAGATGCTTCCGATCCCGCCCAGTACCGCGGCCGTGAAGGCGGCGATCCCCGGCCGGAAGCCCATCGAGAAGTTGACTCCCTCAAAGGTCAGCGCGAACAGGACGGCGGCGATCCCGGCGAGCAGCCCACCGATGGCGAACGTCGTCACGACGACCCGGTCGACCTTGATGCCCATGAGGCTGGCGATCTCCGCATCCTCGGCGACGGCGCGCATCGACTTCCCGGTCTTGGTCCTGGAGATGAAGAGCGTGAGAACGACCACCGCGAGGGCCGCCGTGAGGAAGACCACCACGCGGATGCGAGGCATCTCGCTGCCGAGGATCGTCCAGCTTCCCTGGAGGATCTCGGGCTTGCGGAATCCCCGCGTCTGGGCCCCGAAGAACCCCCGTGCCGTGTTCTGAAGGAACAACGAGGCTCCGATCGCCGTGATCAGCGGGACGAGCCGCGGGGCGCCCCGCAGGGGCCGGTACGCCACGCGCTCCAGCAGCACCGCCACTCCCACGGACGCGGCCATCGCGACCACCAGCAGGATCCCGATCGCCGGGAGGGGGTGTCGGTCCAAGAACCCGGTCGCCGCGTAGGCGTCGACGAAGAAGTACGCGGCGAACGCGCCGAGCATGAAGACCTCGCCGTGGGC
Organism: uncultured Actinomycetes bacterium; assembly: GCA_964567675.1. Lineage (GTDB taxonomy): Bacteria > Actinomycetota > UBA4738 > UBA4738 > HRBIN12 > CALGFI01. The sequence continues at coordinate 5,579 of CAZMNP010000137.1, forward strand.
GAAATTGATCATCCGAAGGATCCCGTAGACGAGCGTGTAGCCGAGGGCGATCAGCGCGTAGATCGCTCCCTGGGCGATCCCGAGGACGACGAAGTCGCGCCAGGCGTCCGCGGAGTAGCGCTGGCCCTCGGGAAGGGTGAGGGTCCGAAGAGCCCCGATCGAGACCGTCCCGACGATGAAGACCGCAAGGACGATCAGGATGACGCGACGCCACGGCAGCCGCTCCAGGCGCCCCATCCGGACCTCGCGGGTCGGCGGATCCGTCACCGTCGCCATGTCGCGGGAGCCTATTCCTTCCCGAAACGCGCCGCTGCGGGTGGGCCGGGGGCCCACCCGCAGCGTGCGGTTGCGTTCCGACGATCCGTCCGACTAGAGGACGTCGGCCAGCGTCTTCGTGTCCGTGTACACCGGCGTGTTCGGGTCCTCCCCGCCCTCCACCGGCCAGTTCGGATACTGGAAGATGCCGATCGTGACGTCGGTCGCGCAGTCCCCCAGCTCCGTGCACGTGACGATGCCCGTGATCCCCTCGTAGCCACTGGTCGCCAACACCGCGTCCTTCAGCGCCGTTCTCGAGATCGTGAGGTTGCCGCTCCCGTCGTCCACGGCGACCTGCTCGATCGCCTGGAACAGGACGTTCGATGCGTCGAACGCATGCGCGTGGAACACTGCGGTCGGCTCCGTGCCGAACTGCTCCTGGTACGCCGGGAGGAACTCGTCGTTGTAGAACGCGCCTTCCTGGAACACGGTCACGTCCGGCGACGAGGCGAAGTAGTCCCCGCTGGGACTCCCGGCGGTGTCGACGAACGAGGACTCGAGACATCCATCGGAGCCCAGCTGCACGGTACCGTCGGGCAGGATGTCGGCACCCTGCGAGTAGGTGAAGGCACACACCGGGTTGAAGTTCGGACCGTACACCGCGCCAGGCTCGCCCTCGGCGATGTTCCGCAGCACCGTCGACAGATCGGCGTCGGCACTATTCACCTGCTCGATGGCCGTGATGGTTCCGCCGAGATTCTCGAAGTTGTCGCGGAACGCGAGAGCGAGGCCATCCGCGTACGGGCTCTCGTCGTTGATCGTGGCGGCCGTGTCGATGCCCAGCTCGTTGAAGGCGTACTCGGCCACGATCGCGCCCTGGATCTTGTCGTTGTGGGCCGTGCGGGCGTAGAAGGGCTGGTGGGCATCCTCCGACGTCAGACCCGGGTTCGTGTTGGACGGCGAGAACAGGAGCATGCCGACGTCCGACAGGATCGTGTCGGCGACGCCCAGCGCCGAGCTCGAGCAGGTCGTCCCGATCACGGCGACCACGGTCGTGTCCGCCGCGAGCGCCGTCGCTCCGGCCTGGCCGCCCTCGGCCGAGCAGCCGTCGTCCTCCTGCGTGAGCTCGATGTCGTGCCCCAGCAGCTGGCCGGGCGTCGCGTCGAGCGCGCCGTCCAGGTTGTCGATCGCGAGCTCGATCCCATGGTTGCTGTCGGTGCCGAGGGCCGCGGTCTCACCCGAGATCGAGAGCAGCGATGCGAGGTGGATCGGTTCGCCCGCGGCGACCTCGACGCAGCCGAACTCGTCCGCCTCACAGTCGACGGCGCTACCCGTGGCCCCGTCGGTCGCACCGGTCGCGCCGGTGCCATCTCCTTCGTCGTCACCGCAAGCTGCCGCGACGAAGGTCAATGCCGCGAACAGAGCGAACACGGTGAAGAACTTTTGCTTCCTCATCCAAACCCCCCTCCGGGTCGATCGGTCCTGCATCACGTAGCGAGCGGGGATCGACGGCCGATCTCGCCGTCTGATCCCGCCCGCCAGGACAGCTACCTATCACATCCCCCGTCCGGGGGGCCACTCGGCCCCCGGACCGCCTCCGGGTATCTGTACGCAAGGAGCCGACCCGGGGGATGCCTAGACAGGCACGGCGGCCCGGAACGCGGCGCCCAGCCGGAGTGCGGCGTCGCGCTCGCCGGCCACGAGATGCCGCACGAGCGCGCTCCCGACGATCACGCCGTCGGCGAAGCGGCACGCCTGGGCGGCCTGCTCGGGGGTGCCGATCCCGACCCCCACCAGGAGCGGGAGGTCGGTGAGCGGCCTGAGCGCCGCGACCAGGTCCTCGGCTGTGCCGGCCAGCGCTTCTCGCTCACCCGTGACGCCGTACGTCGCGACGCAGTAGACGAACCCGCCGGCGAGCCCGGCGATCGAGCGGAGACGCTCGGGACTGGAGCCGGGCGCCGCGAGGAGCACGGGCGCCAGACCCGTTTCCCGGCACCCGCGAGCCAGGTCCTCCGCCTCGTCGACGGGCAGGTCCGGCACGATCACACCGGCGACCCCCGCATCGGCCGCCGCTCGCAGGAAGGTCTCCACACCGTGGCGAAGGACGGGGTTGAAGTACGTCATCACGGCTACCGGCACGCCGACCCCGGCCTCCTTCACCGTGGCGAGCACGTCGGCCGGCCGCGTCCCGGACCCGAGCGCCCGGCGCGAGGCCTCCTGGATGACGCCGCCGTCCATCACCGGGTCGGAGAACGGGATCCCGAGCTCGATCGCGTCGGCGCCGGCGTCCGCCAGCCCGCGGAGAAGGCCCGCGTCGACCCCCTCGAGCCCTCCCGTCACGTACGGAACGAAGGCCCGTCCGCCGCCGTCCCGCCGTGCGCGGAGCGCGACTTCGAGGTCAGGCATCCACGTCGAGTGTCCGGCCGAGCGCGGCGCGCACCGTCTCGAGGTCCTTGTCGCCCCGGCCGGAGACGTTCGCGACGACGAGCGATCCTTCGGGCAGCGGGCGCGACAGCAGCCAGCCGATCGCGTGCGCCGGCTCGAGCGCGGGCAGGATCCCCTCGTTCCGCGCGAGCGCCTGGAAGCCGGCGAGCGCTTCGGCATCGGTCGCCGAGACGTACTCCGCGCGACCGGCCTCCTTGAGGTACGAGTGTTCCGGACCCACGCCCGGGTAGTCGAGGCCGGCCGAGATCGAATGGGTCGGCACGACCTGTCCGTCCTCGTCCTGCAGCAGATACGAGAACGAGCCGTGCAGGACACCGGGATCTCCGAGCGTCAGCGACCGGCAGTGCTCGCCCAGGCCGTCGCCGCGACCGCCGGCCTCGACGCCGATCAGACGTACGGACGGCGTGCCGAGGAAGGCGGCGAAGATCCCCATCGCGTTGCTCCCGCCCCCAACGCACGCGACCACCGCATCGGGATCGCGGCCTTCGGCCTCCTGGATCTGCGAACGCGTCTCGTCGCCGATGACGCGCTGGAACTCGCGCACCATCACCGGGAAGGGATGAGGACCCGCGACGGAGCCGATCACGTAATGCGTGTCCTGCACGGTGGCCGCCCAGTCGCGCATCGCTTCGTTCATCGCGTCCTTGAGCGTCCGGCTCCCCGAGGTCACCGACACGACTTCGGCGCCGAGCAGCAGCATCCGCGCGACGTTCGGCGCCTGCCGGACGGTGTCCTCCTCGCCCATGTAGACGACGCACGGCAGGCCGAACAGGGCGCAGGCGGTTGCGGTCGCAACCCCGTGCATGCCCGCCCCGGTCTCGGCGATGATCCGCCGCTTGCCGAGACGCCTCGCGAGCAGCACCTGCCCGAGCGTGTTGTTGATCTTGTGCGCGCCCGTGTGATTGAGATCCTCTCGTTTCAGCCACAGCCGGTACCCCAGCAGCTCCGAGAGCCGCGATGCGAACGTCAGCGGCGACGGCCTGCCGACGTAGTCACGAAGGAGCGCGTCGAGCTCGGCGCGGAACGTCGGGTCGTCTCGGAGCTCCGACCACGCGTCCGCGAGCTCGTCGAGCGCCGGGATGAGCACCTCGGGGACGTAGCGGCCGCCGAAACGTCCGAACCGCCCCCGCGCATCGGGCAGCGTGACCTGCGCGCTCACGAGGGCGCTCCCCGGAGCTCTCGGAGCTTCGCCCCGGCGTCCTCGGCCCGCATGAGGGCCTCGCCGACCAGGACGGCCCGCGCTCCGGCGGCCGTTGCGCGCTCGACGTCCCTGCGCGTGGACACCCCGCTCTCGAACACGGCGATGCGATCGCCGGGCACCCCCCCGAGCAGGTCGAGGGCACGCTCCGGATCGACCTCGAGCGTCTCCAGGTCCCGGGCGTTGACGCCCACGACCTTGGCGTCGGTGGCCAGCGCCTTCTCCAGGTCCTGTTCCGAATGCGTTTCGACCAGTGTTCCCAGTCCCAGGTCGTCGGCCGTGGCAACCAACGCCTTCAGCTCGGACTCCTCGAGCGCCGCGGCGATGAGGAGCACCGCGTCGGCACCCTCGACCCGGGACTCGATCACCTGCGCCGGGTGGACGAGGAAGTCCTTGCGGAGCACGGGCACCTTCACCGCCAGGTGGACGGCTCGGAGGTCGGCGAGCGCGCCGTCGAAGTGCTCGTGCTCGGTGAGCACCGACACGCTGGCGGCCCCCGCCGCCTCGTACGTCCGGGCGAGGGTGGCAGGGTCGGCATCCGCGATCCGTCCGGCCGAGGGCGAGGACCGTTTCACCTCGGCGATCACGGCAGGCGCGGGAGCCGACCACAGCGTGCCCGCGAAGGGCCTCGCGGGCGGGAGGCGCAGCGCGAGCGCCATCAGCTTGGGATCGTCCAGAGGCTGGCGCTCCAGCCTGCGCCGGACGCCATCCACGACCTCGGTGAGGAAGCCCATCGGTGGGCCGGAAGTGTACGGGTCAGCCGACCGCGCGCAGGGCTTCGGCGAGGTTCAGGCCCTCGTGCAACGCACGACCCACCACCGCGCCCTCGACACCACCGCCGAGCCGGGCCACGGCGGTCAGGTCGTCGATCGAGCGGATCCCGCCCGACGCGATGACCGGTTTGCCGGTATGCGTCGCCAGGGCCCAGATCCCGTCCAGCTCGGGACCTTCGAGCATGCCGACGCGATCGACCTCGGTGAAGACGTACCGCGAGACGTCGAGCTCCCCCAGCCAAAGGAGCGTGTCCCAGAGCGGGAGCTCGACCTCCGCGCCGCGCGGGCGGATCGTGGGACCGCTCGCCTCGATCCCGACGCACACCCGGTCCTGGAAAGAGGCGATCGTTCGTTCGGTCGCGTGTCGGGCAGCCAGCGCGGCCGAACCGAGGACCACGCGACCGGCTCCGGCCGCGATCAAGGCGTCGATCTGCTCCGCGGAGGTCACCCCGCCGCTCGCCTGGACCGGGACGCCGAGTGCCGCGATCGCTCGCAGGTGGTCGAGGTTGGTCGCGACGCCCGTGTGGGCGAGATCAACGTCGACGAAATGGAGCCTCGTGGCCCCGGACGCCACGAAAGACGCGGCCGCGGCGGCGGGGTTCCCGCCGTGCACGTCGAGCGGGACCGTCCCGCCACCGGACATCCGCACGAGTCGTCCGTCGGACACGTCGATCGCGGGGATCACCTCGAACGGCACCCGATGAGCGTAGCGGGCGGTCTCGGCGCCGGAAGGCCGCTCCGTCGGAAGGCTGCTCCGCGGACGCGCGCTTCAGCGCGACGCGGGCGCGACGTCGGGGACCCGGACCGTTTCCTGGTCCCGGTCGTTGCGCAGGATGACCTTCGCCGCGTCCTTGCCGAGCAGACCTCGAAGCTCCGACAGGAGGCCGGCGCCGGCGTTCACGCGGAAGGTCCCCACCTCGAGGGGCGTCACGCCTTGCGAGGAAAGGAAACGAACCTGCACCGGCGCGCTGCCCGAGTGTGCGCTCAACAGCTCCTTGAGCTTGGCGATCACGGCGTTCGTGCAGCTGGCGGCGGCGACGTCCACGACGAGCGTGCCCGAGGGTTCCGCGCGCCGGGCGGCGGCGCCGAGATCGGGCTCCGCGATCTCGAGCGCCCGGAGCTGGAGCTCGCGACCCCGGAGGTCCGCACGACCGCGGACGACGACGATCGCGTCAGTCTCGATCAGCTCGGGGACCTGTCCGTAGACGTTCGGGAACGCGACGATGGTCACGCCGCCGGTCAGGTCCTCCAGCCGGAACTGCGCGAACGGGTCGCCCTTCTTCGTGAACTTGCGCGCGACCGCGCCCACGATCCCCCCGACGGTCACCAGGTCCCCGTCGCCGAGGTTCCCCACGTCGGAGAGCTCGAGGTCGGTCTGCGCGGCGAGGAGGTCCTTCACCCCGAGGAGCGGATGGTCGGTCACGAACTGCCCGAGGACCTCCTTCTCCAGCCGCAGCAGCGTGCGTTTGTCGAACTCGTCCCCGGCGAGCACGGACTCGTCGATCTCAGTCGCGGCCCGGTCCCCCCCGCCGAACAGCGAGAACTGTCCGGCCGCCTCCGCCTTGCGTTCGGCCGCGATCGGCGCCGAGACCTTCTCCTGGCTCTCGATCAGTGCCCGCCGCCGATAGTCGAGGGAGTCGAAGGCGCCGGCGTAGATCAGGCTCTCGAGCACCTTCTTCGTGAGCACCGAGGGCTCCACCTTGCGACAGAAGTCCGCGTAGGCGGTGAAGCCGCCCTTGTGGGTTCTCGCGTCGATGATCTGCTGGACCGCTCCCGACCCGACGTTGCGAACGGCGGACAGGCCGTACCGGATCTTCGACCCGTCCCCGGGAGCGGGCGCGAAATCGAGCTCGGAATCGTTCACGTCCGGTGGCAGGACCTCGATGCCCGTCAGCCGGCACGCGTTCAGATAGAAGGGCTTGCGGTCCTTGTCGTCCTTCACGCTCGTGAGGACCGCCGACATGTACTCCACGGGATGGTGATGCTTCAGGTACGCGGTCTGGTACGCCACGTAGCCGTACGCACAGGCGTGCGATGCATTGAAGCCGTAGTCGGCGAAGGGTTCCATCAGCTCGAAGATCTGCCTCGCGAGCTTCTCCGCGTAGCCGTTGCTGCGGCATCCCTCGATGAACGTTTCCTTGTGCACCATGAGCTTCGCGCGGATCTTCTTGCCCATCGCCTGGCGGAGCATGTCGGCCTCCGCCATCGAGTAGCCGCCCATGCGGACGGCGATCTGCATGACCTGCTCCTGGTACACCATGATCCCGTAGGTGGGCTCCAGGATGTCCTGCAGGTCGTCGTGCGGGAACGTGACCGGCTTGCGACCGTGCTTGCGCTCGGCGTACTCGTTGTGCATCCCGGCGTTCAGCGGGCCCGGACGGTACAGCGCCACGAGCGCCATCAGGTCCTCGAACCGGTCGGGCGCCAGCACGCGGATCAGCTGGCGCATGCCGGGGGACTCCATCTGGAACACGCCGGTCGTATCCGCGCGCTGGAGCATCGCGTAGACGTCCCCGTCGTCCAGCGGCACGTGGTCGATGTCGAGCTCGACGTCCCGGCGCCGGAGGTGGCCGAGCGTGTCCTCGATCACCGTCAGGGTCCGGAGGCCGAGGAAATCCATCTTCAGCAAACCGAGCTTCTCGACCCCGTGCATGTCGAACTGGGTCACGATCCGGCGCGAGTCGTCGCGCGAGTCCTTCGAGAGCTTGAGCGGCAGGTAGTTCACGAGCGGGGCGTCGCCGATCACCACTCCGGCGGCGTGCACCGAGTCCTCGCGGCGAAGGCCCTCGAGCGCCCGGGCGCTATCGACGATCTCGCGCGCCTCGGGCTCCTTCTCGTACGCGTCCCGAAGCTCCGATGAGAGCTTCAGGGCCTCCTCGATCGGGTGTTCGCGGCCGAGCACCGCGGGCGGGTACATCTTGCAGAGGCGGTCCCCGACGCTCGCGGGGAAGCCCAGCACCCGGGCCGAGTCCCGGATCCCCTGCTTCCCCTTGATCGTCTGGAACGTGATGATCTGCGCGACGTGGTCCGATCCGTACTTCGTGGCCACGTACCGGATGACCTCGTCCCGGCGGCGGTCGTCGAAGTCCATATCGATGTCGGGCATCTGGATCCGGCCCGGGTTCAGGAAGCGTTCGAAGATGAGTCCGTACCGGAGTGGGTCCAGGTCGGTGATCCGGAGCGCGTAGGACACGACCGACCCTGCCGCCGATCCCCTGCCGGGGCCGACCCGGATCCCGCTTTCGCGGGCGAACCTGATGAGGTCCCAGACGATCAGGAAATAGCCGGAGAAACCCATCGAGGTGATGACCTCGAGCTCGTGATCGATGCGATCGCGGATCTCGGGGCCTAGCTCTCCGTAGCGCGCCCGTGCTCCCTCGTCGACGAGGTGGCGGAGGTACGCGTCTCGTTCCATCCCCTCTGGCGGCTCGAACCGCGGCACATGGAACCGCTCCTCGAGAGGGACGTCGTCCCCGTAACGAAGTCGCAGCTCGCACATCTCCGCGATCGCCAGCGTGTTGTCGCAGGCCTCCGGCACATCGCGGAAGACCTCGCGCATCTCCTCCGCGCTCTTCAAGTAGAACTCGTCGGAGTCGAAGCGAAGGCGGTTCATGTCCGTCTGCACCTTCTGCTGCTGGATGCACAGGAGGATGTCGTGCGGCTTCGCGTCCTCACGTTCGGTGTAGTGCAGGTCGTTCGTCGCGACGAGGGGGAGACCAGTGCGAGCCGCGAGGTCGACGAGGCGTGGCAGGATCGTCCGCTGGTCCCCGATCCCGTGGTCCTGGAGCTCGAGGTAGAAGTTCCCGACGCCGAGGATGTCGGAGTACTCGCCCGCGACGTCCTTGGCCTTGGCCTCGTTCCCGGCGAGGAGGAGCTGCGCGATCTCGGAGGCCAGGCATCCCGACAACCCGAGCAGGCCCTCGGAGTGCTCGGAGAGGAGCGACTTGTCGATCCGGGGGCGATGGTAGAAGCCCTCGATGTGCGCTTCCGTGACGAGCTTGAGCAGGTTCCGGTACCCGGCCTCGTTGCGGGCGAGCAGCGTGAGGTGCCGGTATTTCTCCTCGCTCTGGCCGGGCGTGCGGTCGTGCCGGGAGACCGGAGCGACGTAGGCCTCAACCCCGAGGATGGGCTTGACCCCCGCGGCGACCCCCGCCTCGTAGAAATTGAGCGCACCGAACATCGCGCCGTGATCGGTCATCGCGAGCGCCGGCATGCCGGCGGCGGCGGCGCGCTCGAACAGGTCGGGGATCCGGGAAGCACCGTCGAGCAGCGAGTACTCCGTGTGGGAATGCAGGTGGACGAAGCTGCGAACGCTCGACAAGCCCTCTGCTCCTGCTCTGCCTGGGGGAAACCGGCGCCGGTCCGGGGATAACCTGTGGATACTTACATGCTTGTGATTCCTGCCGTTCGAAGGATAGACTCGGCGAACGTCGGAGGCAAGTCGAGCCACGGTCCGCACTCCGGGCTCGGAGGAAGAAGAAGCGGATGCGACTCTCGTACTCGAGCATCAACACGTACGAAACGTGTCCCGCGAAGTTCAAGTTCCAGTACGAGGACCGGATGCCGCAGGCTCCCTCCCCCGCGCTGGCGTTCGGCGACTCCCTCCACAAAGCCCTGCACCTGTTCCACAACCGACCCGTCCCGGTCCCGCCGCCGCTCGTCGAGCTGCACGACATGCTCGAGGCGGTGTGGGTCTCGACCGGCTTCTCGAACGAGTCCGAGGAACGGATGTATCGCGATCACGGACGTCAGGTCCTCGCGCAGTACCATCGGGAGAACGCCGAGGACTACCGGATCCCCGCAGCCCTGGAGTTCAAGTTCAGGATCGACGTCGAAGGGGTCGAGCTCTCCGGCGTGATCGACCGCATGGACCGGATCCCCGGCGGCGGGTACGAAATCATCGACTACAAGACGAACCGCCGACTGCCTCCGCAGTCTCGGATCGACGGCGACCTCCAGCTCTCCGTCTACCACCTCGCGGCGAAGGAGATCTGGGGCATCGAGCCGGAACGGCTGACGCTCTACTACCTCCTTCCCGGCCAGCGCATGACGACCCAGCGAACGCCGGCCGACGTCGACGAGCTCCGCCGGAGGATCGCGACCGTGGCCGAGCGCGTCGCCGCGGGGAAGTTCGAGCCGCGCCAGAACCCGCTCTGCGACTGGTGTGACTACCAAGCACTGTGTCCGCTCTTCCGGCACCGGTACGAGCAACAGGAACACGATGCCGCGCCGCGCATGACCGAGATCGTCGACGAATGGATCGGGCTCAAGCGGCAGACACGCCAGACCTACCGTCGCTTCGACGAGCTCGTGCCGTTGATCAACGCGTTCGCCGACGAGCACGGGTACCGGCGGCTCTTCGGCTCCGACGGCGCGGGGATCGACCGCCGCCCCCAGCACGTCACCGCCCCCATCGAGGAGAAGGTGCGCGAGATCCTGGAACCGCTCGGGATGTGGGAGCAGGTGCTCTCGGTCGACCCCGCCAAGCTCAACGCGCTGATCGAGTCCCGGACGCTCTCCCCTGAGGTCGAGGACGCGCTTCTCGCCTCTCGGGAGGAGGTCCGGACGCAATACGCGCTGTACCTGCGCGAGGCCGAGCGCGTACGGCGCTGAACCGACGCCGGCGGCGGGTCAGTCCTCCCTCCTGACCCGCCGCAGCGCCTCCTCGAGTTCCGGCGGGAGTGGCTCCTCCAGCTCGACCCGTTCGCCGGTCGCCGGATGGTCGAACGCGATCCGCCACGCGTGCAGGAACGGCCGGTCGAGGCCGAGCCCCCTCGCGTGGTCGCCGCCTCCGCCGTAGCGCCCATCACCCAGGATCGGGTGGCCGACCGCCGACAGGTGCACGCGGATCTGATGGGTGCGGCCGGTGCGAGGGATCGCCTCCAGCAAGGTCGCCCGTCCGAAACGCTCCCGCACCTTGAAGGCGGTGGCCGCGGCTCGTCCCGAGGTGGCGTCGACGCGGATCCGCGCGCCCCGGCGTCCGAGCGGGGCGTCGACCTCGAACCGTTCATGGGGCACCGCGCCACGGACCAGCGCGAGGTATCGCCGTTCGACGTCGTGCCGCTCGAACATGGCGGAGAGGGCCTCGTAGGTCTGGTCGTCGGAGGCCACGACGAGCAGGCCCGAGGTGCCGGCGTCGAGCCGGTGGACGATCCCTGGGCGAAGCGGTCCGCCGCGCGGGGCGAGCGGCACCTGCATCCCGAGCAGCCGGTTCACCAGCGTTCCCGTCCGACGGTTCTCCGTCGGGTGGGTCGGAAGGCCGGCGGGTTTCGAGACGACGAGCAGATGATCGTCCCGGTATCGGACGTCGACCGCGGGACCTTCGGGCGCGAGGACCGCTGAGGCTCCCAGCTCGACCCGGACGCGCTCTCCGCCGCTGAGCCGGAACGACTTCGGCCTCGGCGCTCCGTCCACGGTGACACCGCCCGAGGCGATCGCGCGCTGGGCTTCGGCCCTCGTCACGCCGAGGCGCCCGGCGACGACGGCGTCGAGCCGGCCGGGATCGGCGTCGAACGCTTCCGTCATCGGCTCAGGCTTCCTCCGCCATTCCCTCGGGTTCCTCCCGCCGGGCCGAGGACATCGCGAGCAGGATGGCCCCGACCACGATCGATGCGTCCGCGAGGTTGAAGACGGGCCAGATCTGAAGGTCGATGAAGTCGATCACGGAGCCGGACAGCCCGGGCCCGTTGAGGATGCGGTCCGTGAGGTTGCCGAGGGCCCCTCCAAGGATGAGTCCCAGCGCGAGCGCCAGCGGCCGGCGGTCCAGCCGGAACGAGACGAACACGATGACCACGGAGACCAGGACGGTCGCACCGGCGAACAACCACGGCGCGCTCCGCCCGAGCCCGAACGCGCCCCCCGAGTTCGTCGTGTAGTTGAACGACAGGACACCGGGGACGATCTCGATCGGTGGACGGCCCGCGAGCGCCGCCTCGACCCAGAGCTTGGTCATACGGTCGAGCGCGTAGACGACCGCCGCGGTGGCGTAGAGGGCGAGGGTGATCGATCGCGCGCGGGTCACGGCGCTATCGCCGCGACTGCGCCTGGGCGTCCTTGATGCAGAGGTCGACGTATGGGAGGACTTTCAGCCGAGCCTTCTCGATCGGCTTGCCGCAGCGAGAGCAGATGCCGTAGGTCCCCTCGTCCATCCTGGCCAGGGCCCGCTCGATCTTGCGCATCAGGTCGCGGACGTTGTTCTCGATCGAAAGGTCGCGTTCGCGTTCGAAGGTGAAGGAGCCGGCATCCGCGTTCTCCTCGTCGAAGGAGACCTCGCCCGACAGCTCCGACTGGGAGGCGGCGAAGGACTGCTCCTCGATCGTCGTCAATTGCTCCTGCAACTCCGCCTTCTCGGCGAGCAGGCGTTCGCGCAGGTCGTCGAGTTCCTTCTTGGAAACGACAGTCTTCCCGGCCATGGTCCGGGGGACGCTAGCACCCGCAACAGAGCCCGACAATGACCTGCTCAGCAGCCTTGGAGGCGCCGTAGCAGCTGGTCGGCGTCCATCCCATGCATCTCGAATACCTTCGTGCGAGACCGCGAGCCGGATCGGAGCGTGACGGCGCTCGGCGGCACTCCGGCGGCCTCCGCGAGGGCTCGTCTGGCCTCCTCGGTGGCCTTGCCTCCCTCCGCGGCCGAACGCACTCGGACGACGATGCCATCGGGACCGATCTCGACGGCCGTGCGCCCGGATCTCGGGGTCACGCGAACCGTGATCGGCGCCATCCACCGTGTAGCATCCCTCGGACAGGCGATGACGGGAACGAGTAGCGGAGGTTCCCACCTGGAGCGAGCCGGGGACGGTGCGAGCCCGGCGGCAGGGCCTCCGCGAACATCCTCCTCGAGCCGCCGCCCGAACCGGACGCGAGCCACGCGCCCCAAGTAGACGCGGCCGGGTCCGCCCGTGAGCGCGGAAGGCTGTGATCGCAGCCGCGAAGTGGCCGGGGCCGAGAGGCCCCGGCAAGCGGGGTGGTACCGCGGGGCACACGCCTCGTCCCGGCACCAGGGGACGAGGCGTTTCGCGTAGGAGGGGAGGTGACGGACACGGCACCGTTCGACCCGGTTCAGGCCAAGGTGAGCTTCCCCGAGCTCGAACGCGAAACGCTTGAGTTCTGGCGCACCGCGGACGTCTTCCACCGCCAACTCGAGTGGCGCAAGGACGGCCCGCTCTGGGTCTTCTACGAGGGTCCACCCACGGCGAACGGCAAGCCGGGGATCCACCACACCGAGTCCAGAGCGTTCAAAGACATCTACCCACGGTTCCGCGCGATGACGGGCCACTACGTTCCCCGCAAGGCCGGGTGGGACTGTCACGGCCTTCCGGTCGAGCTGGAGGTCGAGAAGGAGATCGGGACGAAGAGCAAGCGCGACATCGAGGCCTTCGGGATCGCCGAGTTCAACCGCCTCTGCCGCGAGTCCGTCAAGCGATACGTCGACGATTGGGAGCGCATGACGGAACGCCTGGGTTTCTGGATCGACACCGAGGATGCGTACTGGACGATGAACACCGAGTACGTCGAGAGCGTCTGGTGGTCGCTCAAGCAGCTGCACTCCAAGGGCCTCCTCTTCCAGTCGGACAAGGTGACCACCTACTGCCCCAGGTGCGGGACGGCGCTGTCCGACCACGAGACGGCGCTCGGTTACACCCAGGTCGTCGACCCGAGCGTGTACATCCAATTCCGGATCCGCGAGGCGTCCGACCCGGCGCTCGTGGGGGCATCCCTCCTCGGGTGGACGACGACGCCGTGGACGCTCATCTCGAACACGGGGGTCGCCGTCGCCGAGGACGCCTCGTACGTCGTCGTCGAGCACGGTGGGGCCCGGCTGATCCTGGCGGAAGCGAAGAAGGACGAGGTCCTACCGGATGATCGGGTCGTGGGTGCGCCGATCGAGGGCCGCTCCCTCGTCGGCGCTCGCTACGAGCCCCTGTATCCGAACGTCGAAGCCGCGCACCGGGTCGTCGTCGCCGACTTCGTCTCGCTCGAGGACGGCACCGGCGTGGTGCACATGGCGCCGGCGTTCGGCGCCGAGGACCTCGAGATCGGCCGGCGGGAAGGATGGCCGATCTTCAAGCCGCTCGACAACGAGGGTCGCTTCACCGACGAGGCGCCCGAGTTCGTCCGCGGCGTCTTCTTCAAGGACGCCGATGCCTCGATCATCGAGGACCTGCGCACCCGAGGTCTGCTGCTGCGCGCGGAGACGATCGAGCACACCTACCCGCTCTGCTGGCGGTGCTCCACGCCCTTGATCTACTTCGCCCGGACCTCGTGGTACATCCGCACGACCGCCGTGAAGGAACGCCTCCTCGAGGTGAACGAACAGGTCAACTGGTTCCCCGACCACATCAAGCACGGCCGGTACGGGGACTGGTTGGAGAACAACGTGGATTGGGCGCTCTCGCGCGAGCGCTACTGGGGCACCCCGTTGCCGATCTGGCGATGCCGCAACGGCCACGACACCGCGATCGGATCGCTCACGGAGCTCTCGGAGTTGGCCGGGCGCGACGTGACGGCGATCGACCCGCACCGGCCGGCGATCGACGAGGTGGCCTTCGACTGCGCGGAGTGCGGCGACCAGGCAGTCCGCGTTCCCGAGGTGATCGACACCTGGTACGACTCCGGCGCGATGCCCTACGCGCAGTGGAGCTACCACCCCGAGCTCGGCCGAGGGCTCGAGGAGTTCGAGCGGCACTTCCCCGCCGACTTCATCAGCGAGGCGATCGACCAGACGCGCGGCTGGTTCTACACGCTGATGGCCGAGGGCGTCCTGCATCTCGACTCGATCTGCTACCGCAACGTCGTGTGCCTCGGCCTGATCGTCGACGAGCAGGGACGCAAGATGTCCAAGTCGGTCGGGAACGTGATCGACCCGTGGGACGTGCTGGACCGGCAGGGCGCGGACGCGCTGCGCTGGTACCTCATCACGGGAGGCTCGCCGTGGGCCGACCGGCGGATCGGCATGGGCATCCTCGACGACGTCGTTCGCCAGTTCCTGCTGACCCTGTGGAACGTCTATGCGTTCTTCGTCACGTATGCGAACGCGAACGGGTTCGACCCAGCCTCCGGGCAGGAGATCCCCGTCGGCGACCGGCCGCCGCTCGACCGGTGGATCCTGTCGCAGCTCGCGCGCACCGTTCGCCGGGCGCGCACGGGTCTGGAGACCTACGACGCGACCGACGCCGGGCGCACGATCGCCGCCTTCGTCGATGACCTGTCGAACTGGTACGTGCGCAGGGCCCGACGGCGGTTCTGGGATCCGGGCGGATCCGGCGGTGCGGATACCCGCGCGGCGTTCCTCACGCTGCACGAGTGCCTCGTCGCGCTGGTGCAGACGCTCGCACCCTTCACCCCCTTCGTCACCGAGGCGCTGTGGCGCAACCTCGCGGCCGCACGCGCGGGCCGGCCCGACTCGGTGCACCTCTCCGACTACCCCGTCGCCGACGAGGAACGGATCGACGACTCGCTCGACGAGGCCATGGCGGCGGCTCGCGCGATCGTCGAGCTCGGGAGGCGGATCCGGACCGAGACGAAGATGCGCGTGCGGCAGCCGTTGCTCGAGGCGGTGATCCACTACGCGGGCGATCACGGAACGCTGCGCCCGCTGCTCGACCTGATCGCCGACGAGCTCAACGTGAAGCAGGTCCTGTTCGCCGCGTCGGCGGAGCAGCTCGGCCGTTGGCGCGCCAAGCCCAACTTCAAGGTGCTCGGGCCCAAGCTCGGTGCTCGGGTGAAGGAGGTCGCGACCGCGCTCGAGCAAGACGACGGCTCGATCGCCGCCGCGCTCGAGCGCGGCGAGCGTGCCTCGGTCCCCGCGGCATCGGGCGAGGTGACGCTCGAGCCCGGCGACGTCGACCTCGTACAGGAGACGCTCGAGGGGTGGGGCGTGGGGAGCGATGGCGGCCTCACGATCGCCCTCGAGCTCGACCTCACTCCCGAGCTCCGCCGCGAGGGCCTGGCTCGGGAGCTCGTCCGCCTGGTGCAGGACGCGCGGAAGACGGCCGGGCTCGAGGTGAGCGATCGGATCGTGCTGGGGATCGCGGGTTCGGAGGAGGTGGCGGAGGCGCTCGACGCCCACGCCGACTACGTAGCCGGCGAGACGCTCGCGACCGAGCTGCGCGCGTCCCCGCTCGCCGACGCGACCTACACGCAGTCGTCCGAGGTCGACGGCGCCACGGTCACGCTCACGCTCCGTCGCGCGTGAGGCTTCGGCTCATCCGTCGGAGCGCGTGAAGTTTCGGACGCCTCAGTCCTCGCCGCCCCAGAAGAGCTCGCGGAGCGAGCGCTCCCTTCCCTCGTTCGCCGGCGCGCCCTCGGTGCTGTACGCGGGCTCGGTCGCGCTCTCGATCAAGACCGGCGAGTCGACCGCACCGGCCTCTTCGGTGCCGGATCCTTCCGGCACCCCGAGTCGCTCACGGATCTCCGCCAAGGATGCGGCGCCCGCGACGGCGGGGACGGGTTTCGGCTCCACCGGTGCCGGCGCGTTCTCCTCACGCGCTCGGAGCGAAAGGACCATCTGCTTGATCTCCTCGGCGTGCGTCTGCACCAGGGATCCGAGGCTCTGCAGGAACTCCCGCTCCGTGTTCAGGAACGGGGCCACCGCGGCGCGCGCGGCACCACGCGCGCCGGTGGAGCCGCGGATCGCGGCCGCCTCCTGCTCCGCCCCGCGAACGATGGCCGCCGCTTCTTCCCGGGCGCGCGAGACGATCGAATCCGCTTCGGCCGACCCGTCCCCCACGGAGACCTGACCCACCGTCGCGGGGCCCATGCCGCCACGGAGCTGCCCGTTCTCCTCCACGTACGAGGCGAGGTCCTCGGTGATCCGGTCGAGGAACGCGTCCACGTCCCGCTCGTTGTACCCGCGGAACGCGAGCCGGAACTCCACCTGCTGGATGTCCACGGGCGTGATCCGAGCGTCGCCTCCTTCGGGCACGGCCCGGTCCTCCCCCTTCTTCCTCCGCATGGCCTTCCCCCCGTCAGCAAAGAGCGCGTTGCAGAACGATGAGGATAACGAACGCCACGAGGATGGACAGGTCAAATCCCATCGCGCCTGCGCGCACGGGCGGGATCAGCTGTCGCAGAGGTCGAAGGACCGGTTCGGTGAGGGCTTGCAGCAGATCCAGGATCTTCCTGATCGGGCCGTACATCGGCGGGCGGAACCCGAACATGGTGGCCCACGAGACGATCACGCGGACGAGCAGGAGGATCCAGAAGATCGTCAGGACGATGCAGACGATGTCGAGCCCGACGTTGTTCGTCTCCTGCGCGATCATCCGAAGGCTCGACCGGGACCGGTCAGAACTGGTTGTAGAAGTCGCCGCCCGCGATCCGCTCGCGCTCTTCGGCGGAGACGTCGACGTTGGCCGGCGTGAGCAGGTACACGCGGTTCGCCACCATCTCGATCTTGCCGTCGATGCCGTAGACGAGTCCCGAGGCGAAGTCGACGAGACGCCGCGCGATCGTGTCGTCGGTGCTCTGCAGGTTCATGATCACCGGGATGCCGTCCTTGAAGCGGTCGGCGATCTCGCGCGCCTCGTTGAACCGTCGCGGCTCCGATTTGTGGATCGACCCCGCGGTCGCCGCGCGTGAGGAGGAGATCGTCCGAACGATGCCTTCGTGCTCGGGCTCGAGCGCCACCTCGCGGACGGCCTGCGGCCGCTGGAACCGTCGCACCTCGCCGCGCTCGGGTTGCGCGGAGACCTCGTCGAGCTCCTCGAACTCCTCGTCCTCAACGAGCCCGAGATAGGTGAGCGTCTTCTTCCACACGCCAGCCATCACGTCCTCCCGATCGACGCCGAGGGCCGCGCCCCGAAGAGCGCGGTCCCGATCCGAACCATCGTAGCGCCTTCCTCGATCGCAACCTCGTAATCGAACGACATTCCCATCGAGAGCTCGACGGCTCCCGGATGACGCTCGGCGACGTCCCCGAGCAGCGCCCGGAGGTCCCGGAAATAGGGGCGAGCCTGCTCGGGGGCCGGCGTCTGCGGGGGCAGCGTCATGAGGCCGGCGAGCGCGAGACCGTCGGTCCCGGCCACCTCGTCGCACGCCGCGGCCACCTCCTGCGGGCGGACCCCGATGCGCTCGCCGGTGAAGTCCACCTCGACGAGAGCGGGCAGCGTCCGGTCCCGGTCGGCGGCGCGGCGAGCCAGCCGGTGCATGGCTTTGCCCGGTACCACCGTCTGGACGACGTCGGCGAGCTCGGCGACGTGACGGGCCCCGCTCTCCTGCAGCGTTCCCACGAAGTGCCACCGCGCGCCGGAGACCGACTCGTGCTTGTCCCGGAGCTCTCGCACGTAGTTCTCCCCCAGGTCTTCGATCCCCGCATCAACGACCCATCCGAGCGCGCGCGCCTCGACGCCCTTCCCGATCGCGACGAGGCGGACCGTTGCGACCTCGCGCCCGACGCGTTCGCACGTCTGCGCGATCCGGCCCCGGACCGATGCGAGGTTCGCGAGCACTCCCTCCTTGGTCCGTTCCACGGGCCACGGAAGGTAACAGAAACCACAAGCGGATACAGGAGCCACAGAGGATACGAGGCGCCGGGACTCCTCGGTCGCCGGGACGGCCGGACCCGGTGCCCGGACGTGACGAGGGGGCGGGGACCCGTCCCAGAGGCGGGGGAAGGGCGCCTCTGCGCTCGGGTCTCCCGCCCCCACGACTCGCGCCGCGTGGACCGGGGGTGTCCTCAGCTCTTCAGGAAGTCCGGGATGTCCAGGTCCTCCTCCGCATCGAACGAGA
Organism: uncultured Actinomycetes bacterium; assembly: GCA_964567675.1. Lineage (GTDB taxonomy): Bacteria > Actinomycetota > UBA4738 > UBA4738 > HRBIN12 > CALGFI01. Next base: position 23,978 of record CAZMNP010000137.1, read on the forward strand.
CGGGCTCGGGAGCCGGACGGAAGATCTCGTCCTCGTCGTCGACCAGGATCGAGGGTCCGCGCACCTCTTCTTCCTCCTCGCGCAAGCCCACACTGGGATGGGCTGCCTCGGAGACCACCGCCAGGGGCTCGGGCTCCTCCAGGAGCCGGGAGAGCCGGCTCTCGAACGGCGACGTCGTGGCCGCGGTCGCGCCGAGCTTGTCGAAGCCCGCCGCGATCACGGTGACGCGGACCTCCTCGCCGAGCGCGTCGTCCACCACGGCGCCGAAGATGATGTTCGCGTCGGGGTGCGCCACCCGGGTGATGAGGTCGGCGGCCTTGTTGACCTCGTGCAGCGAGAGGTCCGTCGGCCCCGCGATCGAAAGCAACACGCCGCGCGCGCCCTCGATCGAGGACTCGAGCAGCGGCGAGCTGATCGCCGATTTCGCGGCTTCCTCCGCGCGGTCCTCGCCCGAGCCGTGACCGATCCCCATGAGCGCGGAGCCCGCGCCGGTCATCACCGACTTCACGTCGGCGAAGTCCAGGTTGATCAGGCCGGGTGTCGTGATGAGCGACGTGATCCCGTCGACACCTTGGAACAGGACCTGGTCCGCCATCCGGAACGCGTCGAGCATCGGGGTGCTTGGGTCGGAGACCTGGAGCAGCCGGTCGTTCGGCACGACGATCAACGTGTCGACGGCCTTCTTCAGCTCCGTGATCCCGACGTCGGCCTGGCTCGCGCGCATCCGGCCCTCGAAGCCGAAGGGGCGAGTTACCACGCCGATCGTCAGGGTTCCGAGGTTCCGCGCGATCTCCGCGACGATCGGAGCGCCCCCCGTTCCGGTCCCGCCACCTTCTCCGGCGGTGATGAACACCATGTCGGCGCCTTTGAGGATCTCCTCGATCTCGTCGGCGTGCTCCTCCGCGGCGCGACGACCGACCTCGGGGTCCGAGCCGGCGCCCAATCCGCGCGTCGTCTCCCGTCCGATGTCGAGTTTCACCTCGGCGTCAGACATCAGGAGTGTCTGCGCATCGGTGTTGACCGCGATGAACTCGACGCCGCGCAGGCCGCCTTCGATCATGCGGTTGACCGCGTTGACCCCGCCGCCGCCGATCCCGACGACCTTGATGACGGCGAGGTAGTTCTGAGGAGAATCCATCACTTGCGACCTCCGCTCCCCGGGCGAGTCGCGCCCCGGTCTACCTGGGGAAACGCCGTAGTTGTCTCCCTAGCCCGATCCTGTCTGCTCGTGCTGTCCCTGCTCGAACGGTGAACCTCAACTCGAAGTTGATTGTTATATCTACTTCACGGTAATCGCTGCACGCTACTCGCAAAGGCCTGGTCCGTCAACACACCGAACAGGCACGTTGTGCTGTGGCGTGACAGTTCGCGTGGCTACGGTTCGAGCCGCACGGCGGGCGTTCGAGGGGAGGCCACGTTCACGTTGGCCACGGGCTCCCCCGTCGCGCGACCCCAGGCGAGGATCCGTTCGAGCGCCTGTGCCTTCGCCGCCGGTGCCGCCCGGTCGCCGTACCGAACGTGGACACCGGAACCGAGCCGCATCGTCATCGTCCCGTCGACAAGGACCCGGACCGACACCACGTCGGCGCGGAGTCCCGGATCCATCGCGCCGAGCGCCGCCGCCGCTCCTCTGGGCGAGGGGCGCGCGCCGTACACGATCGCGGTGGCGCCGTCCGGCCAGGCCCTCCCGTCCACCCCCCCGGCCATCGGGAGATGGATCGTGGGCAGGTCCGGGATCCGCGTCGCCGCCCCGAGGGGGGTTCCGTCGGCGGCCACGAGGGTTCGCCCGAGCCCGTCGCTCACAACCGCGACAGGGATCCGTTCGACGATCTCGATCCGGATCGTCGCGGGGAGCCCGACGTGGACATCGGCGTCGGCGACCCACGGGTGGGTCTCGAGGCTTCGCTCGATGCTCCCGTCGTCGAGCCACAGCACGTTCGTCGCCTTCGACACGGCCGCCAGCTCGATGATCTCGGATCGCGAGAGGCGATCCGTTCCGCTCACCTCGATCCCGCGCGCATGGGCGAACGAGGAGCGGGAGAGGAAGAATCCGCCCGCGATCGCTGCGACGGCGACGAGCCCCACGACGCCGGGCCGCCACGCCACGACGGGACTGCGGATCCGTTCAGCGAGGAGCGTGGTCCAGATCGCCAACGAGATGCACCTCCGGCTCGAGTCGGATCCCGGAGCTCGCCTCGACGACCTCCTGGACGGATCGGATCAGCTCCACGACGTCGGCGGCGCTCGCGCCTTCGGACGCCACGATGAAGTTCGCGTGCTTGGCCGAGACCGACGCGCCGCCGACGGCGAGGTCCTTGCCTCCCGCCTCCTCGATCAGGCGTGCGGCGTGGTCCCCGGGGGGGTTCTTGAAGACGCTCCCGCAGTTCGGCTCGGCGAGCGGCTGGGTGCGACGGCGCCAATCCCGTGCCTCGTCCATCAGCGCGCGGATCTCCGAAGGCTCCCCCGGCTCGAGCGCGACCGTCGATCCCACGACGACCGCGTCGGCCGGCAGCTCCGACCTGCGGTAGGAGAAGCCCGCGTCGGCCGCGGCGATCCTGCGCGCGGTCCCCGCGAGGAGCTCGAACACCTCGACCGTCTCGAGCACCTCGGAAAGCTCATGTCCGTGCGCTCCCGCGTTCATCCGCACCGCGCCACCGAGGCTCGCCGGGATCGCGACCCCGAACTCGAGCCCCGCGAGGCTGTGCGAGAGCGCGACGCCGGCGAGGGCTGGGAGCGGCATCGCACCGCCGGCCCTGAGACGGTCGCCTTCCCGCGCAGCCCATCGGTAGCCGCGGCCGAGTCGCAGAACCAGGCCGGCGAACCCGGCGTCAGACACCAGGACGTTCGATCCCTTCCCGAGGACGACGAAGAGGATGGCGGTCTCGCGGACGGCCTCGCCCGCAGCAACGAGATCCGCGTCGGACTGTGGCTCCAGATACAACGCCGCCGGGCCTCCGATCCGGAACGACGTGAGCGGCGCCAGACGGAAGTGCGTCCGGACGCGATCCCCACAGGCGGCCCGCAGGATCGACTCGGCGCGGCGGATCCCCTCGCTCACGCGGCACCGTTCCCGATGCGTTCGAGCGCGGCGTCTCCCAGCATCCAGACGTCGCCGCAGCCCATCGTGATGACGAGGTCGCCCGCCCGTACCTCGCGGTCCAGGAACTCCAGGACGTCGGCGCGGTGCGGGAGGTAGGCGACCCGCTTGCCGGGAGCGGCGCCCGCCACGCCGCCGACGACGAGCTTGCCGGTGACGCCCGGGATCGGGTCCTGCGCCGCGCCGTAGACGTCTGTCACCACGACGAGGTCGGCTTCGACCAGGCTCTCCCCCAGCTCTCGCCACAGCGCCTGCGTTCGCGAGTACCGGTGCGGTTGGAACACGGCGACGAGGCGCTCGGGTCCCGTGCGGCGCGCGACGTCCAACGTGACGGCGAGCTCGGTCGGCACGTGACCGTAGTCGTCGTAGAACTTCGCTCCTCGCGCGGTCCCTCGGTGCTCGAACCGCCGGTGGACGCCGGTGAAATCGACGAGCGCTTCGGTGGCGAGGGCCACCTCGACGCCGACCGCCCGAGCCGCCGCGATCGCCGCCGCGGCGTTCAGGACGTTGTGGGCGCCGTCGATCGAAAGGCGCAGCGCGTGCCGCTCGCCGTCGACGACGATCTCTGCCATCGCTCCGCCGGGTCCCACGGACGAGATCTCGATCCGTACGTCGGCTCCCTCGGCGATGCCGTACGTGGTCACAGGAACGCCGGCATCTGCGGTCGATCGCATCGCCCCCTCGTCGTCGGCGCAGACGACGAGTCGCTCGCAGCGCTCGGCGAAGGCCGTGAACGCCGCCTCGATCTCCGGAAGGCCGTCGGGATAGAAGTCCACATGGTCGACCTCGACGTTCGTGACGATCCCGATCGTGGGTCGCAACAACAGGAACGAGCCGTCGCTCTCGTCGGCCTCGGCGACGAACAGGTCGCCGTCGCCCGATCGAGCACCGCTGCCGGTCTCGTTCGGATCACCGCCGATCACGTAGGTGGGGTCGAGCCCGGCACGCTCGAGTACGAGACCGACCATTGCGGTGGTCGTCGTTTTGCCGTGGGTCCCGGTGACCGCGATGGTCCGCTGCTTCGCGGCCGCCGCCGCGAGCGCCTGCGCGCGCATCCACACCGGGATGTCGCGTCGACGGGCCTCGACGAGCTCCGGATTGGACTCCGCGATCGCGCTCGAGATCACGACGGCGTTGGGGTCGCCGACCTGATCCGCCGAGTGCCCGACGGCGACGGCCGCTCCCAGCTCGCGCAGCTCGGTCATCCCCTTCGAGTCCTTCAGGTCCGAGCCGGTCACCTCGATCCCGCGCGACAGGAACAGCCGGGCGAGGTTCCGCATCCCGGCGCCGCCGATCCCGATCATGTGGATGCGCCGGATGCCCTGGAGGTCGGGGACCCTCAGCGTCGGGATCGTTCCCGGCCTCGGCGTGTAGGCGCTCACGAACCACCTCCGGCCGATCGCACCGCGCCGGCGAGCGCGTGGGCCGCCTCGGGCCGGGACCACGACCTCGCCCGCTCTCCCATCGAACGCAGGGTGTCCGGGGCGTCCAGGAACGCGCCGATCCGCTCGGCGAGCACCGCCCCGTCGAGAGCGTCGTCCATGAGGACGCTGGCGCCGCCCGCACGCTGCAACGCCCGAGCGTTCGCTTCCTGATGCCGGCCGGTCGCGTACGGGTATGGGATCAGGATCGACGGCACGCCCGAGATCGCGATCTCCGCGACGGTGGTCGCTCCCGCCCGCGCGACCACGAGATCCGCGACGGCATAAGCGAGCTCCATCCGCTCGAGGAACGAGATCACGCGGACCGGAACCGGCGGGGACCCGCCGATCGAAGCGCGGACGGCATCCGCGTGCGCCCGCCCGGTGAGCAGGACCAGCTGCACGTCGTCCCGCGCCAGCCGCGGGACCGCGTCGACCACCGACCGGTTCACGTGCAGCGCACCCTGGCTCCCGCCGAAGACCACGATGGTGCGGCGATCGGTCTCGAGCTCGAGCTCCACGACCGCTTCCTTCTCGAGGCGATCGCGCTCGGTCGCCACGGCGAGGATCTCCTCGCGAACCGGGTTGCCGGTCACCACCGTCCGAGCGCTCCGGGGCAGCATCCGTGCCGCATCGGCGAACGAGAGGGCCACCGTCCTCGCCGGGCGCGCGAGGAGCCGGTTCGCGAGCCCGGGGACCGCGTTCTGCTCGTGCAACACCAGCGGCCGGCGAGACCGGAGCGCGGCCAGCGCGACCGGAACGCTCACGTAGCCACCCATCCCGACCACCACGTCGTGCTGCTCGACGAGCGGCCGGCACCGGCCCACGGAACGCAGGGCGACCACGGGTGCCATGAGGGCGCGCGCCGACACGGCGCGAACGAACGGTCTCGCCTCGACGGCGACGAAGGGGAACCCGGCCGCGGGAACGAGCGTCGCCTCCTGCCCGGTGGACGTCCCGGCGAACGCCACCTCGTCGCCCTCGGCGGCGAGGGCGCGCGCGAGGGCGAGTGCCGGGAAGACGTGCCCGGCCGTCCCACCGCCCGCGATCAGGACCTTCACGCGTCCCTCGCGCGTCGTCGCTTGGGAGGTGCGGCTCGGGCCTTGCTGCGTGCGGGCGCGTTCGCGATGTTCACCAAGATCCCCACCGCCGCCAACGAGACGACGAGCGAGGATCCCCCGTACGAAAGGAACGGCAGCGGGACTCCGGTGATCGGCAGCAGCCCGGTGACCGCCCCGAGGTTGATGAGCGCCTGCAGGCCGAACCACGAGACGATGCCCGCGGCCAGCAGTCGCCCGAACACGTCGGTGGTGCGCGCGGCGATCCGGATACCGGCGTAGATCAGCGTGCCGTAGGCGACGAGCACCACCAGCTCGCCGAGCAGCCCCAGCTCTTCGCCGAGGATCGAGAAGATGAAGTCGGTGTGCGCGTTCGGCACGTACTGCCATTTCTGCCTCGATGCGCCGAGGCCGACACCCGTCCATCCGCCCGATCCGAGCGCGATCAGCGATTGCGCGAGCTGGTACCCGGTGTTCCGTGCGTCCTCCCACGGATGCAGGAACGACAGGAACCGGATCCGCCGGTAGTCGGCGCTCATGACGAGGCCCATCCCGACGGCCGACCCCACGATCGCGGCCAGGGACAGGTACCGAAGGCGCACGCCCGCTACGAACACCATCAGGAACACCGACCCCGCGAGGATCGCGGTGGTACCGAGGTCGGGCTGGAGCATGACCAGGCCGCAGCAGAGGATGCCCACCGGGAGCAGCGGCACGGTGAGGTGCCCGACGTCGTCGAGGCGACCCCACTTCCGGGTGAGGGCCGCAGCCGCGAACACGACGAGCGAGAGCTTCGCGATCTCCGACGGTTGGATCGTCACCGGGCCGAACTGGAACCACCTCGACGACCCGTACGCCTCGATGCCGGCGCCGGGAAGGAGCACGACGACCATCAACACGAACGTGACGGCGAGCAGCGGTGTCGCGAGCCGTTGCCACGCCGCATAGCGCATGCGCGACGTGAGGACGAGCGCAAGCACACCGACGACCGCGTAGGCGATCTGCCGCTGGAAGTAGCGGAAGCTGTCCCCGTATTCGGCGAACGCCGAGATCGAGCTCGACGAGAGCACCATGATGAGCCCCGTCCCGACCAGGAAGGCGGTCGACCCGAGCAGGAGCGCGACCGTACGGCGCGTGGCCACACGGCTCTTCGCGCGCGACCCAAGGAAGTCCTCCGCACGCACCAGCCGGAGATGGTGTGCGCGGGACGACGCGGCGGCCGAGCTGCTCACGTTCGCTCCTCCCGTGCGATCTGCAGCGCCGCGGCGGCGAAGCGGTCGCCCCGCTCCGCGTAATCGCGGAACATGTCCCAGCTGGCGCAGGCGGGCGCGAGCAGGACGGAGCCGCCCGCCGGCGCGAGCTCGAACGCGGTATGCGCCGCCTCCTCGATCGATCCCGCCTTCCGCGTCGGCACGCGACCCTGGAAGATCCCGACGACCTCGTCGGCGGATGCTCCGATCGCCACGACCCCGGCGAGCCGGTCCGCCAGCGCCCCGATCGGCGACAGATCCACGCCCTTGGCGTCCCCGCCGGCGATGAGCACGACGCCTCCTGCCACATCTGCGGCGGCGAGCGCCGCATGCGGGTTCGTGGCCTTGGAGTTGTCGACGAACCGCACGCCGCGGACCTCGGCCACGATCTCGCCCCGGTGACGCTCGGACGTGAACGCCGCCAGCCCGTCGCGGATCGCCTGCGACCCGATCCCGAACGCGTGGCTCGCCGCGGCCGCGGCGGCGGCGTCGGCCCGCATCGCCGGCGTGTCGACGGCACGGTCCCCGAGGAACTCGACGCCGCCCCATCGCGCCGCCAGCTCCGAACCCCGGTAGCCGGTCTCGCCGTCCTGCGGCTCATCGAGCGTGAACCAGGCGACGCGGCATCGCGCCGTCCGGGAGATCGCCGCCGCGCCGCCGTCGTCGCGATTGCCGATGTGCGTGTCGCCGTCGTCCTGCCGCGCGAACACCTTCGCCTTCGCCGCGGCATAGGCCTCGAACGAGCTGTGCCAGTCCAGGTGATCGGGCGCGAGGTTCAACAGCACGGACACGCGAGGGTGGAACGACTCCTGCATCTCGAGCTGGAACGACGAGCACTCGACGACGAGCGCCGCGCGGTCCTCGCGGGCCGCGACCGTGAACGGATGGCCGATGTTGCCGCAGGCGACCGCGTCCAGGCCGGCCGCCTGCAGCACCGAGGCGATCATGCCGGTGGTCGTGGTTTTGCCGTTCGTGCCGGTCACGGCGATGCACGGCGCGCTCACGAGGTGCGCTCCGAGCTCGAGCTCGCCCCATACGGGCAGCCCTCGGTCGCGCGCCCACGCAATCACCGGCGCGCTCGAGGGAACGCCGGGGCTGACGACGACGAGCGTCGCGCCGTCCAGGTGTCTCGGGTCGTGCCCGCCGCCGAGGACCTCGATGCCGAGCTCCCGAAGGTCGGCCGGCTCGCCCACGTCCGATCGCGCCTCGCTCACCCGGACGTCCGCCCCCTCCTCGGCGAGCACACGCGCCGCGGCGCGGCCGGCGACGCCGAGCCCGATGACGACCGCCCGCTCCCCGACGAACGCCCCGCTCATCCCGTCCCTCCGCGCGCGACGAAGTCCGTGTAGAAGAGGCCGATCCCGACCGCGACGCACAGGCCGGAGACGATCCAGAAGCGCACGATGACGGTGAACTCGGGCCACCCGGCCAGCTCGAAGTGGTGATGGATCGGCGACATCCGGAACACCCGCCGCTTGAACACCCGGAACGCGAACACCTGGACGATGACCGACGTGGTCTCGATCACGAATAGCCCCCCCAGGACAACGAGCAACAACTGTGTGCTCGTCACGATGGCGAGCGCGCCCATGAGGCCACCGAGCGCCAGCGCGCCCGTGTCGCCCATGAAGATCTGGGCCGGGGCGGCGTTCCACCACAGGAATCCGGCAGCGGCACCGACCCCCGCCCCCGCGATGATCGCGATGTCGAGCGCGGCGTTCACGTCGATCGGGTAGCAGGCCTCAGGTGGCCCGAGCGCACAGGTGTGGCGGAACTGCCAGAAGGCGATGAAGACGTAGGCCGACAGCACGAGGATCGAGGAGCCCGACGCCAGCCCGTCCAGGCCATCGGTCAGGTTCACCGCGTTCGAGGACGAAGCGAGGATCACGAACACCCACACATAGAAGAAGACGCCCAGATCGAGCCCGGTCTGCCGGACGAAGGAAAGTCCGGTCGGCACGTCGGCGAACTGGACGACGACGATCCCGAAGACTACGGCGACCACTGCCTGGCCGATCATCTTCGCCGTCTTCGACAGCCCGAGCGAACGCCGGCGCCGCACCTTGATGTAGTCGTCGACGAACCCGAGGACGCCGAGCAACAGGGTCGCGATGAGCACGGCCATCCCCGCCCCGGTCACGGTCTGGAACACGATGCGCGTCGCCACATAGCCGGCGACGATCCCGAGCAGCATGACCGTGCCGCCCATCGTCGGCGTGCCCATCTTCTCCAGGTGGGTGTGAGGACCGTCCTCGCGGATCCGTTGTCCCCACCCCCAGACGCGGAACAGGCGGATCGCGATCGGGGTTCCGAGCAACGTCACGATCATCCCGACGCCGGCGGCGAGGAGGATCTGCCTCATCGGAAGGCCTCCGCCGCGCGCTCGAGCCCCACCACGCGCGATCCCTTGAGAAGGACCACGTCGCCCGAGCGTGCCCAGGCCCGTGCATCGTTCGCCGCCTCGGCCGGCTCGTCGTAACTCGCGACGTCCTGCGGCAGCTGTCCTTCGCGGATCGCCGCCCGTGCGATCGCGCGGGCCGGCTCGCCGACCGTGATCAGCCGGTCGACCCCGATCCGAACGACGAGCTCGCCGAGCCGCTCGTGTTCCTCGAACGCGATCGAGCCGAGCTCCGCCATGTGCCCGAGCACCGCCACGAGCCGCCCCCGCCGCGCCATCCAACGCGAGGTCTTCAGGGCGGCCGACATCGACTCCGGGTTCGCGTTGTACGCGTCGTTCACCACGATGACGCCGTCGGTCGTCGTGTACGTCTCCATCCGCCAGGCCGCGATCCGCGCTCCCTTCAGCGCGGCCGCACACTCGGCGGAGGTGACGCCGAACTCGAGCCCACTCGCCGCCGCCGCGAGCGCGTTCGGCACCATGTGCTCCCCCGCGACGGCGAGCTCGACGCGTTCGCGCTCGCCGCCGGCCTCCAGCGTGAAACTCGCTCGCCCGTCTTCGTCGAGCGTGACGTCGAGCGCCCGGACGTCCGCCGGTACATCGACGCCGAAGGTCACGACGCGCGCGCGAGCCTGCTCACCGTACGCGCGAACCACCGGGTCGTCCGCGTTCACGATTGCGACGCCGTCCGCACCCAGCCACTGGACCGGCTCGGCACCAGCTCTCGCGATGGCGTCCCAGGAACCGAAGATCTCCATGTGCGCCACGCCGGCGTTCGTCACGACGACGACGTCGGGGCGCGCGACCTCGCACAGGAGTGCGACGTCCCCTTCTCGCCGCGCACCCATCTCGGCGACCACGACCTCGGTCCCGGGCTCCGCCTGAAGGAGCGTCATCGGCAGGCCGACCTCGTTGTTGAACGAGCTCGGGCTGGCGTGCGTTCGGAAGCGCGTCGAGAGCACCGCCGCGGCGAAGTCCTTCGTCGAGGTCTTCCCGTTCGCGCCCGTCACGCCGATCAGCCGCGTCTCCGGCGTCCGGCGCCGTTCGTCGGCAGCGAGGTCGAGGAGAGCCCGGCCCGTGTCGGCGACCTCGATCACCGTGCCGCCGGACTCGGCAGTCTGCACGACTGCAGCGGACGCGCCGCGCGCCAGGGCATCGCTCACGAAGTCGTGGCCGTCCGAGTGAGGTCCCCGGAGCGCGACGAACAGCGCTCCGGGTTCGACCCGGCGACTGTCGGTCTGCACGACGCTCACCGTCGCGTCGATCCCTCGGAGGCGGCCGCCCACCGCCTCGGCGACCTCGGAAAGGAGACGCGGGATCACGTCCCCGCCTCCTGGAGTGCGCGCAACTCTTCCGCGGCGACCGCGCGATCGTCGAACGGGATCGTCCGGTCGGCGAACTCCTGGTAGGGCTCGTGTCCCTTCCCGGCGATCACGATCACGTCGGCCGGTCCCGCCTCGGCGATCGCCAGCCGGATCGCGGATCTGCGGTCCGGCTCGACCACGTAGGCGCCGCCCCCGGCCCTCGCGCCGGGCTCGATCTCGGCGATGATCGCGGCGGGATCCTCGCTGCGCGGATTGTCGCTCGTGATCACGGCAAGGTCGGCGTTCGACGTCGCCGCGCGACCCATCAGCGGACGCTTCGCGCGGTCGCGGTCGCCGCCGCAGCCCAGGACGACGATGAGCCTTCCGGCCGAGAGCCGGCGCGCGGCCCGAAGGACGTTCTCGACGCTGTCGGGCGTGTGGGCGTAGTCCACGAGCACGAGGAACCCCTGACCCAACTCCACCGCTTCCACGCGGCCGGGAACCCCCTCGACGGATCCGATCGCATCGGCCGCGACGTCCTCCGCGATCCCGAGGACTCGAGCGGTGGCGAACGCGGCCAGACAGTTCTCGACGTTGAACAGCCCGCGGAGCGACGAGTGCACCCGGACGCCGTCGACCCGGAAGTCGATCCCCCGGGCCGTCGCCTCGACGTCGTTCGCCTGCACGTCGGCCCCAGGCTCGATCCCATACGTGATCGTCGGGATCCGCCCGATGAGCTGGCGGCCTTCCGCGCTGTCCCGGTTCACGACGGCCCGGTCGCTCACCTCGGGCGTGAACAAGCGCGCCTTCGCCTCGAAGTACGCCTCCATCGACGGGTGGTAGTCGAGGTGGTCCTGAGACAGGTTGGTGAACACCGCGATGGGGAAGCGGACGCCACCGACGCGGTGCTGATGCAGGCCGTGGGAGGACACCTCCATCGCCGCCGCCTCGACGCCCTGGTCCGCCATCTCGGCCAGCAAACGGTGAAGGTCCGGGGCCTCCGGCGTCGTCCGCGGGAACGGAGCGGGACGTCCGTCGATCCGAACACCCGTCGTCCCGATCACCCCCGGCGTCCACCCCGCCGCACGGAAGACCGACTCCAGGAGGTACGTCGTCGTCGTCTTGCCGTTCGTTCCGGTGATGGCGACGACCGTCATGCGATCCGCGGGACGCCCGTAGAACTCCGCGGACATCGGTCCCATGGCCGTCCGGACCGACGGGACGAGCACCTGGGTGGCTGCGGACGCGAGCTCACGCTCGACGACCAGCGCCACAGCCCCGCGCCCGACCGCATCCCCGGCGAAATCGTGTCCGTCCACGTGATCGCCGGGAACGCAGAAGAACAGCGAACCCGGGGCCGCCTCGTCCGACCGGTAGCAAAGCGCCTCGACACGCGTCGCTGCGTCCCCGCGGACCTCGTGGTTCGGGAGGTCCGAGAGCAGGTCGGACAGAGGCCGCGCGGAGGGGAAAGAGGCCACGGACGATGAGCGTACCGTCTGGTCAGCGCCCGCCGAAGCCGGTGCGGTCATCGGCTGGGCAGGGCGTGCGGGGGCGGGGGAAGCGGGCTGGCCGGCTCGATCCTCAGTTGCGCGATCGCCGCGCGCGCGATGCGCTGGAACAGCGGGGCCGCTGCGAGGCCTCCGTACCCTTCCGCGGGCCGGTCCAAGATCGCCGCCACGACGACCTGCGGGTCTCCCGCGGGCAGGTAGCCGATGAACGAAGCGATGTACTGCCCGACCTCGTAGCCGGCCCGGTCCTTGAGCGGGATGCGCGAGGTTCCGGTCTTCCCGGCCACCTGGTACCCCTCGATGCGCGCGTTCGTTCCGGTGCCGTGCTCGACGGCGAACGCGAGCATGCCCCCCACCGTCCGTGCGGTCTCCTCCGAGACGACGCGACGCGTCGGAGAGGGCGGTGCATCGTGCCGAACGCCGCCGGCATCGATCGTCGCGCGCAGGAGCCGGGGTTGGACCCAACGCCCGTCGTTCGCGATCGTCGCGAACACCGAGGCCATCTGGAGCGGCGTCGCGGCGATGCCCTGCCCGTACGCCGTGGTCGCCAGGATGACCTCGTCCCACCGGTAGAAGGGGACGGTGATCCCGCTCGCCTCGCCGGGGAATCCCACGCCGGTCTCGGCGCCAAGGCCGAACCGGGCCAGATACGTCGCCATGTCGGACGCGCCGACGCGGTTCGCCACGTGGACGGCGCCGATGTTGCTCGATTCGGCGATGATGTCGCCGAGCATCATCCGCTGCACGCCGTGCGGGTGCGAGTCGTGGATCGTGAACTCCCCCACCTTCATCGTCCACGCGACGGGCAGGCGCTGATCGAGCGCCAACACGCCCTCCTGCACCGCCGCCGCAGCGGTGATCACCTTGTTCGTCGAGCCCGGCTCGAACATGTCGGTGACGGCCCGGTTCCGGTACATGCTCGGCAGCGCGTCGCCGAAAGCGTTCGGGTCGAACCAGGGGTAGCTGGCCATCGCGAGGATGTCCCCGGTCCTCGGATCCATCACGATCACGGTTCCCCCGCGGGCTCCCTGGTTCTCGACCGCCTCCTCGAGCGCCGCCTGGGCTTGGAACTGCAGTTCCCGGTCGATCGTCGTCACGACCGTTGCCCCGGCGACCGGCGTTCGCTCCAAGTGCACCCCCCCGGCGATCGGCTTGCCCGTCGGGTCGAGCTCCTGCATCCGCTCCCCCGGCGTGCCGGCCAGCAGGTCCTGATACTCGAACTCGAGGCCCGCGAGCCCGTCGCCGTCGACGCCCACGAACCCGACCACTTGCGAGGCGACCGATCCCGACGGGTAGAAGCGCTTGGTCGCTTCGAGGAAACCGATGCCCGGGAGTCCCAGCTCGTCGATCTGCTCCGCCGCCTCGACCTCCACCTGTCGCGCCAGGTAGACGAAGGTGGCATCGGTGGTCAGCTTCGATGCGAGGGACCCGGCCGTCTCGCCGATCAGCGGAGAGAGCCGGATCGCCGTGGTCCACGCATCCTCGACGTTCCGAGGATCCGCGTACACGTCGACCGCCGGCACCGAAAGCGCGAGCCGCCCGCCCGAACGATCTTGGATCTCACCTCGCTGCGCCGGCAGCACGATCGTCTGGAGGCGCTGGTCCGTCGCCCGAGCGCGAAGGTCGCTCGCCTGGCTCACCTGCAGGACCGCGAGCCGGAAGAAGATCGCGCCGAGGGCGAGCGACATCGCGACGAGCAACGCGAGCAGCCGTCCGATCGGCGGCCGTTTCACCCTCCGATCCCGCTCGCCCTCGAGGTATCCGTCCCGGCCGGATCCGACGGGCCGTTCGGCGCGCGGAGGATCCGGATGTCGTCGGGGAGACGCATGCCGTGCCGGCTGGCCCATCCGGCGATCCGGCCGGGAGCGGACAGGGTGGCCTGCTCGCGAACCAAACCGAGACGCTCTCGGCCGAGCGCATCGATCCGCCGTTCCGACTCTTCGAGGAGGAACGATTGCTGCGCGAGCAGGACGTTCAGGACGACGATGCCGAGGACCATCAGGCCCACCAGCACCGACGACGTCACCGCGAAGCCCATGTGGTGCTTCTTCCGACGCCTCGGCGGGGTGGCCGGGCGGGCCTGACTGCGCAGGGCGCGTTTCGCTCCATCTCCTCGCTGCGCTCGTCGATGAGGCCCTGCTCCCCCAGACCCGCCCGGCCTTCCCGATCCAGGCGAAGACCGCCTCGAGGGCTGCTTCGGGGGAAGCTTTCGGGCTGGGGAGCTCATGCTGCGTCCTTGTTGGAGACCTTTTCGGCGACGCGGAGCTTGGCGGCGCGAGAGCGGGGGTTGCGTTGCTGCTCGGACTTGGAGGGGCGGAGCGGTTTCTTCGTGAGGACGTCGAGGTCTTCCCGATCGTTCAGGAAGCGTTTGACGATCCGGTCCTCGAGAGAGTGGTAGCTGATCGTGAGGACGCGGCCACCGGGAGCGAGGATGTCCGCCGCCCGAGGCAGGGAGACGGCGAGCTCCTCGAGCTCCCGGTTGACCGCGATGCGGAGCGCCTGGAAGGTCCGGCGCGCGGGGTGGGGGCCGCCCCGCCGCGCCCCCAGGGCGCCCGCGACCACGCGGGCGAGCTCGTCCGTCGTCGCGATCGGCGCGCGAGCCCGGGCGCGGACGATCGCCGCCGCGACGCGCCGGGATCCGCGCTCCTCGCCGAGCTCGTAGATCAGGTTCGCGAGCTCCTGCTCCGGGAGCGCGTTCACGAGGTCCATCGCGCTCTCGCCGCCGGGACCCATCCGCATGTCGAGCGGACCGTCGGCACGGTAGGAGAAGCCGCGCTCGGCACGATCGAGTTGCATCGAGCTGACGCCGAGGTCGTACAGGACGCCATCGACCCGGTTCTCCGCGGGCACCTCCGAGAACCGGGTCGAGACGGCGGTGAAGCGCTCGCCGAAGCGCGCCAGCCGCGCGGTGGCAAGCTCGATAGCCTCGGGGTCGCGATCCACGCCGATCAGCCGTTGCACGCCGGAATCCAGGAGCGCCTCAGCGTGCCCTCCCGCGCCGAGCGTCAGGTCGATCACGGCTCCCCTGCCCCCGAGGAACCGCAGGACCTCCTCCACCATGACCGGCTCGTGTCCGGCCGTCGCCAACGCCTGCCCCTCATCCGAACAGCCGGGCGGCGAGCAGCCCGAGACCCAGGAAGACCCCCATCGAGCCGGCGGTCATCACGATCAACGAGAGGCTCTGGCGAAGCTCTCGGTCGAGCGATCCCTTGTTCATGCGCTCCCCCCCGGTGCAAGCGTTCCCGACTGGTAGGCGCCGCCGTGGCCGGACTCGTAGCGCTCGTGCGTCCCGCGATCCCAGATCTCCATCCGGTCGAAGACGCCCAGCACGACGGCCTCCTTGCGGATCCCGACCTCGTTGCGAAGGCGCTGCGGGACCAGCAGCCGCCCCTGCCCATCGAGCTCCACCGACTCCGCCTTTCCGAAGAACAACCGCGCGTAGGCGCGGCTCTCGGCGTGGGAGAGGGGGAGGCTGCGCACTTCGGCCGCCCGGGCCTCCCACTCGGCCCTGGGGAAGCAGAAGAGGCAGCCGTCCTGGCCCAGCGTCAGCACGGCTCCGTCGGCGAACGCCTCACGGAACCGACTGGGCAGGCTGATCCGCCCCTTCGGGTCGAGTTGGTAGCTGTGCGTGCCGAGCAGCTCGGCCACGCGTCCTCCCCTTCTCCTCCACTGCGCTCCACTGTTATGCCACCTGCACTCCACCGCGTCAAGCGCCAGCGTGCGGAAAAGGCCGTGCGGAAGGAGGGATGACTGCGGTCGGTTGACGCGAACGCAGCGATGGCTGCGCGCGATCAGCCGATCAGGAGAGGAAAGGCTCCCATTCGGGCTCGAGGCGGCCGAGCGAGAGGCGGAACCCGTCGCGCGGCGCATACGGACGCTGGGTGAGGCGCAGGCCGGCATCCTCGATCAGCCGGTTCTCCTTCTTGGAGTTGCAACGCCGGCAGGCCGCAACCACGTTGTCCCAGGCATGCGCTCCACCTCGGGACTTCGGCACCACGTGATCCAGGTTCTCCGCCGGTGCCCCGCAGTACTGGCACGTCCAGCCGTCGCGCGCGAAGACGGCGCGCCGGGTGAGCGGTGCCTGAGCCCGATAGGGGACGCGCACGAAGCGGCGGAGCCGGAGAACCGACGGCGCGTCCATCGCGACGTGCTCGGACCGGTAGACCTCGCCGTTAAAGACGAGCACCTCGGCCTTCTCTTTCAGCACGAGCACGACCGCCCTCCGCGCAGACACCACTGCGAGAGGCTGGTGTGTCGCGTTGAGCACCAATGTTCTGCCCATCTGGGTGACGCGAGTATACGCACGCACGCCCGCGAAACCTGATGGATGCTTGAACCCGGTGAATCCCAGTGGTGTGATTCGAGGCGGCGGCGGTTGCCGTGCTCGACGGGACGCCTGGAATAGCGAACAAGGGGCCGCGCGGGGCGTCCAGCGACCGGGTACAGCACCGCCGCCTTTGACTTTCCCATCGCCGTGACCATCACTCGGCTCCTTACGGGGACGGCAACTGGGGAACCGGGGAGTCCGGCGGGGCGTCACAGGCGAATGGCCCGAGGGGAACCACCAGCCTTTGCGATACGTACACCTCGGTAAGATGTCCGAGCCCCGATCCCCGGAGGTGCCGTTGCAGGCCCCAGAGGAACCGACCCCGGACTGGCAGCGCTTCGCGGAACGCTTCCACCTGATCGAGCAGAACGTCGAGCGCGTGATCCAGGGCAAGCACCGCGAGATCCGTCTCGCGCTCGCCGCCCTCGTTGCGGAGGGTCACGTGCTGATCGAGGACGTGCCCGGCGTCGGCAAGACGATGCTGGCGAAGGCCATCGCGCGTTCGATCGACTGTTCCTTCCGGCGGATCCAGTTCACTCCGGACCTCCTGCCGTCCGACGTGACCGGGGTCAACGTGTTCAACCAGGAACGGGGCGACTTCGAGTTCCGGCCGGGGGCGATCTTCGCCAACGTGGTGCTGGGCGACGAGATCAACCGCGCGAGCCCCAAGACCCAGTCGGCGATGCTCGAGTGCATGGAGGAGCGACAGATCACCGTGGACACCGAGACGTATCAGCTCGGGAGCCCGTTCATGGTGATCGCCACGCAGAACCCGATCGAGCACGAGGGCACCTATCCGTTGCCCGAGGCCCAGCTCGACCGGTTCATGATGCGGATCGGGATCGGGTATCCCTCGGCGGAGGTCGAGGCGGAGATCCTCGCGACCCACGGCGTGCGTTCCACGCTGCCCGACATCGAAGCGGTCGCCGACGCGTTGGGCGTTCGCGAGATGATCGAGCAGGCCCGCGGGGTCCACGTCTCCCCCAGCGTCCGCCGATACATCGTGGATCTCGTCGAGGCGACGCGGCGAAGTCCGGACGTCTACCTGGGTGCGAGCCCGCGGGCCTCGATCATGCTCCTGCGCGCAGCGCGTGCGGTCGCGGCCGCCGAGGAGCGCGACTACGTGATCCCCGACGATGTGAAGAAGCTCGCGACCCCGGTGCTCGCGCACCGGGTGATCGTGACCGCCGACGCCGTCATGGGTGGACGGACATCCCAGGCGGTGCTCGAGTCCCTGGTGAACGAGGTCGCGGTACCGGTGACCGGGACGGCCTGACGTGCCCTCGGGGCGAGGCGCGATCGTCTTCGCCGCCGCGATCGGGCTGTGGGCCGCCGGGCGCGTCGCGGGATCTCCGACACTCCACATGATCGCCGTGGGCCTCGTCGTTCTCCCGTTCGCCACCTCGCTGTTCGCGCGGTGGAGCCGGCAGCGGCTGCGCGTCAGACGGAGCGTCTCCGACACGCGGATCCAGCCTGGGCAGCGGGCGTACGTGGAACTCGAGGTCGAGAACCTCTCGCCGACGCCAACCTCCTTCCTCCTGATCGAGGACCGCCTGCCCGCAGCGCTCGGGCGGCCGGCGCGTCTCGTCATCGCCTCGCTCCACGGGAAGGCGCGACAGCGGGTGCGGTATTCGCTCACGCCGCGACAGCGCGGACGCTACATGCTGGGACCGCTCACGATCGACCTGTCCGACCCGTTCGCGCTCACCCGGCTCCGTGTTGAGTTCGACGATCGCGACGAGCTCGTCGTCGCACCGGAGGTCGAGAGCCTCGCGGGAGGCCCGGACTCGCCGTTCGGGATGGCCAGCGGGCTGGCGCTCGCGAAGCACCTGTTCCGGACGGGCGACGAGTTCTACACGATGCGCTCGTACGTCGAGGGAGACGACCTGCGACGGATCCACTGGCCGAGCGTCGCGCGGAGCGGCCAGCTGATGATCCGCCAGGACGAGTCCACGCGCCGTTCGACCGCGGTGCTCTTCGTGGACACGCGCGACGCAGCCGTCGGCCCGACCCATTCGCCGTGCTTCGAGAAGGTCGTGTCTGCCGCGGCCTCGCTCGGCGTGCTCCTCCTTCGGTACGGGTTCTCGCTGAAGCTCGCGACCGCGCAGCTGCACCCACAGCGGGTCGGCGAGGAGCAGCTCCTCGATACCCTCGCCGGGATCTCCCATCACACCTCCCGAGCCCTGTCGACCGGGCTCGGGCGCCTCCGATCGGTCGCGGCGAGCGACACCACCCTGATCGTGGTCGGCTCGCCGCCTCCGCCCACCGAACTCACGGCGCTGATCCGCACCGGGGCGACGTTCGGACCCAAGGTCGGCGTGTTCGTCCATCCGACGGAGCCGGAAACGCTTCCGCCGGAGCGCCGCGCCCAGCTCGAGGGGCGCGCGTCGCAGGCACGGCTGTCGATGTCCCGTTCGGGCTGGGAGATCGTGGTCCTCCCGCCCTCGGCCAGATTGCGAGAGGTATGGCTAGCCAACAGGACGCGTCCCCCGGTCGTCAGCGGCTCGTAGCGGCCGCGGCCGTCTCGGCGCTCGCGGTCGCGACGGCGTTCGCGTTCGGTCGCGTATTCGTCGGCCGCGCGCCGGTGCTGTCCCTCATCGCGGCGGCACTGGCCTCCGTGCTGATCGCCGGGGCTTGCGAGCGGCGAGGTCTCGGCCTGTCGCTCCTCGCGAGCGCCGTCGGACTCGCCGTCGCACTGACGTGGATCGTGTACCCGCAGACCGGGTGGTACGGCCTGCCGACGCTCCGAACCCTTCGCGCCGTGGGACGCTCGCTGGAGTTCGTGGCCCAACAGGCCAAGGTCCAGGTCGCGCCGACGCCGCCGTTCGCTCCGCTCCTGCTGGCGGGGGTCACGGCGACCTGGACCGCGGCGTTCTCGACCCACGCGCTGGCGATCCGAGCGGGCAGCCCGCTCCTCGCGGTCCTGCCCTCGGTCGCGCTCGTCGGGTTCGCCGACACGGTGCTCGACGACGGCGCCCGGCCCGTCTACGCCATCACCTTCCTGCTGGCGGCGCTCGCCGTCGTCTTCGTGGACGGTCTTCGGCGAGTGCGGCAGTGGGGACCGATCTGGTCGTCGCTCCGGAGCCGGCGCCTCTCGGCCGTCGCCTCCCGTGGCGCCCGGCAGGTCGCGACGCTCGCCGTGCTCGCGGCGGTGCTGGTCCCCTGGCTGTTGCCGGGCTTCGGGTCGGCGGCGCTCGTGGACTTCTCCACCGCCGGCGGCGACGGGGTCCGGCTCGATCCGTTCGTCTCGATCCAAGCGCAGCTCGAGGGGAGCGACCCGGTCGACCTTTTCAAGGTGGAGTCTTCGGCCGGGCCCGCCTACTGGCGGCTGTACGCGCTCGACGCGTTCGACGGCACGACGTGGAGCAGCACCGATCCCCGCGCCGAAGAGCGCGGCCAGGTGCTCGGCTCCGACGCGCTCCTGCCCACGCAGCCGTTCCCGACGTCCTCCGAGACCTTGGTGCAGCGATACGAGGTGCTCCGCGACATCGGCGACCCGTGGCTGCCGATGGCCCATCCGGCCGAGTCCGTGACGGTTCCGCTCTCGGAGATCCGCTACCAAGAGGATCTCGCGAGCGCCGTCGTCGACGGCGGGCTCGACGAAGGGCTCGAGTACACCGTCACGTCCCGCATCGTCGCGCCCACAGGCCAAGAGCTGGATGCGGTGGAGTTCCAGCCGCCGGCCGAGTACGGGCGGTACACCCTCGTTCCCGCGACCGTCGATCTCCGGGTTCGCGACATCGCGCTCCGATGGGCCCTCGACGCCGGATCGCCCGCCTCCCCGTACCGGCAGGTCCTCGCGATCGAGCAGCACCTGCGCACCGAGTTCGAGTACACCCTCGACGTCGAGCCGGCATCGGACGCCGACGCGCTCCTGGAGTTCCTCCGGGTCTCGCGCCGAGGCTTCTGCCAGCAGTTCGCGACCGCGATGGCGATCTTGGTCCGAGAGCTCGGATACCCCGCGCGGGTCGCGGTCGGGTACCGGGAGGGCACCGCGAACGGCAACACCTACCTCGTACAGAGCAAGGAAGCCCACGCCTGGGTCGAGGTCTACTTCGAGGGCTACGGCTGGTTGCCCTTCGAACCCACCCCGGGCCGCTCGAACCCGATCGACGAGCCGGGGACGTACCTGAACCCGATCGCGCCCACCTCGCCGGGCGGTTCGGAGCTGCCCGGAGGTGAGGGGGCGAACGCGGGAGCGGGTGCGGGCATCGGCACCGATTGCACGACCGAGAACGGTCGACCCGTGCCGGCGCAGCTTTGCGGTCCCGATTCCACGATCGTCGGGGACCCCGGACGAGGCGGAGGACCCGGGTTCAGCGGAGGGTTCCCCACGCTGGAACCGGTCGACGAGCGCGGGTACTCGATCCCTTACCGGTGGATCCTGCTCGGCGTGGGAGCCGTCGCCGGGTTGCTGCTCTTGATCACGCCGATCGCGAAATGGGTCTGGCGACGCCGGCTCCTGCGGGCGCCTCGTAACCCCCGCGACCGGATCCTTGCGACGTACCGCGTGTTCGACGGGAAGGCCGCGGACCTCGGCCTGGGCCGGCGCGATGGCGAGACGCTCGAGGAGCACCGCGCGCGCCTGTCGGCGGCGGCGGCGCTCTCAGACGGGCATCTGAGTCACTTGGCGGCACTCGCGGTGCGAGCCGCCTATTCGGCAGACCCACCCTCGCCAGCGGATGCGAGTCAGGCGTTGCGCGACGCGAGGACGGCGATCGGCGACCTTCGACGAGACGCCGGGTGGGTCCGCCGCATCGTCGGCACCTACCGCCCCGGCGTCTGAGCTCCTGCGGAAACGGCCTACGGGTTACGAACCGGTCTGTGCGTGCGCCGCCGCCTCGCGCAGCGCGCGGACGAACCGGTCGCGATCCTCCTTGAACTGGCCGACCTTGGACTCGACCCCCGTCGCGATCTCGTCGATCGCGACGAAGAAGGCCAGCTGCCCTTCGCGGAGCGCGTCGATGATCTCGCCGTTGCGCCGGGCGACTTTGAAGATGCTCACGCCGTCCGTGATGAGCTTGACCTCCGACAGGTGCCGGTCCAGGTGCGCCCGGCGGTTCAGGTAGTCCCACGCCCGCCGCACCCGCTGCAGCGACATCCCGCTATCCAGCAGCGACTTGACGACCTTCAGCGCTACCAGGTCGCGGAACGCGTACATCCGGGGCACGCCCGGCCTTCCCCCGGTGCGTTGGACGCTCGGTCTGACGAGACCGATCTGATCCCAATAGCGGAGCTGACGTGGCGTGCAACCCGTGAACTTGGTGGCTTGATGCGCGGTGAATCCCTCCATCAGAACGTGCGCCCTCCGAGACGATCCGTCACTCCACGACCAACACTGCGGTCCGTCAGCGTCGCCGAGGGAGAAGGCCCGACGTGCGATTGACGGTCACGCCCCTGGGGAAGGTGAGGCAAGTTGTACTGCTTCGGCCTCGCTCCATGCAAGCGCGCAGCGAGAAGCCCTGAAACTTTTCATGTCGAATATCGTTCGGCGCGCGCAGATCGAGTCGGCGCTCAGGATCCGGGATCGAGTCGGCGCTCAGGATCCGGGAGCGCTCGGTGGCGGCTTCGGCCGATCGCGGATCCGCTCGGCGAGCCGGGCTAGGAGGCCGGCGAGCGAGAAACGGCCGGACTGCTGCTGGATCGCGCGCACCTGGTCTCGCCCGAGTTGCTTCAGATACCGCCAGCCGAGGAGCGACGATGCGAGCATCACACCGAATCCCACCACCGCGACGGACAGCGATGCCCAGAACGACATCAGCATCACGAACCCGACAAGGAACCCGAGGATCGACCACCGGATCCGCCGGGCAAGGTGGGTGTAGAGCGAGGTTCGGCTCACCTGCTCGGCCAGCCGCGGGTCCTCCTCGGCGAGGCGCTGTTCGATCTCCTCGAGGATCCGCTGTTCGTCCGGCGACAGTGGCATCAGGTCCGTGTTCCTTTGCGTCCTCGGCCGGCTCGGCCGGCGTCCGTTGGGTTGATTATAGGAACGACCTCGCCATCGGGAAGGGGTGGGCCAAGGGACGGGCCGAGGGACGGGCCAGGGGACGGGCCAGGGGACGGGAGGGACCGGCGCTCTCGACGGTCGAGCAATGCCGCCGGCACCGCGCTGCCCAGGCCGAACCGCTTGTCGATCCGGTCCACGGCACGCTCGACGTCGCCCCAGCGCTCACCCCGGAGCAGCGCGAGCTGCTCTTCGCCCGCAGGAACCAGTCCCGTCGCCGCCACGCCGAGCAGTCTCACGCGACGCCGGGCGCCGGGGAGGGCACGGAAAAGCTCGGCCGCGACGTGATTGATGTCCGCGGCCACGTCCGTCGCCGGCTCCGTGGTTCGAGACCGGGTGAGCGTGGTGAAGTTCGCGAGCCGCACCTTCAACGTCACGGTCCGAGCGCGATAGCCGTCCTCGCGGAGCCGGGCCCCGACCCGTTGGGAGAGCGCGAGGATCTCGTGGAGCAGGTCCTGTGCGTCGTCCAGATCGTGGTCGAACGTCTCCTCGTGGCTCACCGACTTCGGCGACTCGTAGGGAACGACCGCCCGAACGTCGCCGCCCCGCGCGAGTTCCTGCAGGTCTTTCGCGTGCTGGTCGCCGAGGAGCCGGCCGAGGACGACGTGCGGCAGCCGACCGAGGTCACCGACGGTCTTCACCCCCAAGCGTGAGAGCACGTCCATCGTCTTCTCGCCGACCCCCCAGAGCGCGCGAGCCGGCAGGGGCTCGAGGAAGGCCTGGACCGCATCGTCGGCGACCGCTACCAGGCCGTCGGGTTTCGCGTGCTCGGAAGCGAGCTTCGCGATCAGTTTGTTCGGTCCGACGCCCACGGAGCAGGTGATGCCGAGGTCATCTCGCACGTCGGCGCGAACCCGCTCGCCTATCGTGACCGGGTCGCCGAACAGCAGGATCGCCCCGGACACGTCCAGGAACGCCTCGTCGAGCGCGATCGGCTCCACGAGCGGGGTGACGGCGAGCAAGATCTCGCGGAACCGGTTGGAGTGGGTTCGGTATGCATCGAAGTCCGGCGCGACGAAGACCGCGTCCGGACACAGGCGCCGGGCTCGGACCGCAGGCATCGCGCTCCGGATCCCGAACGCACGCGCCTCGTACGAGGCCGACATCACGACGCCGCGCGCCCCCGCGCCGCCGACGACGACAGGCTTGCCGGCCAGGCTCGGATCCTTGCGGACCTCGACCGATGCGTAGAACGCGTCGAGGTCGACGTGCAGGATGGGCTCGGTCACACGGTCTCTCGGCACGTTCTTGGAGGGTACTCCTGACGTGGGTGGCGGCCGGTGCCTCGCGCCGCTTGCATCAGAGATGACGGCGCTTCGCGAGACACTGGGCGCCACGGCCAGTTGTGACACGGTCCGCGAGCCGGCCGGGCGACGGGTCACGTCCTCACCGCGGCCATCTGTGATGCGCTCCGCGAGCCATCTATCGCACCCCTACGTCTCATCGGCCGGCGGAGCCGCCGCTGGAATGCCAGAGCTTTCGGGGAACCGCCGCGGGGATGGTGGGGCCTTGGTGGGCGAGGGCTTCGGGGAGGCGATGAGCGAGACGGGCACGGTGGAGTGCGACGAGGTCCCACACGTCCTCGGCGACGACGCTCACGCCCTTCTTGCCCGTTCGCCGGACGGTGCCGACGACGGCAAGCACGAACGAGTGGAACACTGTTTTAGCGACCTTCGGCTGGACGCTCTCGAACACCGTCACGTCCACAGGGCCCGTCGCGTCGTCCAGGGTCAGGAAGATGATCCGCTGTCCGCTGCGGATCGCGGGGGTCTGCGAGGCGACTTTGACGCCGACGACCATCACGCGCTCGTCCGAACGGCAGCGATGGAGATCCCTCGCGCGCGTGACGCCGAGATCGGCGATCAACGGCTCGAAGAAACTCACGAGATGGCGGCTGGCGTCCAGGCCGAGGACCTCGAGCTCCGCCCGTACGCGTTCGGCATCCGTGTACTCGGGGAGGGAGAAAGGCTCCGGCGGACTGCGGTCGGCGAAGGGCTGCGAAGGGGGCGCTTCGCTCCATCGACTCGTTGCGCTCGTCGATGAGCCCTTGCTCCGCCCATCGCCTCCCGCCACCCTGCCCGCTCCGTTCCCGGCGCTCCCCCGACCAGCGTTCGCGAGCGACGGGCGCACCGGCGGAAGGTCGAACGTGAGCTGGTCGCCTTCGCGTTGGGGGGTGGTCGTCATCGCCGCGTACAGACGGTCCCGCCGCGTACCCCGATCGATCCCGTCGAACCCCCCCGCATGCGCCAGCGCCTCTACCACCGGCTTCGAAACAACCGTCCGCCTCAAGAAGTCCCCGATATCGCGAAAGAACCGCTCCGCGCGAGCCTCCAGGATCGACCGCACCTCCGCATCCGTGATCCCATGCACATCGTTCAATGCGAGCCGTATCCCATAGCGAGGAGCGAGCGCGCGATCGGATCCAAGCCCACCGACGCCGGAGCCACCGACGTGGCCGGGCACCACGGACGGTTGGCCGGCGATCACCTCGGCCTCCACGCGCTCGACAACGTATTCGGGCTCGGATGCGTTCACGTCGAGCGGCAGGATCGGGATGCCGTGCAGCCGCGCATCCTCGAGGAGCAGGCGCCGCGGGTACATCCCCGGGTCGTGGGTGAGGATCCCGGCGAGGAAGTGCGCCGGATAGTGCGTTTTCAGCCACGCCGATTGATAGGTCGGGACCGCGAAGGCCGCCGCGTGCGCCTTGCAGAAGCCGAAGCTCGCGAACTCGGCGACGGCGGCCCAGGTTCGCTCGGCGACCTCGCCGGAGAAGCCTCGAGCGCTCGAGCGGCGCAGGAAGTCCTCGCGCAGCGCGGGCACCAGGTCGTCCCGGTCGAGGTGGCGGCGGATGAAGTCGGCCTCGGTCAGGCTGTAGCCGGCGAACGCGGCGAGCGTCCGCATCACCTGTTCGTGGAACACGATCACGCCGAACGTCTCGCGCAGCGCCGGCCGCAGAGCGGGGTTGGCGTAGGTGGGCCGCTCCATCCCATGGCGGCGGCGTAGGTACGGGTTGATCATGTCGGACTTCACCGGCCCCGGCCGGAACAGCGAGATGTCGACGATCAGGTCCTCCCAATGGGTGGGTTGGAGCTTCTGCAGGAGCTCACGCTGGCCGGGGCTCTCGATCTGGAAGCACCCGAGCGTGTCCGAGGCCCGGATCAGCTCGAACGTCGGCTCGTCGTCCGTCGCGATCGCGTCGAGGTCAACCTTCACGTGCTCGGTTCGGGCGATCTCGTCCAGGGCGTGTCGCATCGAGGAGAGCATCCGCACGCCGAGGACGTCGAGCTTCAGGTAGCCGAGCAGCTCGACGTCGTCCTTGTCCGCCTGGATCACCCGGTAGCCCTGGAACGAGCGCTCGAGGGGAACCCGGGTCACGAGGTCGTCGTTCGAGAGCACGATGCCCGAGGGGTGGAGCGCGATATGGCGAGGGAAGCCGTCGAGACGTTCGGCCACGCGGAACAGGTGCTCGAGCTGGCCGGCGTTCAGGTTCGAGCCGGCGAGCTCGGGCAGGCGCTCGATCGCCACGCGGAGGTCCTTCGCGCCGATGTGCGGAAACGACTTCGCGACCGTGTCGACCTCGGGCTCGGGCAGACCGAGGGCCTTGCCTACCTCGCGGACCGCAGCACGGGCGCGATAGGTGTCGACCATCGCGACACACGCGCACCGGTCGTCGCCGTAGCGCGACAAGACCATGTCGTAGACGTCCTCGCGCCGAGCGGATTCGACGTCGACGTCGATGTCGGGGAGCTCGTCGCGCATCGGGTTCAGGAAGCGCTCGAACGCGAGGTCGTGCCGGATCGCGTCGACGTCGGAGATGCCGGTCAAGTAGCAGACGAGCGAACCGGCGGCGCTTCCCCGGCATGCGCAGCGGATCCCCATCGCCCGCACATCGGCGACGATGTCGGCGACGGTGAGGAAGTACGCGGAGTACCCCATCCGGTGGATCATCGCGAGCTCGTGGTTCAACCGGTCACGGACCTTCGCCGTGGGTCGCATCCCCCGGTGATCGAGTCCGCGCCAGCACCGCTCGGCCAGGACCGAGGAAGCCGATCGCCCGCGCTGCGTCGGGAAGTCGGGGAAGTTCACGCGCCGAAGGTCGAGGTCGAACGTGCAGGACTCGGCGATCTGCAGCGTCGCGGTGAGCAGGTCCGGGCGCTCGGCGAAGAGCGCGCGCATCTCGCGAGCCGGCTTGAGCCAGCCCTCGGCGTTGCGGCGGCTGACGTTCGTCCGGTTGATCGGGACGAGCTCGCGCATGCACTCGAGCGCGTCGGCGAGGAACGCGTCCGAGGCAACCAGGTACCGGACCGGGTTCGTCGCGACGGCTCGCACCTCCGCGCGTTCGGCCAGGCGCAGAAGCGCGCGGACCTCTCTCGTCGAGCCCTCCTCCAGCCGGTGCTGGACGGCGACGAACAGGCGCTCGCCGAACGCGTCGCGGTACGGACCGAGCGCCGTGCGCCCGGCGTCGATGCGGCCGGCGAGCGCGAGCGCGCCCGGAGGCGAGGCCGGTCCGAGGAGCGCGACGAGCCCTCCGGCGTGCGCGCAGACCTGCTCGGGGGTGAGCGAGGGGTCGCCGCGCTCGCCGGTCATGTGCGCGTCGGTGATCAGGCGGCACAGGTTCGCGTAGCCGGCTGCGTTCCGCGCGAGAAGGATCACGCTCGCATCCACCGGCTTGCGCCCGGCCCGTGGGAGCGGGATGGTCCCGGCATCGCGGACCGTGACCGATGCCCCGAGGATCGGATGAACGCCCTCGCGCTCGCACGCTTCGACGAACCGCGCGACGCCGTAGAGCCCGTCGCGGTCGGCGATCGCGACCGCCGGCATCTGCAGCTCGGCCGCCCGGCGCACGAGCGCCTCGGGCGAGAGTGCGCCCTCTTTCAGGGAGAAGTACGAACGGACGTCGAGATGCACGAAGCCGCCGGGCATCTCACCGCACCGACCGGACGCGCGGATCCGCTAGCCGCGCTCCCAGATCCGGGGGTCGTGGGCGAAGTGCACGCGCATCGGTTCGAGCTCGCGCAAACGGAGCACCGAGCGGACGTACGCATCGTGGTCCGGCGCTTCCGGCTCGCCCGAAGACGCCCCGTCGGTCGCGCCCTCCCACTCCGCACGCGACTGCACCGCCTGTCCGGCGAGCACGACGGTTCCGTTCGGCGTCTCGATAGCGAGCGACTGGTGCCCCGGCGCGTGACCCGGCGTCGGGATCAACGTGAGACCCGGTGCAACCTCGGTTCGGCCGTCCAGGAGCTCGTACGAAAGACCGGGCGCGTCGACCCACTCGGGGACCGTGTAGTCGGGCACGTTCACCATCCGCCATTCGTCTCGCTGCGCGAAGATCGGCACGCCGGGCGGGAGGCGAACGTTCTGCCCGCTGTGGTCGAAGTGCAGGTGACAGTTGGCGACGCCGGTGACGTCGGCGAGCGCGATCCCCTGCGACGCGAGCGCGTCCTCGATCGGCGTGATCCGAGGCGAGTACCGTTCCTGGATCTCTGCGTTTCCGAACCCCGCACCCGTGTCGAACAGGAACACCCCGTCGCGATGGACGACGGCATGCGCGATCGTCGGCCACCACTCGGACCCGAGCGCCGCCTGCTCCTCTTCCGGCAGACGCAGCTCGGAGACGAGGAACGGGACGACGAGAGCCTCGGTCACGGCCGCGATTCAATCCCACAGCCGCTCCATGTGCCAGCGGTCGCGCTGGCGGTCGTGATACAGATCCCAGACCGAGCCGCCGCGGGCCTCGATCCGCCAGTACTCGCGGTCGCGGCCGTCGGCCCACCAACGGCCCTCGATCCGCCACCGGCCGATCACGTCGGCGACCTCGTAGCGCCGCCCTCGCCAGAGGAACGCCGAAGGCATCCCGGCCTCGCGCTCGACCCGGACCTCGACCTGCTCGTCGTAGCGCTTCGCCATCGCTTCGTGCTCCCCGACGACCGGCTCCTCCAGGGAATCGAACGTATGTTCGAGAGGGAGGGAGACCGTACACCCGGCCTCGGACGGCGGTCAACCCGGCGGTTCGCCCAGGTCGCGGCCGATAGGCTGTCGCGGCGATGGACACGAACGCGCTCGTCGTCTGCGTGCCGAACTTCAGCGAGGGGCGCCGCGTCGGCACGATCGAGGCGATCTGCCACGCGCTCGCGGGCGTCCCCGGTGTCCGGCTCGTGTACCACCAGGCGGATGCCGAGCACAACCGGCTCGACACGACGATCGTCGGCTCCCCGGAGGCCGTGCGAGCGAGCGCCCTCGCCGGTGCGACGGCGGCGGTCGAGCTGATCGACATGACGACGCACTCCGGCGGTCATCCCCGGATGGGCGCCGCAGACGTCATCCCGTTCGTGCCCCTTCGCGACGTCTCGATGGAGGAGGTGGTCGAGCTGGCGCGCGGGTTCGCGAAGGAGCTCGCGGACGCGCTCGACCTTCCCGTCTATCTGTACGACCGCGCGGCACTCGATCCGGCGCGCGCGAGCCTGGCCGAGGTGCGCCGCGGAGAGTACGAAGGGCTTCGCGAGGCGGTCGAGCGCGGCGAGCGCCTCCCCGACTTCGGGCCGCACCGGATCGGCAAGGCCGGGGCGTCCGCCGTCGGTGCCCGCAAACCGCTGATCGCGTTCAACGTCTACCTGAGCGGTTCGGCCGAACACGCCAAGGAGATCGCCAGAGCCGTGCGCGAGTCGAGCGGCGGGCTCCCGGCCGTACGCGCCATCGGGTTCGAGGTGCCCGAGCGTGGCGGGGTGACCGTTTCGATGAACCTCGTCGACTTCGAGGTCACGGGTCTCCGACGCGCGTTCGACGAGGTGGCCAAGCTCGCGGACGAGTGGACAATGGAGGTGCGCTCGTCCGAGATCGTCGGCCTGGTGCCACAGCAAGCGCTCGGCGACGGGGACGAGGAGCACGTGCGACTGGAGGGATTCGATGCGGACACGCAGATCTTGGAGCGGCTCGTGAACGACGGCGAGGGCGACTCGTGAACGGCGGCGTGAACGGCGGGACCATCGGCGGTGGGATCGGCTCGAACACGATCGGGGGGTTCCTGGAGGCACTGTCCTCTGACGCCGCGACCCCCGGCGGGGGCGCGGTGGCGGGTCTTTGCGGCGCGGCCGGCGCCGCGTTGATCTCGATGGTCGGTCGCCTCACCGTGGGACGTGAGGGCTACGAGGACGCGGAGGAGGCCATGCGCCGGTACCTCGAGGAGGCCGACGCGGCGCGCGCCGTGTTCCTCGAGCTCGCGGATCGAGACGCGCAGGCGTTCGATGCCGTCATGTCCGCGTTCAAGATGCCGAAGGAGGACGATCGCCAGAAGGCCGAACGCAGCGCGGCGATCCAGCGCGCCTACCAGGGCGCGGCGCGGGTTCCGCTCGAGATCGCGCAATGCGCGGTGGACCTGATGGACTCCGCGAAGGCCACCACGGAGCTCGGCAACGTGCACGCGGCGTCCGACGGTCTCGTCGCGGCGTTCGCCCTGCATGCCGCGACGTACAGCGCGCTCGCGAACGTGGAGATCAACGTTGCCG
>CAZMNP010000138.1:0-16840 GCA_964567675.1 uncultured Actinomycetes bacterium
CGCGTGCTCCCGGGCGACCATTGCGACCGTCTCGTGCACCCACGGAACGAGCCGCGGCCACGTCGCGCCGAGGAACTTCAGCGTCACGTGCTGGTTCTGCTTCGGAACCCACTTCGCGCGGGGGAACCGCTCTCGCCACCGAGCCACGGCGTTCTCGGCCGCGTCGGGGACGGCCTGCGGCACGTCGAAGGCGACGAACAGGCGCAGGGGTTTCGCATCCGGACGCGAGGCTCGATCGCGCGCCATCGCTCGAGCGATCCTCAGTGGACGACGGGCTCGGCGTCGGGCAACGGCCGGCCCTCCAGCAGCCGCCGGACGAGATCGAGGCCCGCCTGCTCGGAGAACCGCACGACCATCTCGCGGTCGCCGAAGGCCTTGATCCGCCGCTGGTACACGACGTCACCCGCGTCGAGGCCGACCCAGACGGTGCCCGGCGGCGCTCCGTCGTGGGGCTCGGGGCCGGCGGCGCCGGTCAGCGAGACCACGATGTCGGCCCCGAACAGCTTCCGCGCGCCGGCGGCCATCTCCGCGGCGCACTCGCGGCTCACGACACCCGGACCGTCGATCGTCTCCGGCGAGACACCGAGCAGCGACCGCTTGGCCTCGACGTCGTAGCAGACCGCCGAGCCGACGAGGTAGTCGGACGCGCCCGCGGCGCGTGCGAGTCGGGCCGAGAGCGAGCCGCCGGTCAGGGACTCGGCGCACGCGATCGTCTTGCCCGCGCCGCGGAGCAACCGCCCCACGACGTCCTCGAGCTCCTCGTCGGAGACCGAGGTCACGAAGTCGCCGATGCGCTCCGTCACCTGCTCCACGAACGGAACCAGGAGCGCGCTCGCGGCCTCGACCGAGTCCGCCTTCGCGGTGAGACGCACGCGCACCTCTCCCCCGCCTGCGAGGTAGGCAACGGTCGGATTGGCCGAGGACCGGAAGAGATCGTCCAGGAGCTCGGCGACCCGCGACTCCGCGATGCCGACGCACCGGACGATCCGCGAGACGATCGTCGCCGGCCCGGCAGCCGCGGCGAGCTCGGGCAGCACGGTTCCCTCCATCATCTCCCGCATCTCGGCCGGCACCCCGGGAAGCGCGTAGATCCGGCCTCCGTCCCCGTCGAGGACGATCCCCGGTGCGGTCCCACGGTCGGGCGTGATCGTCCGGGCACCGGCGGGAACGTCGGCCTGGATGAGGTTCGAGTCCGGCATCTCGCGTTCGGCGCGCGCGAACTTCTCCCGGATCAGCGCTTCGATCTCGGCCCGGCGCTCGAGCGGGGATCCTGCCACCTCGGCCAAGGCATCTCTCGTGATGTCGTCCTGCGTCGGTCCGAGCCCGCCCGTCACGATGACGATGTCCGCCCGGGACCGCGCGAGCCGCACGGCCTCGACGATGCGGGGAACGTGGTCGCCGACCGCCTGATGGTGCAGAACGTCCACGCCGATCTCGGCCAGGCGCTCGGAGATCCACTGGGCGTTCGTGTTCGCGATCTGGCCGAGCAGGAGCTCCGTCCCGACGGCGACGATCTCGGCCCTCACGGCATCAGGCTCACGGGGTCGGGGACGCCGTGGCGTAGCTGTACGTCTTCCTCCACGGCCGTCCGGCCCGACCCGGGAACCCCTCGTCGCTGCCGTTCACGGTGATCTGCGCCGTCCCGCCCTCCGAGAGGCGGATCGTGATCGAACGGTCGCCGTCGAAGGAGCGTCCCTCCCCCACCTCGAGATAGAAGGTCTGGACCGGGGTGTCGTCCGCCACGATCCGGACCTCGACCGGCTGCCGGGCAAGGACCGCGACGGTGATCGGGCGGGCCGTGGTCACCATGGCCGGCGCCTCCGATGGGAGCTCCGCCGGTGGCGGGGCGGGCTGGCGGGCAGACAGGATCCCGAACGCGCCGGCCAGCACGAGGAGCGTCGCGGCCGCCATGCCGATCAACCGGTGGTTGTCCCGGCGACGTGATCCGCCCATCACGGACTCCGGCTGCAGGGGAGCCGCCGTCTGGGTCCGGGGCGGCGTATCGGTCCGGCTGTCGGCGTAGGCCGCGACGACCTTGTCCGGCGACAGGCGAAGGTAGGAGGCGTAGGTCCGCAGACACCCGCGGACGTGAACGTCGCCGAGGAGCCGGTCGAACTCGTCGCCCTCGAGCGCCTCGAGGAACTCCCGGCGGATGCGCGTATCCCGCGCGGCCTCGTCGAGCGTGAGGCCGCGCGCGGAGCGCACTTTGCGCAGACTGGGGCCGAGTTCGGTCAGCCCGCGCTGCATCGGATCCTCCGGGCCACGGGGTCGGGATTCTAGGCGGGCGCCCGGAGGTCGTCATCGAGAACCCCCGATCCGTGCCCGGCCGTTCGAGCCGTCGGGCGACGCGGCACAAGCCCTAGGTCGGAGGTCCGATGACCCAGCCGCGGGCCGGGGGATATCGTCGACGCGTTCGGTCTCCCCCGTCTGCAGAAGGGCCGAGGTGTCCGCAGAGGTCGTTTCGCTCGGTTCGCGCTCACCGTTCTCGATCGTCGAGCCGGTGAGCTCACCCCAACTCGAGGCCGAGGGCCGGGTCCGCTACCTCTTGGTCAGCGGGAAGCAGGACGACGGCATCTGGGGCCCTGTCGGCGCGGTCTGGCTGTCCGAGGACGCCCGGCGCGGAGGGTTCCTCGTCCACCCCTGGGGCCTGTTCGAGGGGAGCGAGTTCGTCCGGGGCTATCGCTCCGCG
Source organism: uncultured Actinomycetes bacterium (assembly GCA_964567675.1). Taxonomy (GTDB): domain Bacteria; phylum Actinomycetota; class UBA4738; order UBA4738; family HRBIN12; genus CALGFI01. Next base: position 2,690 of record CAZMNP010000138.1, read on the forward strand.
CTCAAGCGGGGATGGGTCCCTGAGTCGATCTACCGGTACTGGCTGCGCGAGGTCTGGCGCGGAACGTACGCGATCGATCGCGAACGCGAGTCCGAGACGCTGCCGTTGCTGAACGACATGCTCGTGTCCCTCTAGGCGGGAGGCGAGACCCGGGCGTCGCGAGACTCCGCCCACTCCTCGGACGTGATGAGGACGTCCCGCGCCTTGGATCCCTGCGACTCACCCACGAGGCCTCGCTCTTCGAGCAGGTCCATGAGCCGTCCGGCGCGGGCGAAGCCGACCTTCAGCTTGCGCTGCAGCATGGAGGTGGAGCCGAGCTGCGAGCGGATCACGAGCTCCGCCGCTTGCTCCAAGAGGTCGTCGTCGTCGCCGAGTCCGCCGTCGTCGACGGGCGGCCGGCCGAACCCCTCGACGCTCATCGCATAGGACGCGGGGCGCTGCGCGCGGATCCACTCCGAGATCTGATGGATCTCCTTCTCGGTGACCCAGGCCGCCTGCAACCGGGCGGGCTTGGACGCGGAGGAGGGAGCGAACAACATGTCTCCGTGCCCGACGAGTTTCTCGGCGCCGTTCATGTCGAGGATCACGCGCGAGTCGGCCTGTGACGCAGTCATCAGCGCGATGCGCGACGCGATGTTCGCCTTGATGAGCCCGGTGACGACGTCGACGCTCGGTCGCTGGGTGGCGACGACGAGATGGATCCCCACCGCCCGCGCCATCTGCGCGATGCGGCAGATCGCGTCCTCGACGTCGCGGGGCGCGACCATCATCAGGTCGGCCAGCTCGTCGATCACCACCAGCAGGTAGGGGAACTCGACGACCTTGTCCTCCTGCCCCGGCGGGATCCGCAGCGTGCCCTCCGCCATCCCGGCGCGATACCCGTCGATGTCGCGCACGCCGACCATCGCGAGGAGCTCGTACCGCTGTTCCATCTCCCGCACCACCCACGAGAGCGCCTCGGCGGCTCGCTTGGGATGCACGATGACCGGGACGAGCAGGTGCGGCAGGTCGGCGAAGTGCATGAGCTCGACCCGCTTGGGATCGACCAGCACCAGCCGAACCTCCTCGGGTGAGGCCCGCATCAGGATCGAGGTGATGAACGAGTTGATCAGGCTCGACTTCCCGGCGCCGGTCGCTCCGGCGATCAGCACGTGCGGCATCGTCGTGAGGTCGACCAGCTGGGCGCGACCGTGGACGTCCTTTCCGAGTGCGACCGACAGCGGATGGCGGTCGTCCCGGGCGGTCTTCGAGCGGAGCACGTCGCCGAGCATCACGAAATCGCGGACCTTGTTGGGAACCTCAACGCCGATAGCCGACTTGCCCGGAATCGGCGCGATGATCCGAACGTCGGGCGTCGCGAGCGCGTACGCGATGTCGTCGCCGAGGCTGAGCACCTTGTTGACCTTGGTCCCGGACTCGACCTCGACCTCGAAGAGCGTGACCGTCGGGCCGCGGTGTGCGGCGACGACGTGCGCCGGGACGCCGAACGTGTTGAAGGTGCGCTCGAGCGCGTCCGTGGTGTGCTCCTCGTCGCGCTCGTTGCCGGCGGCCGACGGCGACGTCCGGAGCAGGTCGAGCGGTGGAAGCTGGTACTTGCCGCCGAAGGCCTTGCGGACGAGGTCCGGGACCGCGACCGTGTCCGGTTCCTCTTCGTCCTCCTCTTCCTCCGCGTCGTCCAGGACCTCGACGACGGGGACACGCTCGTCGGTGTGGATCACGCGCGGCTCGCGGCGGCGCAACACCGGCGGCTCCGATCCCTCTTCGTCCTCTTCCATCTCGTCGTCGTCTTCCTCGCGGGTGAACGCATCCCGGATCCACGCGATCACCGCCGACAGGGGCTTGCCGGCGAAGATCAGGAGCCCGAGGACGAACGCGCCGCTCCAGACGATCGCGACGCCGATCCTGGAGACGAGCTTGCCGAGCGGCCAGGCGGCGAGCGCGCCGATGGTGCCGGCCGCCTCGCTCAATCTCGCGAACCCCGCGAACGGCCTCGGGTTGTCGGCGGCGAGCGACAGGAGCGCGAGGAGGCCGACGAACGCGATCGCGAACCCGATGAACATGCGCAGCCGGTCCTCCTCGGCCGTGCCGCGCAGGAGCAGCACACCCCAGTACAGGGCCAGGACCGGGAACGCGACGGCCGTCACGCCGAAGAGCCCGCGGACGAGCCAATCCAGGCCCCGACCCACCGGCCCGGCGGCCTCGAACCACAGTCCCAGGATCGCCAGGAGCGAGAGCACCACGAGGCCGATCCCGAGCGCGTCCCTGGCCCAGGGGGCGAGGTGCTGGCGAACCGACGTCCGGGCGGGGGTCTTGGACCGGCCACGGCCTTTCGTCTTCGTCGCCAATCACACCTCCAAGATGACGGGCAGGATCACCGGCTTCCGCTGGGTCACCTCGTAGAAGTACTTGTTCAGCGTCCGCCGGACGTTCTGTTCGAGGAGTCCGCGGTCGACCACCTCGGCCTGAGCGGAATCCTGCAGCGTAAGCATGACGCGTTCCCGCGCCTCTTCAAGGATGTCGCCCGAGGCCTCATCGAACACGAAACCCCGGTTCACGATGTCCGGTCCGGCGACCAGCTGGCCGTGGTGCGAGTCGATCGCGATCACGACCACCACCACGCCGTCCGAGGAAAGCTTGCGGCGGTCCCGCAGGACCACGTTCCCGACGTCGCCGATCCCCAGGCCGTCGACGAACGTCATGCCGGCCGGCACGCGGTCGATCAGCTGCACCTTCTCCCCCACCTCCACGACGTCGCCGTCCTCGCAGATCAGGACGTGATCCGACGGGATGCCGACCTCGGTCGCGATCTTCGCGTGGTGGGACAAGTGCCGGCGCTCGCCGTGGACCGGGATGAACCACCTCGGCCGGACGAGCGAGAGCATCAGCCGGAGCTCCTCGGCCGCGGCGTGGCCGCTCGCGTGCACCGGGTAGGCCGGCAGGTGGAAGACGTCCGCCCCGGTCCGGTACAGGCCGTCCACCACGCGGTGGATCGCCGGCTCGTTCCCGGGGATAAGGCTGCTCGAAAGGACGACGCTGTCGCCCTGCTTCAGCTTCACCCACTTGTGCTCGCGGGCGGCCATGAGGCTGAGCGCCGAGTACGGCTCGCCCTGGGAACCCGTACAGATGACGACCACGCGCGAGGGATCGAGGTCGTCGACGCGTTCGATCGCGATCACGTCCTTCTCGGGGACATGGAGGATCCCCAGGCGGCGCGCGGCCTCCACGCTCTGATGCATCGAACGCCCGAGGAACGCGACGACGCGTTCGTCCGAGCGCGCCGCGTTCACCACCTGCTGGACGCGGTGGATGTGGCTGCTGAAGCACGCCACGACGACCAGCTGCGGCGCGCGGCCGATGATGTCCTGCAGCACGGGGCCGACGCTGCGCTCGCTCGTGGTGTAGCCGGCCTCCTCGGCGTTCGTCGAGTCCGAGAGCAGGAGGTGGACGCCGCGTCCCGCCTCCTCGGCGAGCCCGTGCAGGTCGGTCGGTCGGCCGTCGAGCGGCGTCTGGTCGATCTTGAAGTCTCCCGTATGCAGGATCGAGCCGTAGGGAGTGTCGATCACCACCGCAACCCCGTCGGGGATCGAGTGCGTGACGCGTAGGAACCGCATCGAGAAGGGCCCGGCGACCGCGCCCTCCCCCGGCGTGACGGGACGGAACTCCGCTCGATCGCGGACCTGGTGCTCCTCGAGCTTGCCCTCCAGGAGCGCGAGCGTGAAGGGCGTGCCGTAGACCGGGATCGAACGCTCGACCTCGCGGAGCAGGTACGGGAGGGAGCCGATGTGGTCCTCGTGTCCGTGTGTCAGGACGACGGCCTCGACGTCGTCAAGGCGCTGACGGACGTACTCGAAGTCCGGCAGGACGAGGTCGATCCCCGGCATCTCCGCGTGGGGGAACGAAAGGCCGACGTCCACGATCAGGATGCGCCCGTCCATCTCGACGCAGGCCATGTTGCGGCCCACCTCGCCCACGCCGCCGAGGAAGACGACGCGTGGAGCGGACGCGGCGTGGTTGGACTCAGAGGAGCCGGGCATCGACCAACGCCTTGCGGATCCGCTCGCGTTCCTCGGACGTGGCCGGCACGAGCGGCAGACGCGGCGGCCCGACCGGGATCCCGACCAGGTCGAGCGCCGTCTTTACCGGGATCGGGTTGCTCGTGATGAACAGCGCGTTGAACAGCGGCGTGAGCTCCTCGTGGATCTTCCGCGCGGCCGGTACGTCCCCCGAGAACACCAGGTCGCACATCTGCCGGATCCGGTCGCCGACCAGATGCGAGGCGACCGAGACGATCCCGACACCACCGAGGCACAGGTAGCCGAACGTGGCCCAGTCGTCGCCCGAGTACACCTCGAACTCCGGTGGCGCCTCGCTGATCAGCTTCGAGATCGACTGGAAGTCGCCCGTCGAGTCCTTCACGCCGACGATGTTCGGGATCGCGGCCATGCGGAGCAGCGTGTCGTGCTCGATCCGCGTCCCCGTGCGACCGGGGATGTTGTACGCGACGATCGGAAGGTCGACCGCGTTCGCGACTCGCGTGAAGTGCTCGAGCAGCCCGCGTTGCGGGGGCTTGTTGTAGTACGGCGTGACCAGAAGGAGTCCGTCGGCGCCGAGGGCCTCAGCCTCGCGCGATAGCTCCACCGTCTCGGCGGTGCTGTAGGTGCCGGTGCCGCAGACGACCTTTCCCGATCCCTTCGCGACGTCGATGACCTCGCGGAAGAGCTCGATCTTCTCCTTGTGGGTGAGCGTCGGCGACTCGCCGGTCGAGCCTGCGACGACCAACGATTCCGAGCCGTGCTCGAACAGGTGAGCCGCCAGCGAGCGCGCCGCATCCAGGTCCAATGAGTGGTCCTCGTGGAACGGTGTGACCATGGCGGTGACGACCGCCCCGAACTGACCGGTCATGGGTTGCCTCCTCGGGTGGACGCTAGCATCCTGCCTCGATGGCATACAAGAGCCACATGTGTCACAGGTTCAACGAGGGGTTCGCGTCGAACGCGAAGGCCTCGTGGCTCCGGGGTCCCGGTGGCCTCGGGCCACTCATGCGCCTCACGCTGCTGGCGCGCCTCTCGTGCTCCCCTTCGGGCGGCGGACCGCCTCGGGCTATCCTAGCGGGATGCCGCGGATCTACACCAAGACCGGGGACGACGGGACCACCGGCCTGCTGTACGGAGGTCGCATCTCCAAGGCCGACCCGGCGACCGAGGCGTACGGGACGACGGACGAAGCCGTGGCGGTCCTGGGGCTGGCGCGGTCGCTGACCGAGAACGCCGCGCTCGCCGACCGCCTGCTGTCCCTTCAGCGTCAGCTGTTCGTCGTCGGTGCCGATCTCGCGACCAACCCGGACGAGCGCGGCAAGCTGAAGCCCGGCGTCTCCCTCGTGACCGACGGAGACGTGGACGGCCTCGAGACATGGATCGACGAGTTCGTGACGGCACATCCCCTTCCGAACGCGTTCATCGTCCCGGGGGCGAACCCCGTGTCGGCCTGTCTCGACGTCGCGCGTTCGGTCGTGCGCCGCGCGGAACGGCGCGTGGTCGAGCTTCGTGAGGGAGGCGCCGAGGTCAACGACGCGGTCGTGCGGTACCTGAACCGCCTGTCGGACCTGCTGTTCGTGCTCGCCCGCGTCGCCGCCGGCGAGACCGAGCCCACCAGCCGCTGACGAGGGCTTCTCAGGCGGTTCGAACGAAGGCGCCGTAGTTGTCGGTCCCGAACAACAACACGAGCAGGCCGATGTTGCGCACCTCGATGCCTTCGAACGAGATCGTGAACGTGGCCGTCTCACCCGCCGGCGTCGGCGCGGGTTCGGCGACCTCGCCCTCGATCTCGGTCCCGTCCCGCGCGTCCAGGATGTAGAAGTCCGGGGACTCGAGCTCGCGCTCGGTGCCGTTGTCGACCTCCATCGTCCCCTCGGTGCCGTCGATCTCGACGACCACGCGCAGGCCCGCGTTCACGTACTCGTACGTCCCCCGCGCCGCCGGCCCGGTCGTCACCGGCGTGGGACCGACGCCGCCCGTGGTGGTCCCCGTACCACCCGTGCCGGGTCCGGTTGGCTCTCCCCCGCCGTTCTCGTCGCCGGTGCAGGCAGCAAGCAGCGCCGCGAGGGCGAGGGCGAGCGCGATGAACCGAACGGTAGGCTTCACGGGTCGCGGCATCGTACAAGAAGGACGGAGATCGCCCGCTGTGAGAACGCTCGAGGTTCGACGACACGCTAAGCGCGATCCCGCGGCCGACCGCCTCTCGGTCGCCGGCCGGGCGCAGGCGGAGGACCTCGGCCGGGACCTCGAAGGCACGTACGACGTCGTGTTCATCTCGCCGGCGCAGCGGGCCGCCGAGACCGTGGCATGGATGCTCCGTGGGCGGCGTGAGCAGCTGCCGCCACACGCGGTGATCCCCGGTCTCGCCGCGAAGGACAACGACGGGTCTCCCCTCTCGATGGCCGGTGTGCTCTCGGCGCTCCTGGATGCCGTGCCCGAGGGCGGCCGAGGCCTCGCCGTGTCGCACATGCCGCTGATCGAGCGCGGCGTGCTGGGTCTGACGGCGCTTGAGATCGAACCGCTCGGCGAGTGCGAGGGCGTGCTCCTCACCAAGGCCGACGACGACTCGGCGGTCAAGGTCGAGGAGCTCCGTCGGGGATGAAGCGGTAGCTCCGGCCTCAGAAGAACAAGGGACACCACGGCGCCGGGTCCCACCGGAACATCGCGTCGGCGAGTGCCAGCGCGCCGGCTCGTTCCTCGTGGACGCGACCGGCCCGGTGAAGCTGCAGCAACGTGGACCCCCCGAGGTACGCGGCGGCGAGCTCGTTCACGGTGAGGAGGAGGTCGGCCTCGTCGGTGGTGGGCCTGCAGGACGCGCCGTCCGGCCCGGCCTCGAGCTCGTAGCGGCCGTCGTTCCAGCCGCAGAAGGGGTCTCGGACCTCGAGGACGACGCGACCCTCGACGGCGTAGCGGCGCGCAGCGAGCGCGGCAGGCAGGTCCACGAGCCGGACCCACACGGCGTCCTTCAGCCGGAGGTTCAGGCGACGCGGCTCACGGAGCAGGTGGAAGAGCGGCTCGTCGGACGGGCGGCCCCACGCCGTCACGCGCTGGACCAGGTCGACGTCCAGGACGAACCGCCACATGCTCGCGTACGCATCCGGCCCGAGTGCGTCGAGCGCGTAGAGCTCGAGCACGTTCCGCGGGATCGATTCCTCCCAGTTCGACCTCACGTGGTACACGGCGAAGCCATCCGGCCCCTCGCCCGAGTCGTGAACGGCGAAGAACAGGCGGCGCTCCTCGCCGTGCTGCTTGTCGGCGAACTGATAGTTGAACCAGGTGGTATCCATCGCCATCGTGCCGGGCCGGTTCAGGCGGGCGCGGTCCCAGACGGACAGGATCCGGTCGCGCGCCGCGTCCCGATCGAACATGCGAACGCGCCCGCCCGTCCCCGCACCCGGAACGAAGGCGCTGCGCGCCGTCTCGAGATCGGTCGCGGCGTTCAGCGAGGCGAGCCCGTACCCGAACCGTCCGTAGATGCCGCCCTCGGACGCGAACAGCGCGGCGACCGGCTGGCCGGCCTGATGCGCGTCGTCCAGCTGGCGTCGCATCAGGCCGGTGTTGACGCCCCGGCGTCGATGCGTCGGCTTCACGCCGACCCCCGTGACCCCGATGGTCGGCACCACGACGCCGCCGGGAACCGTCATCGTGAAGATCACGGAGGAGGCGCAGCCCACCATCTCGCCGTCGTCGAGCGCGGCCAGACACCGCGCCGGGTCCAGGACGGAGCGCTCGGCCTCGAGGTCCTCCGGGCGGACGTGCCCACCGAACGCGGTCTCGATGGCGTGCATCCACGCCTCGAACTCGTCTTCGTCGATCGTTCTGATCTCGATGTCCATCGTGCGACCCCTGCGGCTCGCTCGCCTCGAAGGATGAACGCGGTACCGTCGCCCGAGCTTACGGGTCCTCGAGCCCTTCGAACAGGTCGGTCAGGGGCGTGGCCCCAGGCTCGCGCTCGGGGTACGCGACGACGAAGGACTCGGTCCCCAGGAGCTCCCGCCAGAGCTCGAACGGCACGTCCTCGAGCTCGGCCTGTGTCCGATGACGGCGAAGTGCCTCGAGCTTGCGCTCGTAGACGTCGGCGCAGTCGACCGTCATCCCGACCTGCTCGTCGGGAACGCCTCGCGGCTGGAACGGCTGCGTCGGATCGATCGGCGGAAGCCCGCGCTCCCGCAGGAGCTGGTTGAACCGGTCGATCGCCGAACGCGCAACGCAGCAGTACAGCAGCCTGCGGAAGCCGTCGGCACCGGCGGCGCGCGCCGCGTGGAACGCCGCGGTCGCCGCGACCCCGACCGCGATGTGATCGGAGTGCCCCGTGATCCCCTCCGGACCGAAGGTGACCACGACGTCGGGTCGGGCTTCCTGCAAGATGGCGAGGTACGCCGCGACCAGGCTCTCCTGGGGCACGTCCGCGACGCCTCTGTCCGGATACCGCAGGAAGTGGATCTCCGGCTGGAACCCGAGGGCGGTCCAGGACGCCCGGTCCTCCTCTTCGCGCACCGAAGCGAGCGTCTCGCGCGACGCGAGGCTCGGATCGGCGATCTGCCCCGCCTCGCCGCTCGTCGTCATAACGACGTCGATCTCGGGGCCGGAGCCGGCGTGCTTCGCGACGCTGCCGGCGATGCCGTACGTGTCGTCATCGGGATGCGCGAAGACCCCCGCCATTCTCATCAGAGCCTTCGCTTCGCGAAACCTCTGATGCGGCTACCGCTTCGCTGCTTGAGCCGTATCACGGCAGGGGCGGCAGGTCGAGCAGCGGCTCGAGGCCGACGGTGAGGCCCGGACGCCTCATCACCGCTCGGGCGGCCATCAGGACGCCGGGCATGAACGAGCTGCGATCGGTGGAGTCATGGCGGATCGTCAGGGTCTGTCCCTGCCCGCCGAAGATCACCTCCTGGTGCGCGACCAGACCGGGCAGTCGCACGGAGTGGATCCGGATCCCGTCGACGTCTCCCCCGCGCACGCCCTCGAGGCTCTCGTCGAGCGGGCCGCGCCAGGGCTCCGCGCGCTCCTGCTCGATCCGGTGGACCGTGGCGATCGCGGTCCCCGACGGCGCGTCCGCCTTCTGGTCGTGGTGGAGCTCGATGACCTCGACCGCCGGGAAGAATCGAACGGCCTGCGCGGCGAACCGGAGCATCAACACAGCACCGAGCGCGAAGTTCGACGCGACGATGGCGTTGGACTCGGCGCCCTCGTCGCCCAGCATCCGCTCGACCGCCTGCAGGTCTTCCTGCGAGATCCCGCTCGTTCCGACCACCAAGTGGATCGCGTGGTCGATGCAGAACCGGATGTTGTCCATCGCGACGTCGGGGTGCGTGAAATCGACCGCAACCTCGGCCTCGGCTTCCAGGAGCCGGTCGAGCTCATCGCTGATCGGGACCGCGATCTCGGGGTGACCGATGAGTGCGCCGACGTTCTGGCCGATCTTGGACCGGTCGATCGCCGCGACGAGCGCCATGTCGTCGGCCTCGGCGACCGCCCGGCAGACCATCAGGCCCATCCGGCCGGCGGCGCCGATCACGCCGACGCGGATCACCCGAGCGCGCCCTTGTTGAAGGGGCCGAGGACCGTCGTCGTCATGGGTTGCGAGAGTACCCGCTCGGCGGCGCGCCGCGTGTCGTCGGGCGTCACCGCCGTGATGCGCGAGAGCAGCTGGTTCACCGTGAGCGTTTCGCCGTGACTGATCTCGGACTTACCGAGCCTCGACATCCGCCCGCCGGGATCCTCCAGCGAGAGGACGAGCGAACCTTTCATGTGACCCTTCGCGCGCTCGAACTCGTCGGCGGCCAGGCCCTCGCGGGCAACGTTCTCGACCTGAGCCCGAAGGATCGACAGGACCTCCTTCGCCCGGCCCGGCGTCGTCCCGGCATACGCGGCGAACAGCCCGGCCTCCGCGTACATCGAGTGGTAGCTGTAGACGCTGTACGCGAGCCCGCGCTTCTCGCGGATCTCCTGGAACAGCCGCGAGCTCATGCCGCCGCCGATCGCGGTGTTCACGACGCCGAACGCGAACCGATCGGGATCGGTCCGGGACAGCCCGGTCGTGCCCACGCACATGTGCGCCTGTTCGGTGTCGCGGCGCTTCACGAGGGACCGGCCCGAGGCCGCGGGAACCGTGCCGGCCTTCCGGACGTTCCACGCCGCTGGCCCCTCCGCACGAACGGGTCCGGTCTCCATGCTCGCGGACAGGAGTTCCACCAACTGGTCGTGCTGCAGGTTCCCCGCGGCGACGACGACCAGGTTGCCCGGCACGTAATGCCGCCGGTAGAACCGCCGGACCTGGTCTCGGGTGGCCGCCTTGATGCTGCGCTTGGTCCCGAGGATCGGCCGTCCGAGCGGATGATCGGGCCAGAGCGTCTCGGTGAACAGATCGTGGATCAGGTCGTCGGGCGTGTCCTCGTGGACGTTGATCTCCTCCAGGATCACGCGCTTCTCGGCAACGAAGTCGTCCTCACGCAGCACCGAGTTCTGGAACATGTCCGTGAGGTGCTCGATCGCCATCGGCAGGTCGCGATCGCGAACCCTGCAGTAGAAGCACGTGTACTCCTTCGCGGTGAACGCGTTGATGTCGCCGCCGACGGCGTCGAACTCCTCGGCGATGTCGCGCGCGCTCCGCGTCTTCGTCCCCTTGAAGAGCAGGTGCTCGAGGAAATGGCTCGATCCGCTGATCGGCGGCGGCTCGTCGCGGGAGCCGGCGAGCACCCAGAAGCCGAGCGCTACCGAGCGGACCCCGGGCATCCGCTCGGTGACCACGCGCAGGCCGGAGCCGAACTCGGTGCGGCCGATCGACACGTTCGTCCCTAGGACTGCGGGCTCGAGGGTGGGCCGTCGGCCGGCGGCACGGGCGTGTTCTCGCGAACGGCCCGGTCCTCCCTGGGAGCCCGGTCGCGTTCGCGGGGCCGGCGGTCTCGGTCGCGGCCGCCGTCTCGCCCGCCTCGTCCACCGCGATCGCGGTCGCCGCGGTCACGGCGCGGGGGTCGGTCGTCCTCGACCTCCATCCCCTCCGGGATCGCCCACTCCTCACCGACCGGCTTGAGGCTGATCTTGCCGCGGTCGTCGATGTCCACAACCTCGACCTCGATCGTGTCGCCGACCTTCACGGCCTCCTCGACGCTGGCGAGACGCTTCCCTCGGCCGAGCTTCGAGATGTGGATCAGCCCGTCGCGCCCCGGCACGAGGTTCACGAACGCGCCGAAGGTGGTGGTGTTGACGACCGAGCCCGCGAAGCGCTCGCCGATGTTGATCGGCCGCGGGTTGGCGATCTCGTCGATGATCCGAGCCGCCTCGTCCGCGCCGGCACCATCGCGGGCTCCGACGAAGACCGTCCCGTCGTCCTGGATGTCGATGTCCGCTCCGGTCATCGCGACGATCTCGTTGATCTTCTTGCCCTTGGGCCCGATGACCTCGCCGATCTTGTCGACGGGGATCTTCAGCGTCAGGATCCGCGGGGCCTTCGGGTTGACCTCGGTCCGCGGCACCGGGATTGCGGCCTGCATCACGTCCAGGATCTTCAACCGCGCTTCCTTGGCCTGATCGAGCGCGCCGACGAGCACGTTCCCCGGCAGTCCGGTCACCTTCATGTCGAGCTGGATCGCCGTGACGATGTCCTTCGTCCCGGCGACCTTGAAGTCCATGTCGCCGAGCATGTCCTCGGCGCCCAGGATGTCGGTCAGCGTCACGAAGGTCCCGTTCTCGGCGATCATCCCCATCGCGATGCCGGCGACCGGCGCCTTGAGCGGCACGCCGGCGTCCATCAGCGACAGCGTCGAGGCGCACACGCTCGCCATCGAGGTCGACCCGTTCGAGGCGAGGATGTCCGAGACCAGGCGGAGCGCGTACGGGAACTCCTCCTCCGGCGGGATCACCGGCACGAGCGCCCGCTCGGCGAGCGCGCCGTGGCCGATCTCGCGGCGGCGGGGCGAGCCGATCCGGCCGACCTCGCCCGTGGAGAACGGCGGGAAGTTGTAGTGGTGCATGTAGCGCTTGCTGTCCTCGGGGTCGAGCGTGTCGATCATCTGCGTCATCCGCAGCATCCCCAGGGTGGTGACGTTCAGCGCCTGGGTATCCCCGCGGTTGAACAACGCCGAGCCGTGGGCGCGTGGGATGAGACCGATCTCGGCCGAGAGCGGACGGATGTCCTTCGGTCCCCTGCCGTCCAGACGCACGCCGTGCTCGATCACCCGGGCCCGCATGACCTTCTTCTGCAGGTCCTTCCACGCCGGCGAGATCTCCGCCTCGCGGGTGGCATAGACCTCCGGGCCCCACGTCTCGAGCAGGTGGCCCTTCAGAAGATCCTTGATCTCGGAGAGCGCCGTCTCGCGCTCCTGCTTGTCGGTCACGATCGCCGTCTCGAGGCGCTCCTTCGCGTACGCCTCCACGAGCGACCACGTGTCAGGCTCGTACAGCGGGCGAGGCTCGAAGGGCTTCGGCTTCACGTCGAGCTTGCTGAGGAACTCGAGCTGGAAGTCGATCAGCTCGGCGATCGCGCGCTTGGCGGCCTCGAGGCCCTGCGCCACGACCTCTTCGGTCGGCGCCACGGCACCCTCGGACCCGCCGAGGAGCTGCCAGGTGTTGTCCGGCGCCTCTCCCTCGATCATCAAGATGTCGATCTCGCCGGCATCGTTGCGCCGGCCAGCCACGACGATGTCGAACGTGGCCTCCTCGACGTCCAGGAACGTGGGGTTGATCTGCCACTCGCCGCCGATGAGGCCGAGCCGAACCGAGCCGACGGGACCCTCGAACGGGATGCCGCTGATCATGGTGGCGAGGCTCGCGCCGTTCATGCCGGGGATGTCGTACGGGTTCGCCATGTCGGCGGACAGCACGGTGATCACGACTTGGACCTCGTCGCGGTAGCCGTCCTTGAAGGACGGGCGCATCGGCCGGTCGGTGAGCCGGGCGGTCAGGATCGCCGTCTCCGAGGGGCGGCCCTCGCGACGGAAGAACCCGCCGGGGATCTTGCCGGCGGCGTACATCCGCTCCTCGACGTCGATCGTGAGCGGGAAGAAGTCGATCCCTTCGCGGGGTTTGGCGGTGGTGCAGGTGGCGAGGATCTGCGTCTCGCCGTATTGAACGGTGCACGAGCCGTGCGCCTGCTTGGCAAGCTTGCCGGTCTCGAACGTCAGTGTCTGATTCCCGATCTGGCGGGAAAGTGTCGTGGCCATGGGCCGATCCTCCTTCAAAGGTCCGCGCGGCGCGGTCGCGCCGCGCGAGTGTTGAGGCGGGAGGGCCGGTTGTCAGTGGGGAACCGCCGAGCTGACTCGGAGGCTCGCGACTGAGAACCGACCGGGACCGCCGTGCTCCGGTCGTTCAGTGGGTCGTTCGCATCCCTCCTGCCGCGGAGAAGGCGCTCCTGCGAGCGCCCCCTTGGTCCTGCATCCTTATCGCCTCAGACCGAGCTTGGCCACGAGATCGCGGTACCGCTCGATGTTCTCGCGCCGCAGGTACTCGAGGAGGCGCCGGCGACGGCCGACGAGCATGAGGAGACCCCGCCGTGAAGCGTGATCCTTCTTGTGCAATTTCAGATGCTCGGTGAGGTCGGAGATCCGCTTGCTCAGGACCGCGACCTGGACTTCCGCGGAACCCGTGTCGCCGTCGGAGCGCCGGTGCTCGCCGATGATCTCGGCTTTCTGCGTCTTCGTTAGTGTCATGACCAGCGGAAAGGCTACCAGACGAGCAGACCGGCCTAGACGGCCGTGCTGATCTCGAGGCTCCAACCGCCCGAGAGGGCACCTTGATCGCCGACACCGTCATCGAACACGAACAGGCTCCACGTGCCGTTCGGATCCGTCCCGTCGAAGGTCGAGAGCGCGGCCGCGTGCGGCGCGGGAGGAGCGGGAGCGGTCCCCTCGAAGCGACAGCATCGCTTCTCCCTCGTCGGCCGATAGGTGCCCGAGACGATCAGCGTCTCATCCGGGACCGGCGCGGGGGCGGCGTCGTCGAACGTGAGCGACACGTTCCCCACCGTGTCGAACCCTCCCATGTCCGCCATGAGGACCACGCTCTGGCCCGCCGGCCCCACCAGCAGGACGTCCACGTCGTCGGGGAACTCGTGGCCGAACCCGGCCAGCGTGACCTTGACGTCCGCGACGGTCCCGACGAGGCCCGAGACCAGGATCGA
>CAZMNP010000139.1:0-14399 GCA_964567675.1 uncultured Actinomycetes bacterium
ACGGCCTCGCCGAACGCCTCCCCCACCGAGCCGAACGAGTTCCCATGGAACACCGAGCCGTCCTCGAGGGCGAGGAGGGCCGCCGGGCCCTTCCTCATCTCTCTGGCCTCATCTCTCTGGCCTCATCTCTCTGGCCTCATCTCTCTGGCCTCATCTCTCTGGACTCATCTCTGGCGTCATCGCTGGGCCTTCCCGTCGGCAACGACGAGGTCGCCCCGATACAGCGTGTGGATCACCCGCCCTCGCAGGGTCGTGCCGAGGAAGGCGCTGTTCCGGCTCTTGGATGCGAAGGGAGGCTCCACCACCCACGCCGCTCCGGGATCGAACGCGACCAGGTTCGCCGGGCGCCCCGGTTCGATCGGACCTCCGTGCCCGGCGGCGCCGAGGATCCTCGCGGGGATCGCCGTCATCGCCTCGATCGCGCGCGCGATGGACAGCAGGCCCGGCTCGACCAGATGGGTCAAGACGGCCGCGAGGGCGGTCTCCAGTCCGATGGTGCCGGGCGGCGACTGGTCGAACTCCGCCTCCTTGTCCTCGACCGCGTGCGGCGCATGGTCCGTGGCGACGGCGTCGATCGTCCCGTCGGCCAGCGCGAGACGGAGCGCGTCGCGATCCTCGGGTGTGCGGAGCGGGGGGTTGACCTTGAAGTTCGTGTCGTAGGTGCCGAGATCCTCGTCGCTGAAGACGAGGTGGTGTGGCGTGACCTCGGCCGTCACGCGAAGTCCCTCGGCTTTGGCGCGCCGAACGATCTCGATCGAGCCGGCGGAGCTCAGATGACAGAGGTGGAGCCGCCCGCCGGTGAGCCGCGCGACGGCGAGGTCCCGCGCCACGACGATCTCCTCCGCCTCGCGTGGCTGTCCGGCCAGGCCGAGCGAGTACGAGTGGTAGCCCTCGTGCATCTGGCCACCCTCGGCGAGAGGACCGTCCTCACAGTGCTCGGCGATTACGATCCCGTCGAAGGCCTTCGCGTACGTGAGGGCGTTGCGAAGGATGCGAGCGTTCGGCAGGCAGCGGCCGTCGTCGCTGAACATGCGGACGCCCGCCTCGACCATCTCGCCGAGCTCGGCCATCTCTTCCCCACCGAGCCCGCGAGTGATAGCCCCGACCGGGAACACGTCGCAGAGGCCCGCTCTCGCGCCGAGGTCACGCACCTCGTGGATCACGGCCGCGGTGTCGGCCACCGGTTCGGTGTTGGCCATCGGCGACACCGCCGTGAACCCACCGAGCGCCGCCGCGCGGCAGCCGGTCTCGACCGTTTCCTTGTCCTCGCGCCCGGGCTCCCGGAGATGTGTGTGTAGGTCCACCAACCCGGGCGCCACGACCAGCCCGTCCGCATCGATCACGGAAGCGCCAGACCGGGACGCGTCGACGCTCGCGATCACGCCATCCTCGATCAGGACGTCGGCGATCTCGTCGCGCCCGGCGGCCGGGTCCACGACGCGCCCTCCCTTCAGCAGGATGCGCTCGCTCACACCGCCTCCCCCTTCCTTCTTCACGCGGCCTCCCCGTCGTCGGTCCTGGTCCCGCCGAGGAGCAGGTACAGGAGCGCCATGCGGATCGCGATGCCGTTCGTCACCTGGTCCTCGATCACCGAGTTCGGCAGGTCGGCGACGTCGCTGTCGATCTCGACCCCGCGGTTCATCGGGCCCGGATGCATGATCAGCGCGTCGTCGGGCAACATCGACACGCGAGCGCGCGTGAGCCCGAACAGCCGCGCGTACTCGCGCACGCTGGGGAAGTACTGCTGGCGCTGGCGTTCGCGCTGAACCCGGAGCATGTAGCAGACGTCGAGCTTGGGAAGGACGGACTCGATGTCGTAGGAGACCTGGACGCCCCACGCCGGCGCATCGGGTGGGATCAGCGTGGGCGGACCTACCAGGGTGACCTCCGCGCCCATCTTCACCAGGGCGAACGAGAGCGATCGCGCGACGCGCGAGTGCAGGACGTCGCCGATGATGGCGACCCGCAGCTCCTCGAGTCGCCCCAGCCGCTCGCGCATCGTGTAGAGGTCGAGCAACGCCTGGGTCGGATGCTCGTGCGTGCCGTCGCCCGCGTTCAGCACGCTGCCCTTCACCCATTTCGTGAGCGTCAACGGAGAACCGCTGGACGAGTGACGGATCACGATCGCGTCGGCGCCCATCGCCTGGAGCGTGAGGGCGGTGTCCTTCAGGCTCTCCCCCTTCGAGACGCTCGAGCCGCTCGTCGTGAAGTTGATGACGTCGGCGGACAGACGCTTGGCGGCGAGCTCGAAGCTGATCCGCGTCCGCGTCGAGTTCTCGTAGAACAGGTTCACGACGGTGCGACCGCGGAGCGCGGGCACCTTCTTGATCACCCGGGTCCCCACCTCTCGGAAAGACTCGGCCGTGTCGAGGACCCGGACGACGTCCTCGGCCGACACGTCGTGGATCGACAGCAGGTGCTTGTTCATCCTCCACCCCCGGATGCCGTGACCGGCTCCTCCACCTCGACGGCGTCCTCGCCGTCGAGCTCCTTCAGCGCGACCCGAACCTGGTCGTCCTTACGCGTGGGCACGTTCTTCCCGACGAAGTCGGCGCGGATCGGGAGCTCTCGGTGTCCGCGATCGACCAGGACGGCGAGCTGGATCGCCGTCGGCCGCCCGAAGTCGACGAGCGCGTCGAGCGCAGCGCGGATCGTCCGGCCGGTGAACAGGACGTCGTCGACCAGGACAACGGTGCGGGCCGTGATGTCGAAGTCGATCCTCGTCTCGTGGACCTCGGGCGCCTCCGCCCGCATCCCGATGTCGTCGCGATAGAAGGTGATGTCGAGCACGCCGACCGGCACGTCGGCGCCCTCGATCCGCTGGATCTCGGCGGCAAGACGCCGGGCGAGGTCGTCCCCGCGTGCCGCGATCCCCACGAGCGCGACGCCGTCGGCACCCCTGTTGCGCTCGAGGATCTCATGGGCGATCCGGCTGACCGCTCGACGGATCTCCGACTCCTCCATGAGCCGGGCTCCCATCACGACCGTGGTCCCGGCGCGGAGGCGAGGGTCGGGGCGAGGAAGGAAGCGCCCCACCGCGCATGCGGCAGGGCGTCGCGGTCGTACGGCATCTGCGCTCCCTTCCCGGCCTCACGGGACCGGACTTAAAGGGGAAGTTCCGCCAGCAGGATATCCTCGCGCCCGCGCGCCGGCACCGAGCCTCCGGTCGAGTCGGACCACAGGGCCTACACTGGGCGAAGGTCCAGGCCGACGGGCCCGGCCCAAACCAGGCACAGCGAGGTGAGGTGAAGAGATGGTCGCCTACAGCCCCGGTCCGGAGTGGATCGTCGTCCTGATCGTCCTCGTCTTGCTCTTCGGGGCGAAGAAGCTCCCCGAGCTCGCCAGGTCGGTCGGCAAGTCGACGTCGGAGTTCAAGAAGGGGATGTCCGAGACCCCGTCGGACACGGACGCCGCCGGAACGAACGATACCGGCGAGCCGCGCGCCGAGCACAAGGCCGAGACCACCGAGTAGCGTTACTGCCCGGGAGCGAGCTCGGCGGCCAACTTGCCGAGGATGCCGTTCACGAACCGGCCGGAGTCCTCGGTCGACAGCTCCTTCGCGATCTCGACGGCTTCGCTGATCGCCGCGGCCGCCGGGACGTCCGGGCGATGGATGAGCTCGAACACCGCCAGTCGCAGGATCGTGCGATCCAGCGACGCCATCCGGTCGAGTGTCCAGTGCTCGGAGTGCGCCGACAGCACGTCGTCGATCTCGGGTCGGTTCGCGGTGACGCCCTCGACGAGATCCTCCGCGAACGGGTCGATCTCGCGCCCGGCCGCGTGCCACTCCGCGAGGGACAGTTGAGCATCGGCCCCGGTGACGTCGGCCTGATACAGGACGTCGATCGCCTGGCGGCGCGCCCGGCGCCGCGACGTCATCGCGCTACTTCACCCGCTCCATGTAGGCGCCCGACCGCGTGTCCACCTTGACGCGCTCCCCTTCTTCGACGAAGAGGGGGACCTGGACCACGTGGCCGGTCTCGAGCGTCGCCGGCTTCATCGCGTTCGTCCGCGTGTCGCCCTTCACACCCGGCTGCGTCTGCGTGACCGTGAGCGCCACCGACGCCGGGAGCTCAACTCCGATCGCCACCCCCTGGTGGACGGCGACCTGTGCGCTCGTCCCCTCGGCCAGGTAGTTCGCGACGTCTCCAACCACCGCGGCCTCGACGGGAAGCTGCTCGTAGGATTCCACGTCCATGAACGTGAAGTGCTCGCCATCGCGGTAGAGGTACTGCATCTCCTTGCGCTCGACGATGGCGAGCCCGACCTTCACGCCCGCGTTGAACGTCCGCTCGACGACGCTCCCGGTCTTCAGGTTGCGCAGCTTCGTGCGGACGAACGCACCGCCCTTGCCAGGCTTGACGTGTTGGAACTCGACGACCTGGAAGAGCGTCCCGTCCAGCTCGAGGGTCATGCCGTTCTTCAGGTCGTTCGTCGAGACGCTCACAGCACCACCAGTTCCTTGGTCGACCGAGGGATCGGGCGGCATCCGTCGGCGGTCACCTCGACCATGTCCTCGATGCGAACGCCCCCGAGGCCCGGAATGTACACGCCGGGCTCGACCGTGACGACCGATCCTTCGGGCAGGTCGTCCGGCACGTCCCAGCGCACGCGCGGTGCTTCGTGGATCTCCAGGCCGACGCCGTGTCCGAGCCCGTGCGGGAACTCCTTGCCCAGCCCCGCGTCCTCGATCACGCGCCGCGCGGCGAGGTCGACGTCCGCGGCGCTCGCGCCGGCGTGCACCGCAGCGATCCCCGCTTCCTGCGCCGCGGCGACCAGGTCGCGAACCTCGCGGATCCGCGCGTCCGGTTCGCCGAAGGCGACGGTTCGAGTCATATCCGAGTGGTATCCGTCCACCACCGCGCCGAAGTCGAGCTTGACCACGTCGCCACGGCGCAGTGCCCGGTCCGTCGGGTGGTGGTGGGGCTCCGCCGCGTGCTCGCCGAACGCCGCGATCGTCTCGAAGGCGCGATCGTCGCCACCCGCTCGCCGCATCGCGATCTCGAGGTCGAGCGCGAGCTCGCGCTCGGCGATCCCCTCGCGGAGGCCGCCGCCCAGCACGACCGACTCGAAGGCGGCGTCCGCCGCTTCCTGCGCCCGCCCGATCGCGGTCACCTCCTCCGGGTCCTTGACGCGGCGCAACGGTTCGACCTGCGGTGGGGTGGGAACGAGCTCGATGCCTTCGAGCGCGCGCCGAAGCCGCTCCCAGGAGCCGTAGGTCACGTCCTCGGACTCGAAGCCGATCCGCGTCATGGCTCGCGCAGCGGCCTCCTCGGCGACCGGGGGCAGCGGGCCGGCATAGATCACCCGCTCGGAGTCGGGGACCTCGTGTCGCGACTGCTCCCGGTAGCGGCCGTCGGTGAAGAACACGGTCTCCTCGGTGCCGACCAGCACCTGCGCGTTCGAGCCGGTGAAGCCGGTCAGGTACCGCACGTTCGGAAGACGGGTCACGAACAGCGCGTCGAGCCCGAGCCCCGAGAGGCGATCCCCCAGACGCGCTCGTCTCAGCGCGTGATCCACGGCAGCGCCTCCAGCGCGAGGTGATAGCCGCCGGCGCCGGCGCCGGCGATCGTGACCCGGCATGCGGGCGAGATGACCGAATGGCGGCGGAACTCCTCGCGCGAATAGATGTTCGTCATGTGGACCTCGATCGTCGGAAGGCCGGACGCTTCGATCGCATCCCGCAGGGCGTACGAGTAGTGACCGAGGGCTCCGGGGTTGATCACGACCGATCCCCAACCCTCCCCCGCGGCGGCGAGGAGCCACCCGACGAGCTCGCCCTCGTGGTCGGTCTGCCGCCAGTCGGTCTCGTGGCCCAGTCGCGAGGCTCGCTCGCCGACCTCGCCCATGATCTCCTCGAGTGTCTGCGACCCGTACAGATCGGGCTCGCGCGTGCCGAGCGCACCGAGGCTCGGCCCGAACAGGAACAGGACACGCACCCTACGCCCCCGTTCCGATCCGGGACATCGGCCTCTTCATCGCCGTCACGGTTAGGCCATCTCCTCCAGGGTCTTGCGCAGCAGGTCTTCCGGGACGGAGTTCACCACGAGCGGCCTGCCAACGTCTTCCAGGAGCACGAATCGCATCCCGCCCCGGAACTTCTTGTCCATCTGCATCGCATGCAGGAGGTCCTCGGCAGGCGGCACGACGCCCGCGGTCTCCAGACCGAGCGACGCGAGGAGGCGGGCATGCCGCGACGCGA
Organism: uncultured Actinomycetes bacterium; assembly: GCA_964567675.1. Lineage (GTDB taxonomy): Bacteria > Actinomycetota > UBA4738 > UBA4738 > HRBIN12 > CALGFI01. The sequence continues at coordinate 6,203 of CAZMNP010000139.1, forward strand.
GCCCGGCCGGCGCCCCGCGCGCCTCCGCCAGACGCGCCGCGAACAGCATGCCGACGGCGATCGCTTCGCCGTGCGTTCTGCCCGAGTACGCCTCGAGCCGCTCGAGCGCGTGGCCGAGCGTGTGTCCGTAGTTCAGGATCAGCCGGCGGCCGGTGTCCCGTTCGTCCTCGGCGACGACGGCAGCCTTCGCGCGAACGCAGCGTGCGACCAGGCGCTCCAGGGCAAGCTCCTCTCGGGAACGCACCGGCGCGGGATCGCGCTCGAGCTCTTCGAGGAGATCGAGGTCCAGGGTGAGCGCGTACTTCGCGACTTCCGCCAGACCCGATCGGAAGTCGCGGTCGGAGAGCGTTCGAAGGGTCGAGACGTCCGCGAGGACCGCGACCGGCTGGTGGAAGGCTCCCACGAGGTTCTTCCCCTCGGGAAGGTTCACGGCCGTCTTGCCTCCGATCGAGGCGTCCACCTGAGCGGTCAACGTCGTGGGCACCTGCACGAGCGGCACACCGCGCATGTACGTCGCGGCGACGAACCCCGCGAGGTCCCCCACCGCGCCGCCACCGAGCGCGACGACAACGTCGTCGCGGTGGGCTTCTTGCACGGCGAGCTGCCGTTGGAGCGCCGCCATCGTCTGGAGCGACTTGGCCTCCTCCCCCTCGGGGACCCCGAGGTGCACGGACGCGAGGCCTCGCGCGGCCAGGCCACGCGTGAGCGGTTCGAGGTACCGGGCCGCGACGGTCGCGTCTGCGACGACGAACGCCCGCTCCGCCCCCGCCAGCTCCGGGAGGTTCGCTCCCGCGTCCTCGAGAAGGCCGGCCGAGATCGTCACGTCGTAGTCGCGGCCCCGGACCGCGACCCTCACGCGCTCCAACGCAGGAGTTCCTTCTCGATCGCCTCCGCGACCTCCTCGACCGAACCGCTCGCGTCGACGACGTGGGCCGCGAACTCGCGGTAGAGCGGCTCGCGCTGTTGCTGGAGGCGCTCCAGGTCGCCCTCCTCGCGGATCAGGGGGCGATCCTTGGCCGGGAGCACACGCTCGCGGAGGACCTCGAGCGGGACCGACAGGAACACCACCTCGCCGGTTGCCCGGAGGGTGATCCGGTTGGCTGGCTCCAGGACCACGCCGCCGCCGCAGGAGATGACCGAGGGGTCGCGTCCGGCGGCTTCCGTCAGCGCTCCCGCCTCGAGCTCGCGGAAACGTGCCTCGCCCTCACGTTCGAAGATCTCGCGGACGGTCGCTCCCACCGCGCGCTCGATCTCGGCGTCGAGCTCCACGAAGGGGACACCGAGGCGCGCCGCCAGCTCGGGACCCACGGTGGACTTGCCCGAACCGGGCATCCCCACCAGGTACACGATCACGACGGCCCCCCGAACATGGGGCTCATCATAGGGGGGGCTCCGGGCCGCCCCGATTCCGCGCCCCGCGCCGCGGATCGCGCCAAGCGCCGGCCGGATCGGTGAGGACGGGAGCGGGATCGGTGAGGGCGGGATTGGTGAGGGCGGCCCCGAAGACGGGGCCGCCCTCTCGAACCGGCGACCGCTCCCCCCGAGCGCGGCGCCGGCGGTGCGGGTTCAGTTCCTCTCGCACAAGGTGAAGCTCTGGTCTCCGAACAGGAACCGGGCGCAACGTCCCTGGATGTTCACGAGCTTGAAGGTCTCGGCGAACAGCGCGCCCTCTTCGACCGTGTAGACCTTGCCGTCGACCTTGACCTGCAGGCGCTGCCCGTTGTTGTTGATCGACAGCAACTGGACGTCGTGGCCGCCGATCTTGACGTGGTCCGTCTCTTCCGGCGGTGGCGGAGGCGGAGGCGACGTGGGTGGCGGCGACGTCGGTGGCGGTGTCGTGGGCGGGGGCGTCGTCGGTGGCGGCGTGGTCGGCGGCGGCGTCGTGAACGTCGACGTTGGGGTCGTCGTCGTCGTTCCAGTGGGGCCGACGCTGCCGCTCGTGGTCACGGTCACCTGTAGAGCCGGCGGGATCGAGAACGGATCCCTGGCTCCGACCAGGTCCACGGGCGGCAGCGTCTCGCGGGGCGTCGGAGACGGCGTGATGGTCGGGCTCGCCGTGGGCGAAACGCCGCCGTTTCCGGGCGGCGCGGCAACTTCGCCGCCGCCGCCGTCTCCTCCCAGCACGGTCGTGAACACGAAGTACAGCAGCGCCAGGCCGGCGATGACGCCGAGGACCTGGAGCATCCGCTTGTCTCGGGGGGTGAGTTGCATGTCAAGCTCCTGTCGGTACGCCGCTGGTCGGTCCAGGGATCGACCCGGGGCCGGCGCTCGTGTCGGTCGTGTAGAACTCGACCGTCGCCTGCAGTTGCAGGGACGTCGTGGAGCTGGTCGCCGTGCCGGGGGCGGCGCTCGGAGCCACCGCGATCGAGACCACCTTCGCGGCACGCGGCAGGGTCTCCATCAGGAACAGGAACTCGTCGAGCGCGAAGTAGCCACCCGTCACCGTGACCTGCGACGAGATCGTGGAGAACTGTGCGGTCGGATCGGTCACCGGGCTCCCGGGCGTGAACGAGAAGAAGTCCACCGCCGAGCGGTCCGCGGCCGAATCGAGCAACCGGAACAGCGTCGGAAGGTCGGCCGTCGGGGGCACCTGGTCCTCGATCAGCGCGATCTGACGCTCGGTCTCGGGGGCCTGGGCCTGGGCCTCCTCGAGCGAGCGGAGCTGCGCCTCGAGGGCGAGCTCCTGGTCCTGTGCCGTCTGCAACTCGTCCTGCGCCTCGCTCACCTCGCCCATCTTGGGGAGCACGAGCAGCATGACGGCAAGGAGTGCCACGACGATCGCGACGGCGCCGGCGATCAAAGGAGCGCGTCGGCCGTTCACGGCGTCACGCTCCCCTGTCCGCGATCGGTCGCGGCCTCGAGCGTCAGATCGAGCCCACTGGCGAAGGTGTAGATCCGGCTGAAGGGGGCGTTCTCCTGGGCACTCGTGACCCACGCGTTCACCCAGCCGTCGACCTGCTCGAGCCGGACCAGCCACGTGGCGATCGTTTCGGTCTCCTGCGCCACGCCGGAGAAGGTCATGTTCCCGATCAGCCCTCCGATCGCGGGCGGCGCCGTCGGATCCGCCGCCGTGCCCGTTCCCTGGACCTGACCCGTCATGTTCAACAGGTACGAGGCGTCCGGGATCACGCGGGAGACATCGAGCAGCGCGCTCGACCACGACACCTCGTTCAGGAACAGCGTGGTCACGAGCTGCCGCTTGGCGTCCAGCTCGGCCTCCAGCGCCGCGAAGGACTGGAGCTCGACGATCCTGGCCTGCAGGTCGGAGTTCCGGGCCTCCTGCGCCGCGAGCTCGTCCTGGACGTCGGCCAGCCTCTGCGACTGGAGGAAGAAGAAGACACCGACGAGCGCGATCACGCCGAGGCCACCCGCCACGACGAACGAGGTCGTGCGCCGGACCGCCTGTCGCTGCCGGAGCTCGGGGGGGAGGAGGTTGACCTGGTTCACGATCGCCTCCGGTCTCCGATCGCGAGGCCGACGGCGACGCCGAGCAGCGCCTCGGCCTCCTCGGCTGCCTCCGCGTCAAGGTTCAGCTCGGACTTCACGCGCTCGAACAGACGGCCTCGGTCGACCGTCACGGGGATCCGCTCCTGCAGGAGCTGGAGGAATCCGTGAAGCCGCGAGCCACCGCCGGTAACCACGACGCGAGCGATCCGCGCCCCGGGAACCTGCGCCGCGTAGAACTCCAGCGACGAGCGGATCTCGTCGACGTAGCTCCCCGCCCGCTGGAGCGCGATGCGTCGGACGTCCTCGATGTCGGGCAGCTCCATCGGCCGGCCCTCCGGGTCCGTCGGTGGCGCGACCGGCTCGCCTCGCTTCAGCGCCTCGGCGAGGGCCTCGTCCACCCCGAGCCCGCTGGCGATCGCAAGCGTGATGTCGCGCCCACCGGACGGCAGGATGCGGACGAATCGGGTGGTCCCGCGATCGTGGATGCAGATGCTGGTCACGTGGCCTCCGACATCGATCACGGCCTCGTCGCCCGGCGTTTCCAGATCGAGGGCCTCGTCGCCGCTGCCCACGGCGCGCACGATGGCGAACGAGGTGAGGTCGATGCCGACCGGATCGAGCTTGGCGGCGACCACGGCATCGACGAGCGTGTTGACCATGCCCTTGTGGGCCGCGACGAGCAGGATCCGCTGCATCCGGCGCCCACCCTGGTCGATCTCGCCGAGGGGATCGAAGTCGAGCACGGCCTCCTCGGCCGCCATCGGGATGAACTCTTGGACCTGGAAGGCCAAGGAATCGCGAAGCTCCTTCTCCGGGAGCCACGGCAGGGCGATCTCGCGCACGACGACCCGCTGATTGCCGACGCCGAGATGCACCTGCTTGGTCTTCACGCCGGCCTTGCCCCAGAGCTCGCGAAGGGCCTCCGCCACGACCTCGGGCTGCTTGACCTCTCCGGCCTCGACGGCTCCGAGCGGCAGCGGCACCTGCGCCGCCCGCACGAGCACCGGAACGTCGCCGCTGGCGACCTCGGCGGCACGCACGGCCGTCGACCCCACGTCCAGGCCCACCCTCGTCCTGGCCATCAGGCGCCCTCCACCTGGCGGTCGAGCAGATATCGGTCGACCTCGGACTCGCGGATCCGGTAGTTCTTCCCGACCCGCAAGGCCGGCAGCTCACCGCTCTTGATCAGGCGGTACACGGTCATCGTCGAGACACGCATGACCCCGGCCACCTCGGCCACGGTGAGCAGGCGGTCCCCAGCCTGCCGGCTGGTCCACCCGGTTCGCCCGCGTCCCGACATCTCGTCTCCCGCCTACACCGATCGTTCGGACAGGTAGCGGTCCACGTCCGATTCCCGGATCCGGTAGTTCTTCCCGACCCTGATGGCGGCCAGCTGACCGGTCTTGATGAGCCGGTACACCGTCATGTTCGAGACACGCATCGTGGCTGCCACCTCACCCACGGTGAGGAGCCGGTCACCCACGAACGGTCGTCGTCGTCCCACCTGTCACATCTCCCACATCTGCACCATCGTTACCATGTTCAACATCTTCATCAGCAGCCTCGGTACCCTCACCGTACCCGGAGGGGTGCGGACCGTAACAAGCGTCACATCCGTCGTCAATCCCCCCGCTTGACTACTTTCGGCACGGTAGCGTGAATTACATAGATGTAATTAGCTCTTTCTTCCAGAAGGCAACAGAAACCACAGCCCGCGGGTCCTGGGCATCGGTCTGAGGAGCTGGAACGGCCGATCTGAAGAGCTGGACTGGCCTATCTCAGGAGGTCGAGGTACGCCTCGGCGATGGCCCCGCCGGCGAAGACCGCCACCGCGGCTCCCGCGGCCAGGAACGGTCCGAACGGGATCCGCGTCTTGCGTCCGGCGCCGGCGATGAGGGCGATCACGGACGCCACTCCCCCGATCGCGACCCCCGCCGCGGCCGCCACGGCCACGTACCGAAGCCCGAGGGCCCCCAGCACGAGGCCGATCAGGGCTGCGAGCTTCACGTCACCCATCCCCATGCCTCGGGGCGAGATCATGGCCACCACCAGGAGCCCGGTGCCGTACGCGAGGAACCCGATCCCAGCGCGGATGGCGTCGAGCTCGGCCCCGGCGAGGTCGGCGACGACGATGCCGGCGGCCGCGATCAGGCAGGCGGGGTAGACGAGGCGGTTGGGGATCTTCTTCGTCCGGAGGTCGATGACGGAGATGGCCACCAGTAGGGCGAGGAAGGGCGCCAGCACCGCGGCGGCCCAGGGATCGTCGAAGGTCAGGGCGACGGCCACGAAGAGACCGCCCGACGCCAGCTCGATCAGGGGGTAGATCGCCGGGATCTTGACGCCGCAGGCTCGGCAGCGCCCCCGCAACAGGACCCACGAGACGAGCGGGACGTTGTCGAGGGACCGGATGGCAGCGCCGCAGCTCGGGCATCGCGAACGGGGACGCACGATGGACTCGCCGCGGGGAACCCGGTGGACCGCGACCGTCAGGAAGCTCCCGAAGACCAGCCCGAACGGCAACGCGAGCAGGATGCGCAGCGCGACGTCGAAGGCGGTCATCGTGGCGGCCGAACGCTACCGCAGGCGGCGCGGAAGCCGCTCCCCTACGCGACCTCGCGCAGGTACACGATGCCCTGGTCGAAGCCCATCAGCGTGGGGACCCCCGGCACCAGGACCGGCCGGTAGCTCAGCGTGAACTGGTTGGTCACGTTCACGGTGTTGCCGAGGGCCTGTCCCGCGAAGTTGTTCGAGTTGTTCAGGGTCACCGTGCAAGGCGAATAGAACAAGACGCTGGCATTGAGGAAGTTCGAGTTGTTGCCGATCGAGACGTTGTACGAGGAACTGCAGCTCGCCGTGAAGATGGATCGGTAGTTCACGATGAGGAACAGCTTCTTCCCGCTCACACCGGTCCAGTTGTTCTGGTTCGTCGTCGTGATGCTGCCCTGGGTGACGATCGCGAGGTCCCCCGTGAAGGTGATGTCGTCGTTGTTCCCGATCGAGAGGTTACAGACAGCGTCGATGAACACGACGCGGTCCCCGGTGAGCGTACCGGTCGTGAGGAAGTTCTTCGCGGACGTGCACGCCGTGGCACCCGTGTAAGTGGACACGGTGTAGCCCGCCCACGGCATGGCGCTGCACACCCCGGTGATCGCCACCTGGCAGAGCTTGGGGAAGGATTGGGTCGGCGGCGGGCCCTGAGGCGTGGTCGGGTACCGGTTCCCCCCTACCGTCAGCCCTGCGGCGATCGTCGTTCCCGCCGTGGCGGAGCCGCCGACCGTCCCGCTGCCGCCGACGCTTGAGGTCGACGAGATGACGTTCCCCGTGACGGTGGCGGGGTTGTTGATCGTGACCGAGTTCAGCGCCCACAGGTTGCCCACGACCTGGCTGCCATTCGACATCGACGCAGATCCGGTGGGGACGTAGACGTTGCCGTAGAAGGTCGGAGAGTTCGTGATCGCCAGGTTGCCGTTCGTCACGTAGATGTCGCCGTCGCTCCCGGTGAGCCCCGTGACCGTGAAGTTGTTCGAGAAGGTCGTGTTCGTCACCGACAGGATGGCCGCGTCGAAGCCACCGTAGTTCGGTGTGAGGGTCATGTACGCCTGCACCTGCCTCGGGACGGTGTTGCTCGTTCGGCCCGTCGCGGTGACCAGCACGCCCGCCGGCACGTTCGTCTGGCTCGGACACCCCGTGAGGAGGGTCGTACCCGCCGAGTCTGAGTACCAGGTGTATGCCGCGGAGAACGTGGCCGGGCCGGGCTCCGCCTCGACCGAGCCGGTGTGGGTCGTACACGGGAGGTTCTCCGGCGCCGTCGTCTGGATCCGGTTCCAGGCATCGTCGACCCCCGCCTCGGCGGCCACGACCGATGTCACTCGCCTGCGGTCGTAGGCGCTCTGCTCGCTGTTGTGGATCGACAGGCTCAGCACCGTTATGGACAGCATGACGACGACGAACACCACGAGGACGGCGAAGACCATCGCGAAGCCGCTCTCGTCTCGGTGGATCCGCTGGAACATCCCCGCTCCCCTCATCAGTCGGCCGGCTCGGAGTTGCAGACGCTGATCGGGAACCCGTAGGACGTGTTCCGTCCGGTCAGCGCCGACTGGACTTTCAGCGTCTCGTTCGGCCGGTTCGCCAGGTCGTTGTTCATCATCAGGACGATGTTCACGGTGCGCCCGCCCTTGTTCGGGTCCGGGTCCAGCGCGAACGCCGGGACCGCGGGGCTCAGTGCTCGGTTCACGACGCCGGTGGCGACGGTCCGCCACTCCGTCGCATCCTCGGGCTGGGTCGGCGGCCAGAACCGGGTCTGAAGGTCATACGTCGAGGTGATACGCCAGAGCCGGCAGACGTAACCGGGCGCGGGATCACGCGTCGGCGCGTTCGACTGGGTGTAGATCTTGAACCGGTAGAAGGCGTCCGCCCCGCTTCCGGGGTCGTACAGCACGTTGCCGGACCGGATCTCACGATCGAGCTCTTCGATCGCGAGGCGAGCCTGGGTGTTGTTCTGGGTCCGGGAGTCGGTGTGGGAAACGACCCGTTGGACCGAGGACAGGGTCGTCGCGAACACCGCGGCGACGATGCCCAGGATCATCATCGCGACGAGCAGCTCGACGAGGCTCATCCCGTCTTCCCGGCGCGCGAGTCGTGCGATCCTCCGCATGATCGTCACGCCGCCGACGAGGGAGCCGGCTGATAGATGGACTTGGCCGTGGCCGTTCCGAGCGACAGGTTGATCGTGAGGTCGACGACCTGC
>CAZMNP010000140.1:0-10457 GCA_964567675.1 uncultured Actinomycetes bacterium
AGGAACGCGATCACGCGCGCAACCTCGTCACGTCGACGGTACGGCTCGACTTGGTCGACCGCGAGGCGATCCGAAGCCGCGACTGCGTCAGGTGGCACAGCGCCACCGCCACCGCGTCGGCGGCGTCGGGCTCGGTGGGGACGTCGCGTAGTCCGTGCAGTCGCGAGAGCGCGTCCCGCACCTGCCGTTTGTCCGCGTTCCCCTGTCCGGTCACGGCCATCTTCACCTCGAGCGGTCCGTACTCCTCGACCGTAAGCCCAGCCTCCGACGCGGCAAGGAGGATCACTCCCGTCGCGCGCGCCACCGTGAGCGCGCTCACGTGGTTCTTGTTCCACGCGACGCGCTCGACGGCCACGGACCCAGGGCGGTGCTCCGCGATCGCCGCTGCTACCGCCTCGTGGATCAGCCGGAGCCGGTCGGCCTCGGGCTGGTCACCCGGGGTCCTGACGGTCCCGGCGAACACCAGCTCGGGGCGGCGATCCTGCCTCGCGACCGCCGCCAATCCGAGCGCCGCGATGCCTGGGTCCACGCCGAGCACGCACGAATCGAACACCTGTTCAGTCTCGGGGAGCGGGAGGGCCGGGTCAAACACCCACGGGATACCGAAGCTCAGCCCGAGAGCTCGGCCATCACCGATTCGGGGATGTCGAAGTTCGCGTAGACGTTCTGGACGTCGTCCAGCTCTTCGAGGTTTTCCAGGAGCCCGAGGACCTGCCTCGCGTGACCGCCCTCGACGGGGATCGCGTTCTGCGGGACCATCGTGAGCTCGGCCGAGAGCAGCGCGATGCCCGCCGCCGAGAGCGCGTCGCGCACGGCGACGAACGCCCCCGGATCCGTCGTGATCTCCCACGTGCTCTCCTCGTCCTGGAGGTCGTCGGCGCCGGCCTCCAGCGCGATCTCGACCAGCTTCTCCTCGTCGGGCGCGGCATCCTTCTCGATCTGGATCACACCCTTGCGCTGGAACATCCACGCCGTGCTCCCGGTCTCGCCGAGGTTGCCTCCGTGGTGCGTGAACGCGTAGCGCACGTCCTGGGCCGTCCGGTTGCGGTTGTCGGTGAGTGTCTCGACGAACACGGCCACGCCGCCGGGGCCGTAGCCCTCGTACGTGACCTCCTCGTAGCGCGCGCCGCCCTCGAGCTCGCCGGTTCCACGCTTGATCGCGCGCTCGATGTTGTCGGCTGGGACGGATGCATCGCGCGCCTTCTCGATCGAGGAAGCCAGCGTCATGTTCGCCTTCGGATCGCCGGAACCACCCTCGCGAGCCGCGACCTCGATCGCGCGCAAGAGCTTCGCGTACTCGTTGCTCCGCTTCGCGTCGGCCGCGCCCTTCTTCCGCTTGATCGTGCTCCACTTCGAATGACCGGACACGTCACACCTTCCCGAGCAGGTATCCGTGCAAGCGGGTCTCCCCCACCAGCTCCGGGTGAAAGGATGCCACGATGAGGTTCCCCTGCTCCAGGACGACCGGAGCGCCGTCGAGCCGGGCGAGCACGCGCACCCCGTGCCCGACCTCCTCGACGACCGGAGCGCGGATAAAGACACCTCGAACGGGGTGGTCCACGCCCTCGACCTCGAGGTCTGCCTCGAACGAATCCACCTGACGGCCGTAGGCGTTCCGGCGCACAGTGATGTCGACGAGGTCGAGCAGCGGCTCGAGCCCGATCACGCGCTTGGCCATGACGATCATGCCGGCGCACGTTCCGAGGATCGGCATCCCGGCGTTCGCGCGCTCGACGATCGGTTCGACCAGTCCGGAGCTCACGGCGAGCTTCGAGATCGCGGTCGATTCCCCGCCGGGGATCGCGAGGCACTCGACGCGGGAGAGATCCTCGGGCGTGCGCACCTCGATGGGCGTCGCCCCGGCGTCGGCGAACGCCTTCGCGTGCTCGCGGAAGTCTCCCTGAAGCGCGAGGACGCCGGCCTTCATCGTGGCGCTACCAGCCGCGGTTCTGGAGCAGACCGTCCTCGCCGAGCTCCTTGATGTCGATGCCGGCCATCGGCTCGCCGAGGCCGTGCGAGACCTTGGCGAGGACGTCGGGATCCTGGAAATGCGTGGTCGCCTCGACGATCGCGCGCGCGCGCGGCGCCGGGTCCTCGGACTTGTAGATGCCCGACCCGACGAACACGCCGTCCACGCCGAGCTGCATCATGAGCGCCGCGTCGGCCGGCGTGGCGATCCCCCCGGCGGCGAAGTTCACGACCGGAAGCGTGCCCGCCTCGGCCACCATGCGGACGAGCTCGACCGGCGCGCCCAGATCCTTCGCCGCGCCCATGTACTGCTCGGGTCGCAGCGTGGTCAGCCAGCCGATCTCGCGGAGCATGGTGCGCTGGTGGCGAACGGCCTCGACCACGTTCCCGGTCCCGGGCTCGCCCTTGGTCCGGATCATCGCCGCGCCCTCGCCGATCCGGCGGAGCGCCTCGCCGAGGTTGCGGGCGCCGCACACGAACGGAACCGTGAACGCCCACTTGTCGATGTGGTGCTCCTCGTCCGCGGGCGTGAGGACCTCGGACTCGTCCACGTAGTCGACGCCGAGAGCCTGCAGGATCTGGGCCTCGACGAAATGCCCGATCCGCGCCTTGGCCATGACCGGGATCGAAACGACGCTCATGATGTCCTCGACCTTGGTCGCGTCGGCCATCCGCGCGACGCCGCCCTCCCTGCGGATGTCGGCCGGGACGCGCTCGAGTGCCATGACGGCGACGGCACCCGCGTCCTCCGCGATCTTCGCCTGATCGGCAGTGGTGACGTCCATGATGACGCCGCCCTTCAGCATCTCGGCCAGCCCGGACTTGACGCGGAAGGTGCCGGTCTCGCGGTCCACGGGTCTCCTCCTTCGGCGCGACGGGACGGGGACGATGAAAGCCCTGCTCACCGAGTGTACCGCCGTCCACGGGGCGGCCTCACGGTCCAGTTGGACCCGGATGCGGAGCCGTGCGAGAGGCCCCCCTTAGCGGGCCGTCTGCACCTCGACCGTGCTGGGGAGGAGCTCGACCCAGGTCCGGCCGGGTGCGAGGGCGATCTCGGTCCCGTCCTTGGTGATGAACCTCGTGAGCTCGTCGAGCCCGTCTCGTTCCCAGCGCCCCTTGATCACCCGTCCGTCGCGGAGCACGTAGGCCCTGCCCGAACCGATGAGCTCCACGTTGGGAGAGGGACTGCCGGCGGCATCGACGATCCGACCGTTCGTGACCTCGACGACCTGGATCACGACGTTGGTCGCCGAGACCTGTGAGCCGTCCTCGAGCATGTGTGCCGCTTCACCGTGCGAGCGGAGCCACACATGGTCGCGCCGGCTCCACGTCCAGACGACGTCGGCGACCGAGGAGAACGGGAGATGGACGGTCGAAGTGGCCTTCGCCTTTCCGTTCCACGCTGCGGAGTAGCTGAAGAGCGGCCCGGGTCTGGTGCCCGAGCCCCTCCCCGCCTTCCAGAGCGGCTCGGTGCTCGTGTACAGGTTGTGCGGAGCGATGCGGCCGGCGTCCCTGATGTACGCGCCCGTGGCGACGTTGTAGTTGACGTCGACGAGCTCGGAACGCTGCAGATGCCGTGTCACGCCCGGAGCGGCGCCCGAGTATCCGAGCAACGGCTCGCCGAGCTGACGGAGGTAATCCGGATCGGTGGTCCTGCCGCTTCGAACCGGCCCGACCCGGTCCGAGTGGCCGCAATGGAAGATCGCGATGAACCGCGTGTATCCGCCTTCCACCGGCTCCTCGACGACGACGTCCGCGTCGTTCAGGGATGCCTGCGGACGCGCCTCGGGATGGTTCTCCACCTTGATCGCGAGCGCCGGATGAAGGGGCACCTCCCCACGTGGCTCGACACCCGTGAGCGGACAGACCGGCGGCGGGATCGACGGCGGCGGCGGGTCGGCGATGCCGACGCTCGCCATCGCGCTCCGGACGAACGCGGGCGCCCGGCCCGGGAAGAGCGCGAAGTAGCCGACGGTCACGACCCCGGCCAGCGTCGCCGTGGTGAGGACCGCGACGAGCTTGCCGCGGCTGGTCAGCGAGGGTCGGGCAGGCGTGCGATGGGACCCGGACATGCGGGCGGAACCTCCTGGGGGGTTGCGGGCATATGGGGGGACGCGCGGGCCGCGATGGCCGGGGGCGCATGCTACCGGTGGATGGAGGGCCACTCAACGACCTGGAGGTGATTCCTCCCGATCGTCACATCTCTTCGAGACGGCGGATCCGGTCCTGGATCGGCGGGTGCGTACTGAACAGCCGCTCGAGGGTCCCGACGCCTTCGCCCTGCACGCGGGAGGGCTGGTTCAGCCACAGGTGCGCGGTGGCGTTGTTGGCCGAGTGCATGGGGATCGCACTCGCCGCGCCGATCTTGCGGAGCGCGCTGGCCAGGCCCGGCGGGTAGCGGGTGAGGAGCGCGCCCTGCGCGTCGGCGAGGTACTCGCGCTGCCGCGAAACCGAGAAGCGGATGACCTGAGCGAAGATCGGGGCCAGGACCAACAGGACCAGGCCGACCGCGAAGATGATCGCCTCCGCTCCCCCGCCGCCGCGATCGCCCCCGCGCCGTCCGCGGAAACCGCCCCACAACCACGAGCGCATGAAGAACTCCGAGAGCAAGATCACGGCCCCGGCCAGCGTTGCGACCACCGTCCCGACGAGGATGTCGCGGTCGACGACGTGCGCGAGCTCGTGACCGACGACCCCTTCGAGCTCGACCCGGTTCAACGACTGCAGCAGCCCCTCGGTGACCGCGATCGAGGCGTGCTCGGGGTCACGACCGGTCGCGAACGCGTTCGGCGCCGCCTCGGGGACGAGGTACACCCGCGGCTTGGGGATCCCCGCCGCGATCGACAACCCCTCGACGATGTTGTGCAGCCGGGGCTGTTCCTGTGGGGTTACCTCCTTGGCGCGCGCCGATGCGAGAACCACCCGGTCCCCGAACCGGTACGAGCCGACCGCCATCACGAGCGCGATCACCGACGCGACCACGAGGCCGACCGGACCGGTCGCCCAGATCGTTCCGAGCGCGTACCCGACTGCGCCAAGGAGCACGACCGCTCCGGCGATGAGCAGCCAGGTCCGGCGACGGTTCGACGCGATCTGCTCGTACACGCGCTACCCGGGGAAGTCCACCGTCGCCGGGCCGCGCGCCGGGTCCTCGATGTCGAAGAACTCGCGCGTCGTGAACCCGAACATGTTCGCCACCACGTTCGTGGGAACCGAGCCGATCAGCGTGTTCAACCGCATCACCTGGTCGTTGTAGAACTGGCGCGCGTACGCGATCTTCGATTCGGTCCCGGTGAGCTCTTCTTGCAGTGACAGGAAGCCCTCGTTCGCTTTCAGGTCCGGGTAGGCCTCGGCCACGGCGAGGAGCTGGCGGAGCCCCTTCGTGATCTGATTCTCGGCCTGCGCCTGGTCGGGCACCGCGCTCGCGTCCATCGCGCGCGAACGGGCCTCGGTGACGTTCTCGAACAGCTCGCGCTCATGCGAGGCGTAGCCCTGCACGGTCCTCACGAGGTTCGGGATCAGGTCGTAGCGGCGGCGGAGCTGCACGTCGATCTGCGACCAGCCGTTGTCGACCCGCGCACGGAGCGACACGAGCCGGTTGTAGGCAACGATGCCCGCGACCAGCACGACCGCGACGACCCCGATGACGACCCACGCCCAACCCGGCACGGCCGAATCCTAACGAACGCCTCGAGATACGAGCCCGTCAACGACCGGCCGGAGGCGTGATCACCCGTGGCGACGGGCGACCCGCTCGTAGATCGCCTCGATCCGCGGCACCACCACATCCCAGGAGAACTCGCGCGCGCGCGCCCGGCCGGCTTTCGCGAGCGCCGACGCGAGGTCCGGCTCGAGGAGCACGCGTCGGATCGCCGATGCGAGGGCGGCCGCGTCCGACGGAGGGACCAGCAGGCCGTCCACCCCGTCGCGGATCACCTCGCGGTAGCCGGGGATGTCCGTCGCCACCACCGGAACGCCGGCGGCGAGCGCCTCGACGAGCACGATGCCGAAGCTCTCGTGCCCCGTGGCCGGCGAGGCGAACACGTCCGCGGCGGCGAGGTAGGCGGGGAGCTCGACGTTCGGGACGGACCCAAGCATCAGCACGCGCCGTCGGGCATCCTCGGTGAGCATGTCGGTCGCATGCCGATCCCGGCCGTCCCCGGCGACAACGAGGGAGAGGTCGGGGTACTCCGTCGCCAGGCGCCCGAACGCCCGCACCATGATCGGGAATCCCTTCTGAGGATCCAGGCGGCCGACCCAGAGCAGGATCCGGCCGTCCGGAAGGCCGGCGGCCGGTGCCCCCGGCTGTGCGAACCGCTCGACGTCGACGCCGTTGGGGACGATCTCGACCCCTCCCGGGACAACCGGTGCGACGAACCTTCCCGCCGCCCGCGAGACCGCGACGGCCGCGTCGATCCGTCGGGCGACGCTCCGGAGCAGCGGCGCCGCCGCCTCGAGCAGGCGCGAGCGGTCGTGGTAGGCGTGGAACGTGGCCACGACCGGAGCGTCCGTCGCCAGGACCGACATCATCGACGTGCTCGGCGAGAAGGGTTCGTGCGCGTGCACCACGTCGGGCTCGAAGACCTCGAGCGTCCGGCGGATCCTTCGCCACGACGCTCGCGAGAAACAGATCGGCGCGATCTTGCCGCCGTAGGGGATCCGGACCGGCCGGCCGACCACGCGGACGAGGTCGTCCGTGACGCGTTCGCCTGCCGGCGCGAGCACGATCGTTTCGTGGCCGCGGGCCGCCAGACGCGATGCGAGCTCTCGGACGTGCACCTGAACGCCGCCCGGCGCGTCCCAGGCGTACGGACAGGAAAGAAGGACCCTCACGGCGCGCGGATCGGCGAGCGCTCGCGCGCCGGAGCGTCGTCCCATGCCGGCTGGAACATGTGCCAATCGGGCGGGTTCGCCGCGATCGACCGCTCGAACTCCGCCGCCATGACCCGGGTGAGCGCTCGGACGTCCGTCTTGGTATCCCCGGTGCGCTCGAACTCCAGGGGCGGGCTGATCCGGACCTGCCAGCCCTTCGGCATGGTGAAGACGGGCGTCAGGATCAGCGGCGCTCCGCTCGTGATGGAAAGGAGCGCCGGGCCGGCGGGCAGACGCCGCGGCGCGCCGAACATCTCGACCTCGATGCCTCGGCCGCCGAGGTCGCGGTCGGCGACGAGCGCGACCATCCAGTTCTCCGACAACAGCTGCTTCAGCTGTTGACCGACGTGTCCGTTCTTCGAGAGCGGGATGACCCGCAGTCCGAACGCCTCGCGATGGCGAACGAACAGCTCCGTCAACCGCAGCGGTTTCAGCTCCTCGGCGACCGCGGCGATCCGGTAACCGTTCGCCGCGAACCAGCGACCGCCCATATCCCAATTGCCCATGTGCGGCAGGGCGCAGATGACTCCCTTGCCTTGCTCCAGAGCTCGGTCGATGTGGTGCACGTCCACCATGTCGGTCTTCGCGTCCACCACGTCCGGTGGGAGCGAGTGGAGCCGGAACGTGTCGTACCAGTACCTCGCGTACAGCTCGAAGGCCTCGCGCGTCGACAGTCGGACACGCTCGTCATCGAGGGGAAGACCAAGCACGTGGGCCTGGTTGGCGGCGACGGTCGCCCGCACGCCGTCCATGGTGGCATGGCCGATCCGTCCGAAGGCCGAGAACGCGCGATACCCGATCGATTCCGGCAACGACATCGCCAGCGACTCCATGCCGCGGTAGCCCCAGTAGGCTGTCGTCTCCTTCCACGTCTCGCCGTGGGTCACGCTCGTTCCTCCTTGGCGACCTGACTCGCTCGAACCGCCGCCACCAGCAGCATCAACCAGGCGATGGTCCAGATGGCCCACGAGGTCCAGTCGAGGATCAGCGCGAGCGAAAGCAAGCCGTAGCGAAGCACCGGCGTCACCACGCCCTCCTCGATCCCGTATCCGAGCGACCCGCCCTTGGCGCGGATGTACGAGGCCAGGTACCCGGCGGCGAGCGCCACGATCGCCGCCGCGGCAACGGATGCGTCCGTCGACCTCGTCGCCCACGCGAGCGCGGCCAGGATGCACCCGTCGAACGCGCGGTCGGCGAAGGACAAGACGACGCGAGCCCGGCGATCCTCGGCGCGGAGCACCGCACCCGCGGCGACGAGACAACCCCCCGCCACCAGTGCGGCCCATCCCGCCACGTGGGGGTCTCGGTCGATCAGCCGCCACGTGGCGACGCCGATGGCGGCGGCCGCGACCGTGCACAGGACCGGCACCGCGGCGCGTTCGCCGACCTGTTCGCGCACGTTCACGCCCACCACCGGCCGCGAGCCTATCACCGGGTCCCCGGCCTCCCGATGCCGGCGGATGCCGGAACGAGCGGCCGGGGTAGGATTCCCGGACGTCCGCGCGACCCACGCAAGGAGCCCGATGAAGACCTACGACCCGAGCGACATCCGCAACGTTCTCCTGGTCGGCCACGGCGGTTCCGGGAAGACGACACTGCTGGAAGCGATGCTCTTCGCCTCCGGGGCCACCACCCGGATGGGCACGGTAGAAGACGGCAACACGGTGAGCGACTTCGAGCCCGAAGAAACGAAGAAGGGCATCAGCGTGTCGCTCGCGATGGCGCCCGTGGAGTGGAACGGCGTGAAGATCAACGTCCTCGACGCCCCCGGATATGCGGATTTCGTGGGGGACGTGCGGTCCGCGATCCGGGCTGCCGATGCCGTGCTGCTCGTGGTCTCGGCCGTCGACGGCGTGGAGGTGCAGACCGAGGTCGCATGGGAGCTCGCGGTCGAGGCCGGCCTGCCGCGCGCGATCTTGATCAACAAGCTCGATCGCGAGCGGGCGTCCTTCGAACGGACCCTAGATCAGCTCGTGCAGGCTTTCGGAACGCAGGTCGCGCCGCTCGAGCTCCCGCTCGGCGAGGAGCACGACTTCGAGGGCGTGGCGGACCTGCAGTCGATGAAGGCCTATCGCTACGACGCGAGCGGGAAACCGACCGAGGGCGAATGGCCCGACGACATCCACGGGAAGGCGGACCCCTTCCGCGAGAAGCTCGTGGAGGCCGTCGCCGAGTCCGATGACAGCCTGATCGAGAAGTACCTGGAGGAGGGCGGACTCTCGGAGGACGAGGTCCTTCACGGCGTGAAGAAGGGGTTCGCCGAGGCGCGCATCGCGCCGGTCCTCTGCGCCGCCGCAGCCAAGCCGATCGGCGTCGACCGCGTGCTCCAATTCATCGCCGACGAGTTCCCCTCCCCCGTGGACCGTGGTGCCGTCACCGTCATGACGAAGTCCGGCGAGGAGAAAGAGCGGCCGTGCGACCCGAACCAGCCGCTGACGGCCTGCGTGTTCAAGACGGTGTCCGACCCCTACGTGGGGCACATCACGATGTTCCGCGTGTTCTCCGGCAAGGTTCGCCCGGACTCGTCGGTCTACAACGCGTCGAAAGGCACCGAGGAGCGCGTTGGGCAGCTCTTCGTGCTGCGGGGCAAGGAGCACGACTCGGTATCCGAGGTTCCGGCCGGTGACATCGGCGCGGTAGCCAAGCTGGCGCACACGACCACCGGCGACACGTTCTCGACGAAGGACGACCCGGTGGTGATCGCCGCCGCCGAGATGCCCGAGCCGCTCCTCGCCTTCGCGATCACCCCGAAGACCAAGGGCGACGAGGAGAAGCTCTCGACCGCGCTCTCCCGCCTGCGCGAGGAGGATCCCACGTTGCGGATCGAGCGCTCCGACGAGACGCACGAAACCGTCATGTACGGCATGGGCGAGGCGCATCTGGACGTCCAGATCGAGCGGATGAAGCGGAAGTTCGGCGTCGAGGTCACCACCGCGCCGGCCCGGATCGCCTTCCGCGAGACGATCCGCGGTCCCGGGAAGGGCCTCGGCCGGCACGTGAAGCAGACCGGGGGCCACGGGCAGTACGCGGTCTGCACGATCGAGATCGAGCCCTTGGGCCGCGGCGAGGGGTTCGACTTCGTCGACAAGATCTTCGGCGGCGCGATCCCCAACCAGTTCATCGGGTCCGTCGAGAAGGGCGTGATCAAGACGATGCAGCAGGGCGTGATCAGCGGGAACCCGATGGTCGACATCCGGTGCACTCTGCTCGACGGGAAGTTCCACGCCGTGGACTCATCCGACATGGCCTTCCAGCTGGCGGGGTCGCTCGCGTTGAAGGATGCTGCCGCGACCGCCGGCGTCGTCCTGCTCGAGCCGGTCGTCGAGGTCGACGTCGTCGTTCCCGAGTCCCACACCGGCGACATCATGGGCGACCTCAACTCGCGGCGCGCGAAGATCCAGGGCATGGAGTCGGCCGGCGGCGGCAAGCAGCGCGTGAAGGCCCTCGTCCCGCAAGCCGAGGTCGCCCGCTACTCGATCGACCTGCGCTCCATGACCGGGGGACGCGCGGCGTTCACGATGCAGTTCTCGCACTACGAGGAGATGCCCTCGCACCTCGCGGACAAGATCATCGCCGAGGCCCAGCACGCGAAGGAAGAGGCGCACAAGAAGTAGCGC
>CAZMNP010000141.1:0-2597 GCA_964567675.1 uncultured Actinomycetes bacterium
CGGCACCCTTCGGTTCGTCGGCCGGCTCGATGGTTTCCTGACCGGTCGCAGCGCAAGGCCGGCCGAGACGGTCGCGATGGACTACGTCCGAGCCAACCTGGCCGCATTCGGCCTGTCGCGGAGCGATCTTCGGACCTTCCATCTCCGCAACGACTACGTGGACATCCTCGGAACGCACCATCTCTCGTGGGTCCAGCGCATCGGTGGCGTAGAGGCCTTCCCCAACGGCCTGAAGGCGAATGTCACGCGCGAAGGCCGCCTCATCAACGTCTCGGGTTCGCCGGCCACCGGTCTGAGCGCGCCCGCCGCATCGGCGCGGCTCGACGCCACGGCGGCGGTCGCCGCGGCACGCTCGGCCGTGGGTGGCTCGGCGGTCCGTGAGGATGCCGACGAGGCCGAGCTCGTGCTGTTCCCGACGGGGCGCGGCGGACAACTCGCGTGGCGGACGACGACCTGGGTCGGCGACGACGCACTGATCTCGCTCGTCGACGCGGAGAGCGCAGACGTGCTCTGGCGCATGAACCTCGCTCGATCCGACACGACCGGGACGGGCGTCGCCTTCGACTACTTCCCGGGTGCCGACGTTCCGAACGGCGGCGGCGTCGAACATCCCGTCACGTTCCCCGTCGTGGACGGCACGGCGCTCTCGGGGAACAACGCGCACGTGTTCGCCGACGTCAACGGCAACCTGGCCGCGGACCCGGCTGAGGAGATCCCCGCCTCGTCCGGCGTCGACTGGAACTACCCGGCCGTTCTCGACACGACCACCGCCGCGCAGAACTGTTCGCCTGTCTATCCGTGCACCTGGGACCACAACACGCCCTTCAGCTGGCAGCAGAACCGGAATCACTTCGGGACCGAGCTCTACTACCTCCTCAACCAGTTCCACGATCACCTCCTGGCGCCGCCGATCGGTTTCACCGAGGCGGCCGGCAACTTCCAGGTGTCGAACACGAGCGGGCAGGGGCAGGGCGGCGACCCGGTCGAGGGACATGCGCTGCTCGGGGCCGGGACCGACAACGGTCTTCCGGACGAGGTCTTCCAGAACAACGCCTTC
The DNA here is from genome assembly GCA_964567675.1 of uncultured Actinomycetes bacterium. GTDB lineage: Bacteria > Actinomycetota > UBA4738 > UBA4738 > HRBIN12 > CALGFI01. Next base: position 1,058 of record CAZMNP010000141.1, read on the forward strand.
ATGGCGACGTTCCCGGACGGGACCTCGCCGATCATGGGCATGTTCCTGTTCCAGGACACGCAGAACTTCCCGCTCGTCTCCATGCACAGCGGGGACGACGCGGCGATCGTGTACCACGAGTACACGCACGGCCTCGTCGGTCGCCTGATCACGTTCCCCGACGGCACCGACGGGAACGCCGGCTTCCAGGCCGGGTCGATGAACGAGGCGTGGGCAGACTGGTACTCCCTCGACCTCCTGGCCACCGAGGGGTTCGTGGTGGACGGCCCGACGGTCGGGGACGTCGTCGAGGGTGACTACCCGACGGCCGGGCCGGGCATCCGCACGCAGCCGATCGACTGCACCGTGGGCGCCAGCTCCGCGGGCTGCCCCGACCTGGGGTTCGGCGCGGGACCGGGCGGCTACACGTTCGGCGACATGGGCAAGGTCATCCCGTTCCCGGAGGTCCACGAGGACGGGCAGATCTGGGCGCAGACGATGTGGGACGTCCGGCGGACCCTCGGGTCGAGCCTCGCCCTGTCGCTCGCGACGCGAGGACTCGAGCTGTCGCCACCGGATCCGGCCTTCCTCGACCTGAGGAACGCGATCATCCAAGCCGACCTCGTGGCCAACGGCGGCGCGAACGCCGATGCGCTCTGGCAGCTCTTCGCGACCCGAGGCATGGGGTTCTTCGCCTCGTCGCCCGACGGCTCCGACACGACCCCGATCGAGGACTTCAGCCTGCCGGTCGACTGCTCGGTCGACCCGTGCGGCACGATCTCCGGCACGATCACCGACAGGGCGAGTGGGAGGAACCTCAACGGAGCGCGTGTGTTCGTCGCCGGGCACTCGACGGGGTTCGCGACCGACCTCGCGGCCACGACGGACAACACCGGCACGTTCTCGATCGCCAACGTGCCGTTCCACACCTACCCGGAGCTCGTGGTCGACGGCGTCGGATACGAGCAGAAGGTCCTCAGCGTGACCGTGGACGGGGACGAGAGCGTGGACATCAAGCTGGTCCGCGACTGGGCGGCCCTGGAGGGCGGCGCGAGGCTCCGGTCCTTCTCGCCACCCGACTATGCCCCCTTCTGCGGCGTGAACGCCGACGGCGCCTTCGACCTGTCGCTCTCCGCCGGATGGCCGAGCGACTCGCCGAACAGCACGGAAGGGAGCAACTTCACCGGTCCTCGAAAGGCGGTCGTGAAGCTGCCGAAGGCGGTCGACGTAACGACCTTCGGCGTGGCCTCGGGGGGTGCGTGCGGCGACGGACCCGATGCGGGCGTGAAGAAGTTCACGATCGAGACGCGGAAAGCCGGCGGGAGATGGGTTGTCGCCGTCGCCGGGGTCGCTGATGCGGACGGTGTGCTCCACACGTTCCGGGCGAGGGCGGGTCGGCAGAACGTGCGGTTCGTCCGGTTCACCATGAAGTCGAACCACGGGAACGGGCTCTTCATGGACGTGCTCGAGGTGACCGTTCGGGGCAGGTAGCTCCGCAACTCGGGCGGTAGCGGGGGGCCGGCGCGAAGCCCCGGCCCCCGCGCAACCTCCCGCGCCCGAG
>CAZMNP010000142.1:0-4092 GCA_964567675.1 uncultured Actinomycetes bacterium
CGGTCGAGCGGCGAGGGTCGGGCCGTGCGGCTGCACAGACAGAGGCCGGTTCGACCGGGTTCCGGGAGTTGCTCGAGCTCGACCTGGAACGAGCCGGCTGACTTCCGGCTGGCGGGACCCCGATCTCGGTCATCGGCTGCCCTGGCGGCCGCGCTGATGACCTGACCCCGAGGTTCCCGGCTGAGAAGGGCCGTGTGGAGCGGTCATCATCCCGCGCCCGTGGTATCCAAGAGGCAGATGAACGAGATCGAGACACCGACCCCCGGTACAGAGCGATCCCGGTGGCGGCTCCGCCTCAAGCGGCTGCGGCTGCGGTTCAGCGATCCGGTCCTCGAGCCCACGTATCGGGCCGACCGTTTCCGTCACAACGTCGGCAACATCCGCTTCGCCTTCCTGGCCGGGATCGCCCTCTGGGTCTCGTGGGGCCTGCTCCTGCGCCCCTACATGCTGGCCCTTTCCGACCAGAGACTCGACGTGGTCATGCGGTTCGGCGTGTTCATCCCCATGCTGATCGTCGGCCTCGGGACCACGTACACGCGGCTCTTCGAGCGCGTCTGGGAATGGCTGTCGGTCGCCATCGCGGCGGCGACCCTTCTGCTCTGGGTCTTCTACGTCTCGCGGATCTCGACGTTGCCCCCGGAGTACGGATACGTCGGCGTCATCTTGATCACGGCATTCAGCTACACCCTGCTGCAGCTCCGGTTCGTCTTCGTCGTGCTGGTGACCGTGATCGGCATCGCCGCATATCTGCCGTACGGGTTGACGGCACGCTACATCGTCGACGTGAGTCTGGTGCTGGCGATGCTCTACCTGGTCTCGTTCGGCTTGCTGGGCGGGCTGGCTGCCTATCGGTTGGAACGGTTCACGCGAGACCTGTTCCTCCGCGAACGTCAGCTCGAGTACGAGCGGACCCGATCCGACGGGCTCCTGCTCAACATGCTGCCCGAGGCGATCGTCGAACAGCTCAAGACCTCGTCCGGCGGACGGATCGCGCGGAGCTTCGATCACGTGAGCGTGTTCTTCGTCGACGCGGTCGGATCCACGCAACAGGCCGCACGGTCATCCCCGGAGGCGTTCGCGGATGCCCTGGATGAGCTGTTCCGCCACTTCGACGGGATCGCCATGCGGTACGGCCTCGAGAAGATCAAGACGATCGGAGACGCGTACATGGCCGTCGCCGGCGCGCCGACCCCGATGGCCGATCACGCCGACGCCGCCGTTGGGATGGCGGTCGACATCCTTGCCGACGCCGGGAAGATCAAGTGGCCGTCGGGTGACCCGATCATGGTGCGGGCCGGGATCGCCACCGGGCCGGCCGTCGCCGGAGTGATCGGTGACCGGAGGTTCGCGTACGACCTGTGGGGCGACACCGTGAATCTCGCGAGCAGGCTCCAGGAGAACGCAGCGCCCGGCCGTGTCCTGGTCTCCGAGTCGATGGCCAGGGAACTGACCGATCGGTACGACTTCGGACCCTCCGAGGTCCTCGAGGTGAAGGGCAAGGGGCCGACGACCGTCCGCGTCCTGTTGGGCCGCCACTCGAACGTCCCGATCTCGGTGCCGCTTGCCTCGGAGGCCGAATGAGCCTGGTGCGCGCGGCGATCGTCGTGGTGGCGGTGTCCACCGTCGCTGCGGGGTGCACCGTCGCCGACGAGGGGCGCATCCCGCGTCTGCCCACCGAGGGGAAGGGGGTCATCGTCGTCGGCGTGTCCGGCGCCTTCGCGGAGAACCAGATCGTCGCGGAGATGTATGCGCAGGTCCTGGAGGACGCGGGCTACACCGTCGAGCGACAACTCGACCTGCGGTCTCGAGAGGTCTCGCAGAATGCCTTGGAGGCGGGCTACATCGACGTGAAGCCGGAGTACCTGTCGTCGTTGTTGCTGTTCCTCGACCCGAACGCGGAAGCGTCGGCAGATGCGGCCGATGTTGCCCGGCAGACGGCGCAGCAGCTCGAGTCCAGAGGGCTCACGTTGCTCACACCATCGGCGGCCGAGGACACGAATCAGTTCGTTGCGAACGCGGAGACGGCCCGGCGGTTCCAGCTGACCACGATGAGCTCCCTCGCCGCCGTCGCCGACCAGCTGACCCTCGGCGGGCCGCCGGAATGCCCCCAACGGCCGTTCTGCCTCCCGGGATTGCACGAGGTCTATGGCGTCCTCTTCGACGACTTCGCGCCGCTGGACGCGGGAGGGCCGCTGACCGTCGACGCGCTCCGGCGCAACGAGGTGCAGATCGGGTTGCTCTTCTCGACGGACCCGCGCATCGAGGAGAACGGGTTCGTCCCACTGGTGGACGACAGGCGCCTTCAGGACGCGGAGAACATCACGCCGGTGATCCGTTCGGAGATGCTGAACGACGAGGTCCGGACGTTGCTCGATGCGGTGAGCGACCAGCTCTCCACGGAGGAGATGACCGACCTCGTGGGGCGTGTCGTGATCGACGGGCAGGATGTGGCCACCGTGGCCACGGCCTTCCTGACCTCGAACAGCCTGCTGTAATCGGATGTCCTCGATCCCCTCCCTCGTCCCGCGCGATCGATACGCCGCCCTCGAGCGCTGCACGTACTTCAACCAGGCGTCGCTGGGGTTGATACCGGTTCCGACGATCGACGCGATGGAAGCCTTCCTGAGGCGGACGGCGCAGTTCGGGAACCTGTATCTCAGCGACGACCAGGAGACAGCGATCCTGGACGGCGTGCGTTCGGCCGGCGCAGAGGTGCTCGGAGCCTCATCCGATGCGGTAGCCGTCATCGCGGGGGCAAGCGAGGGACTGGGCCAGGTGACCTCGCTGCTCGAGCCCGGGCACGGGACCGTCCTCCTCGTCGGATCGGACTTCCCGAGCGTGACGTACCCGTGGCTCGCGGCCGCCGAACGTCGTGGGATCCAGCTGCGGTTCGTCGACGACCGCGCCCACCGAGACCTGACGCAGGATCTCGTCGACGCCCTCGATCCGACCGTGACGGTCGTCGCCTTCAGCGTGGTCCAGTACGCGACGGGCACGCGGGTCGACGCCCGGCTGGTGGCCGAGCGGGCGCACGAGGTCGGCACCCGCGTCGTCGTGGACGCGACGCAGCTCGCCGGTGCAGGGGTCCTCGACACCATCGGATGGGGTGCGGACGCGCTGGTGACGAGCGGCTACAAGTGGCTGTCGGCCCACGGCGGCGTGGCGCTGCTGGCGCTCGCTCCGGACCTGGTGCCTCGACTTCCGGGCCTCGTCGGCTGGAAGGGAACCCACCACCCGTTCGCCTTCGATCCGCTCACCCTTCGCCTGGCCGACGACGCGCGCCGCTTCGAGCTCTCGACGATGTCGTACGCATCCGCCATCGGGCTCGAGTCGTCGATCGCGATGCTCTCATCGCTCGGGTTCGAGCGCATCGACCGGCATGCACGGCGTCTGGCGACCTCTCTCGTCGATCGCGTCGCCGAGCTGGGATGGCGGCCGTTCCGACCGCTGAGCGACCCCTCGGCGGCGTCCCACATCGTGTCCCTGCGGCACCCCGATCACGATCCGGGGGTGACGACCCAACGTCTGGCTTCCGAGTCGCGGATCGTCTGCAGCGGTCGAGGGGGCGGGCTCAGGATCTCCCTGCACGTGTACAACGACGGTGACGACGTCGATCGGCTCGTGGATGCCCTGAACCGTCTCTAACGGTCCGGTCCTGGTGGCGCGATCATTGACCTCCCCGTCTACCCGCAGCGAGCCGGCCGCAACCACGGTGCCCTCGGATCCTCGCCTGACACGGGGCACGATGCAGAGCCGTGCCTGCCGGTGCTACGACCTCTCGATCGCCAGGAGCTCGTAGCTCACCGGTCCGTCGGGCGTTTTCGTCTCGACCCTCTCGCCGGTGCGGCTGTTCAACAGAGCGGACCCGAGCGGCGACTCCACCGAGATCCAGGAGGCATCCAGGCGCGCCTCGAGCTCCCCCACCAAGGTGAAACGTTCGCGCTCGGCCGAACCGTCTCGGCGCACGGTCACCGTGTCGCCAAGCTCGACCACCGTCGGGTCGTGCGGCTCCTCCTCGAGGGGCGTTGCGGTGGCCAGCGCCCGGCGCACGGTGGCCACCTCGTGGATCGTTGCCCTCAGCGCCGCATCGAC
>CAZMNP010000143.1:0-14261 GCA_964567675.1 uncultured Actinomycetes bacterium
TCGGCGAGCGCGAGATCGCCCTCGGCCACGGGATCGGCGACATCGTGTCCCTCGCGCTCGGAAGCGCGAAGCGCGTCCACGAGCTCGAGCGCTTCCACGAGCTCGTCGAGAGCATCGACGCGATCTTCTGGGAGGCGGACCCGGAGACGTTCACCTTCACGTTCCTGTCTCGCCGAGCCGCGCTCGTCCTAGGCGCTCCCGACGACTCGAGCGTGGCTCCGAGCGCGTGGGGCGAGCACGTCCATCAGGGAGACCGCGCCGCGGCGATCGCCGCGCTCCGGAGCCGCCTCGCCACACCCGGCGACGACGTGAGCCTCGAGTACCGGGCGCTCGGGGATGAAGCGGAGCCGCTGTGGCTCCGCGACACCATCCACGTCGGCACCGACGCGCGTGGGGAACACCAGCTCCGAGGGATGATCGTCGACATCACCGAGCGCAAGCGGGCGGAGCAAGCGCTCAAGCGCAGCGAGCAGAAGTACTCGGATGCCTTCCGCCGCGAACGGGATGCGACACAGCAGCTGCGGGCACTGGACGACATGAAGAACACGTTCCTGGAGGCGGTCTCACACGATCTGCGCACCCCACTCACCTCGATCCTGGGCTCGGCGCTCACCCTGGAGCAGGCCGGCCTCGAGATCCCACGGGACGATGCGCTCGATCTGTTGCGGCGGATCGCGGCGAACGCTCGCAAGCTCGAGCGGCTGCTCTCGGACCTGCTCGACCTGGACCGGCTCCAGCGAGGGATCGTTTCGCCGCAACTCCGGCCGACCGACGTGGGAGCCCTCGTGGCGCAGTCCGTGCAGGAGTCCGAGCTGCTCGGCGGTCGGCAGATCGAGCTCTCGACCGAAGGGCTCATCGTCAACGTCGATGCCGCCAAGGTGGAGCGCATCGTCGAGAACCTGCTCGCGAACGCCGCTCGACACACGCCTGCGGGAACGCCGCTATGGATCAGGGTGACCGCAGAGCGAGGAGGCGGTGTCCTCATCGCGGTCGACGATGCCGGTCCGGGAGTTCCCGACGCCTTGAAAGACGCGGTGTTCGAACCCTTCCGTCAGGGCGACGGCGGTCCGAATCCCTCACCGGGCGTCGGTGTCGGCCTGTCCCTCGTGGCTCGTTTCGCCGAGCTCCACGGCGGCCGCGCGTGGGTCGAGGACCGGCCCGGTGGGGGCGCTTCGTTCCGCGTCTACCTTCCCGACGCATCCTGACGGCCGACCTTTCCTCCACGCGGTTGCCTGTCCGCACGGCGAACCGGTAGCGTGTCCGCGCTTCGCCCGAAGCCCGGCCATGCCCGACCACCTCGAAGAAAGTGCTGTGTCCGACTCCGCTCCCGGGGACGATCCCCAACCGACGATGAATCCCGACCCGGCCACCGCGCCGGATCTCGCCATCGCGGGCTCGAGTGGACGGAACTGGATCTCGGTCGCCGGCAGGATCGGGTCCTTCGTCGTCGCGCTGTTCCTGTTCGTCCTCGCGATCCAGATGATGAAGGTTGGCGCGAAGGCGATCGCTCCCGCCCTTCGGGACAGCCCGTTGTTCAGCAATGCATTCTCGACCCTCGGCGCGGGCTGGCTCGGCGCCTACGTCGTCCTCTCCGGCTCGCCCGTCGCAGCCGTGGCCCTCGCCTTCTTCGACGGCAGGGTGACAACCGAGCTCCAGACGTTCACGATGCTTTCGGGCTCCCGGCTCGGGGCGTCGTTCGTCGTGCTGCTCGTCGGCTTCCTCTACGCGCTCCGCAATCGCGGACGCAACCGCAGTGAGTCCATCGGGATGGGCGTGCTCGCACTCTCGCTGACGGCCATCGTCTACCTGCCGGGGATGCTGATCGGCTACGGCATCTTGAAGTCCGGCATCCTGGACCGCGTCCGGTGGCAGGCCTCGAGCGAGGTGCAGTCGATCGTCGACATCGTTTGGGGGCCCGCACTCGACCTCGCGGGGAGGCTGCCGGGATGGACGTCGCTCCCAGTCGGACTCGGGATCGTGCTCCTGTCGTTCCGACTCCTCGACCGCGTCCTTCCGGAGCTGGACGGGGAACGACACAGCGCCGAGCGCGCCGAGTGGTTCAAGCGACCATGGCCGATGTTCCTGCTCGGGTGCCTCGTCGCGACAGTCACGCTCTCGGTATCCGTCGCACTCACCTTGCTCGTTCCGCTCGCGAGTCGCGGATACATCAAGAGGCGCGAGGCGATCCCCTACATCATGGGTGCCAACATCACGACGCTCGCCGACACGCTGGTCGCCGCGATGGTGCTGGTGAACGCCGTCGCCGTCCAGATCGTGCTCGCTCAGGCGATCGCCGTCGCCGCCGTTTCACTCATCCTTCTCGCCCTTTTCTACGGACGCCTGGTGGATGGCGTGATGCGTCTTGACGAGTGGCTGGTCACGTCAGGCCGGCGGCTTTGGCTGTTCGTCACCATCCTATTCGTGCTTCCGGCCGTCCTGCTGACCTCGGGCATCTGGATCGGGCCGATCGCCCGCTGAAACCGGATATGGCCGACCTCGTCATCGCCGGCGCGCTGATCGTCGACGGATCCGGGTCCTCGCCCCGGCCGGGAACGCTCGTGGTCACCGGAGATCGGATCGAGGACGTCCTCGGCCCGCAGGAGAGCGAGCCACCCGCGGCGCATCGGATCGACGGTTCGGAACGCGTCGTGGCGCCGGGTTTCGTCGACGTCCACAGCCACTCGGACCTCACGCCGCTCGTCGAGCCGACGATGGACTCGATGCTGCGACAGGGCGTGACGACGCTCGTCGTGGGCAACTGCGGCGGATCGGCGTACCCGGTGGGCGGCGCCGCCGAGATGGCGGCGCTCGCCGGGGGCGAGCCCTCGGAGCTCTCCTTGGACTGGGGCACGTTCGGCGAGTACCTCGAGCGCGTCGACGCGGCCCGCCCGGCCTTGAACCTCGCCGCGCTCGTCGGTCACGGCACGCTTCGCGGAACCGTGATGGGGGACGAACAGCGGCGAGCCCCCTCCGAGGGCGAGCTCTGGGCCATGCGGCAGCTGCTGGCCGATGCCCTGGATGAAGGTGCCGTCGGGCTCTCGAGCGGCCTCGTGTACGCACCGGGCCTCCACGCAACGACGGACGAGCTCTCCATCGTCGCCGGTGCGCTCAGAGACCACGGAGGCATCTACGCGAGTCACATCCGGGGCGAGGGCTCGAGCGTCTTCGATGCGGTGGCCGAGTGCGCCGAGATCGGCCGGCGGGTCGGCGTGCCGTCACACGTCAGCCATCTCAAGGTGGAGACGCGGCCGATGTGGGGCCGGGCCGAAGAGCTCCTCGCGCTGCTGGACGGAGAGCGCGAGCGAGGCGCCGACGTCACGGCGGACCAGTACCCGTACACGGCATGGGAGACCGAGCTCTCCTCGGCACTCCCTCCGTGGGTCACACCCACCGAGCTGCCCGAGGTGCTCGGGGACCCGGATCGACGAGCACGGCTGGGGGCGGCGATCGAGAACGGCGAGCCCGGCTGGGAGAACGTGGGGCGCGGGATCGGCTGGGACCGCCTCGTGATCGGCTCGCACCTCCCGGACCCGTCCCTCACCGGACGCTCGATCGCCCAGTTGGCAGAGGGCATGAGCCTGGAGCCGTCCGAGCTGATCGCGCGTCTGTTGGTCGCCGACCCCTACACCGGCCTGCTCGGCCACGCGATGCACGAGGACGACGTTCGGACGATCCTTTCGCGGAACGACGTGTTCGTCGCGACGGACGGGCTCGCGATCTCACCGGGAGGGCCGCTCGGAGCCTTCTCGATCCATCCCCGCTACTACGGAACGTTCCCGCGCGTGCTTGGCCGGTACGCGCGTGAGGAAGGGCTCCTCTCGCTCGAGGACGCGGTCCGCAAGATGACCTCGCTGCCGGCGGAGCGGTTCAGCCTCGCTCGACGAGGGCGGATCGATCCGGGCGCGTTCGCCGACCTCGTCGTGTTCGATCCGGACCGCATCGCCGACCGTGCGACGTACGAGCGGCCGCACACCTTCGCCGAGGGCGTCGACGTGGTCGTCGTGAACGGACGGATCGCCTGGGACGGATCGGACGTCCAGCGCCACGGTCGCGCCCTGCGGCGCGGCGAGTCCTAGCCGGGACAGTCGGCCTGCGCGCTGTCGCGGTCGACCATGCACGCCGTCGCGTCGACCGCCTCGAACGCGGAGGCGGGGACCCTCTTCAGCTGGTCGAGCAGCCCGTTCCGCCAGTGAGCGTCCCGGGTTCCCTGGAAGTACCAATCGGACCCGTTGTCGGCGAGCATCAGGCCGTACCGCTGCATCGCGCGAAGGACCACCCGCGCCTTCGGGCTGAACGCCGAAAGATCGAACTCGCTACTGAGACGGAAACGAGCACCCATGGGAGGACAGTCGGGGTCGTCGACGCCGGCCTCGTGGCGAGCGGGCCAGACGTAGGAATCGGTCGTGCAGTCGACGGTGAAGCGGATGGCGTGTTGGAGGCGTCCGGCCTTGACCTCGTCCCAACGGACGAGTCCCGGGAAGATCGGGAGCCCCGCGGCGTCCGCCGAGGTCCACGTCTCGGGCCTCAGCCGGTTGGAGTCGAGATCCCAGATCGCGCCGCTGCCGGCACGGGGATCGCCTCCGTTCCAGTCCGCCGCGAACAGTTCGTACAGGACGCACGTTCCCCGCTCCACCATGAGCGCGTGACGGTCGGAGCCGCCCTCGATCGGCGTGCGCGCGTCGAACGGATACGGCCCGCGGTCGCTTTCGTCCGTGTAGTCGAAGTCGACGGTGGTCTTCGGATGGCGCGGGGCCACGGTTTCGAAGGGGAGCCCGTACCCGGGCGGTCCGAAGTCGGGGTGCAGGTTCGTGTTCGCGGCGTCCGACGACTGGAGCCAGGTGTCGCTCATCGGGTGCACCGGCAGCCGGTCGATGCGCGTGTTCCAGATGTTGTTCGCCGGGAAGACGCGGCAGTCGGTACCCGGCACCTCGGCCGCAGACGCGGTTGCCATGAGGCCCGGCAACGACACGACCGCGACCACGAGACTCGAGAGTTTCCTCACGCTGAACCATCGGCTCGACGGGGCCTCGGACTTTACCGGGTAGCAGATCTCAGTCGTTCTAGAAGAGACCTGGATCCTCCAGCGTTACACGGTAGAGCGCTCGTCCGGTTGTGACGTACAGGATCCTGCCATCGGCGCCGCCGAACGCGCAGTTACTGGGCGCTCCCTGGATCGGGATCGTGCCCAGATGCTCACCATCGGAGGCGAAGACCTCGATGCCGCGGCCGTCGTAGGAGGCGATGAACAGGTTTCCGGCCTCGTCGACCGCCATGCCGTCGGGCCCGGCGACGGAGACGAACGTCCTGGGCTCGGACAGTGAGCCGCTGCGAGCGACCTCGAAGACCCGGACCGATCCCGCCGCATAGTCGGTGACGTAGAGAAGGCTCTCGTCGGGCGACATCGCGATGCCGTTGGGAGTCTCGCTGGAATCGCCACGGTACTCGGCGGTGAGTTCGCCGCCGGGGGCGATCCGGAACACGCCGCGGAAGTCGAGTTCCGCCTGGGCGTCCGCCTCCCCGAACGCCGGATCGGTGAAGTAGATGGTGCCGTCCGAGCGAACGACGATGTCGTTGGGTTGGTTGAGGCGGGAACCCTCGAATCGATCGGCGATCGACGTCACCGTGCCATCGGTCTCGGTGCGCGTCACTCGACGCGTGCCGGACTCTGCCGCGATCAGCCGCCCTTCGGGGTCGACGGCGAGGCCGTTGGAGGAGTCGCTGGGCTTCCGGAACACCGTGATGTCGTCGGCGGCCCCGAGCTGATAGATCGTGTCCGCCAAGATGTCGGAGAAGAGCAGTACGCCCTCGTCCGGCATCCATTGCGGGCCTTCCAGTTCACTGAACAGCAAGCCACCGTCGTCGACCAGCTCGACCTCACCGATCCCGACCAATGGGCCGGATCCAGTGGTCGGTGTCGGCTCCGTTGTCGGTGTCGGCTGGGTGGTGGGTGAATCGGTGATCGTTGGTGTGGATCCGGCATCGCCAGCCGTGCCTCCACAGGCGCTCGAAAGCAGCATGAGCGCCACCGTCACGCCGATCCTTGTCCTCATCGCATCCCTACGAGCCTGCGGGCGTCGCGGGGTAGGAGCACGAGTGGAACACCCCGTGCGTTTCTCCTGCGTGAAACTCTTCCCAGCATGGTCTTCACCATCAGCACGGTCAAGAGGCACCGCGCCCAGGCGATGACTTCTGCTCCGGCAGTTGGTTCCGGCTCCGGCTGAGGAACGGGTGTTCGAGGCGGGCTTCGCCGAGCCGGCGGTCGGATTCGAACCGACGACCTGCTGTTTACAAGACAGCTGCTCTACCCCTGAGCTACGCCGGCGCATCCGGAGTCTACGCGCCGTCAGCGCGCCTCTCGGCAGGCTTCAGCGGTCCAAGCGGCTGTGCGCTAGTCGGTGCGGACCCGGGTCGGCACGACGGCCGCGTAGAGCAGGGCGGCCAGCGAGGACGCCGCGTTCAACGATCCGACGCGGCCACGCATCGGAAGCGATACCAGGACGTCACACGCCTCGCGCGTGAGCCGGGCCAGACCGGCACCTTCCGAGCCGACGACGACGGCGATCCGCCCCTCGAGCCCGGACGCGTCGTACACGCTGGTTGCAGCGTGCTCGTCGAGCCCGACCACGGTGAACCCTGCGTCCTTCAGCCGCTCGAGCGCTCGAGCGATGTTCGCCACGCGCGCATGCGGCAGGTGGAGCAAGGCCCCGGCCGAAGCTCGGATCGCCGCCGGGGTGACGTCGGCCGCTCGCCGGACTCGCGTCACGAGGACGGCGGCACCGGCCGCCTCGGCCGACCGCGCCGACGCCCCGAGGTTCTGCGGGTCCTCGATCCCGTCCAGGACCACGACGAGGTCGTCCTCGCCGAACACTCGCTCCGCGAGCTCGCGCTCTCCGAGGGTTTCCGGCAGACGGACCCGCGCGGCGGCGCCGTGGTGATCGGACCCCATCGCGTCGAGCTCGGCGCGCTCGGCCTCGACGACGGGGACGCCCGCGGCCTCCGCGGCTTCGAGCACGTCCCGCAGGCCGGGCGTCGATCGAGCGCCGCGTGCGACGAGGACCTGACTCACGAGACCCGCGCGGACGGCCTCGAGCACCGGCCGGCGCCCGGTGACGACCGCGGCGTCCGGCCGGCTCACTCCTCGACGCCGGGGACCGCGATCGTTGGCTACTCGGCGCCGAGGACCGCGATCGCCAGGCACCCGATCCCCTCTCCCGTCAGGCCGAGGCCCTCTGGTCGCGTGGCCTTCACGGACAACCGATCCACGGGAACGCCGAGCGTGTCCGAAAGGTGCCGCCGGATCTCCTCGCGGACCGGCGAGATCGCCGGCCACTCGGCGATCACGGTCACGTCGGCCGAGGTCGCCACGAGGCCGGCGACGCGGACCTTCTCGACGACCTTCTGCAACAGCTCCAACCCCGCCATCCCTGCGATGCTCGGATCCGTTTCCGGGAAGTGATCTCCCACGTCGCCGAGCGCCGCCGCGCCCAGCAGCGCATCGGCCAGGGCGTGACACACCGCGTCACCGTCGGAGTGACCGGCCAGACCGTCCTCCCCGTCGAACATCACACCGCCGAGCATCAACGGCCGCGCGGCCGCACGGGCGTGGACGTCGAACCCGATCCCGACCCGAACCTCACCCACGGGCCAACTCCGTCGCCACGAGCTCGGCTCGGGCCAGATCCTCGGCGCTCGTGATCTTGAAGTTGCCCGGGTCTCCCGGGATCGTTCGGACGCGGTAGCCGGCGAGCTCGAGTGCCGCAGCATCGTCGGTCACCTCGACGCCGTCACGCTCGGCGCGCGCGTGGGCGTCGCGCAGGGCGAGGGCATCGAACGCCTGCGGCGTCTGCGCCAGCGCCAGCACCGCCCGGTCCTCCGTCCGATCGACGAGGTCGCCGCGGATCCGTTTCACCGTGTCGGCGACGGGCACCACGGGGACGACACCGTCGACGCCGTCGAGCGCACTCAGTACGGCCGCGAACAGCGCGGCCGATGCGAACGGGCGGGCGGCGTCGTGACAGACGAGCACCGGTGCCGCGAGGGGAACGACGTCGAGCGCCGCCCGGACCGAGGCTTGGCGGGTGGGTCCGCCCACGACCACCGTGCACGGACCGACGAGGTCGAGGAGCTCGCTCGCCGCACGCTCCCACCCGGACGGAACCACGGCGACGAGCGCCTCGATGCCGGGACAGGCGAGGGCGGCCGAGGCAGCGTGCACGAGCATCGGACGCCCGTCCAGTTCCACGAAGGCTTTGGGGGTCGGAAGACCAAGCCGCTCGCCGCCGCCGGCGGCGAGCACGATCGCGACGGCGTCTTCCACGGCGCCGAGACTAACCGCTCGCGCAGCGAAGCGGTCGCGACTCGCCTGCGACGTCGCTCGGGGGGCCGCTATTGCAGGTTCGCGAAGACCATCCGGCCGGTCGCGGTCTTGATGACGTTCCGCACGAGGACGGTGACCTGGCTGCCGATGCGCTCCTCCGCGGCCTCCACGACCACCATCGTGCCGTCGTCGAGGTACCCGACCGCCTGCGCATGCTCTCGGCCGCTCTTCACCAGCTCGACCTCGACATGATCGCCGGGCAACAGGGGGAGCCGGAAGGCCGCTGCGAGATCGTTCAGGCTCGGCACCGGCACGCCGAGTGCGTGTGCGACCTTGGACAGGTTGTGGTCCGTGGTGATGAGCGAGGCCCCGCGGTCGCGCGCGAGCGCGACGAGCGCCGCGTCCACGTCGGACACACCGTCCTCCTCGACCAGGTGGATGTCGACCGTCGCCGCACGCTTCAGCTCCGCCAGCATGTCGAGTCCGCGGCGTCCGCGCGCTCGACGCCTCGGGTCGGACGTGTCGGCGATCGCCTGCAGCTCGCGGAGCACGGCGGTGTGGATCAGAAGGTCGCCGGAGAGGAAACCGGTCGAGACCAGGTCGGTGACACGCCCGTCGATCAGGGCGCTCGTGTCGATGACGCTCACCTCTCCGCGGGCGACGCCTGCGGCGCGCGGCTTCAAGCCGATCAGGCCGAAGAGCTCTTCGCTCTTGGTCCGGCCGATGCGGAACCCCGCGTACCCGAGCGTCACGTACATGAACGCCACCGTCGTCCACGCGACGAGCGGCGGGAGGCGGAACACCGGGATCGAGAGGAGCGCCGCCGCGGCGAGGCCCATCAGCATCCCACCCGTGCCCGCGACGACCTCGGCGGCGGGGACCCGTCGGATGTCCTCCTCCATCGTTCGGACGGCGGTCGCCGTCTGCCGTCCGAGGACGCCACCGAGGACGAATCCGGTCGCGGAGCCGAGGACGATGCCGAGGAGTGTGTGGGTCGTCGTGGGAAGGACGATCCTGGTGCCGATCGAGTAACCAGCGACGGCGAAGAGCACGACGAAGATGAGGCGGACGAACTCGACGAGCCTCCCTCGCGGGAGGCTGCGGCGTTCGTCGGCCACGCGGGCGCGGATCCGCCCGCTCTTGGTCCTGGCGCCGTGGAGGAGCATCTCCCTTGATGACTCGACGCGCATCCGCCCGAACTTGACCCGAAAGGGGGACCTCGGACGCCCACCGGGCACCGCGGAGCTCACGCGGCTGCTCGGCCGTGGATCGAACTCAGGCTGTGGTTGGGCTTGGGGCTGGGCTCAGGCTTGAGCCAAGGCCCGGGCGCCGTGGGAGTCGTCCAGGACCTTGTCGATCATCGCCTCGGCCTTCTCCTCGTCTCCGCCGGTGGCGTAGGTCAGCTCGGAGACCAGGATCTGACGGGCCTTGGTGATCATCCGCTTCTCGCCGGCGGAAAGTCCCCGCTCGCGCTCACGGATGGAGAGGTTCCTGACGACCTCGGCGACCTGATAGATGTCGCCCGAACGGAGCTTCTCGATGTTGTTCTTGAACCGTCGGCTCCAGTTGGCGGCCATCTTGGACTCGTCCTCTTTGAGGACGTTCAGCACCTTCTTGATCTCGTTCTTGCCGACGACGGAGCGCAAGCCGACCTCTTCAGTGCTGTCGACCGGGACCATCAGGGTGAGATCCCCGTAGGAGACCCGGAGCTTGAAGTACTTGCGCTTCTCGCCGAAGAATTCTCGGACGCACATGTCTTCGATCACTGCTGCGCCGTGTTCCGGATGGACTACGGTGTCGCCTTTGCGGAACACAAGACCCCCTCGGGACGATGGATGGCCGTGGGACCATAGCCAGAGTAGCATGCGGAGCCCTTGCGCCGCAACTCAAAAGCGCAGGTCAGAGGCCTAATCCGGCCCATTTTCGGCAAGGTCCCGTCGCCCGGGAGGCCTAGGCCGGAAGGCTCCCAGTCTACGCCCGGCGCCCAGCCGCCCAGGTCAGGGCGTCTTTCACGTGCCGGACCGGGACGATCCCGATGTCGTGCATCGGCTCGCCTCCGGGCGGCCCGAAGACCGTGCGAACACCCACCGCGCGGGCGGCCGCGAGCCGGTTGGTCATCGCGCCGCCGCCGCGGACCAGCCCCGTCAGACCCACCTCGCCGACGAACGCCGAGTCGGCCGGCGCGGGTACACCGGTGGCGGCCGACGCCAACGCCGCCGCGAGCGCGAGGTCGCATGCCGGGTCGTCCACCTTCGCGCCGCCGGAGGAGGCACCGAACAGATCCGAGCGCCCCAGCCGAATCCCGGAACGCTCGAGCACGGCGGCCACGAGCTGGAAGCGCCGTGGATCGAGACCGCTGACCTGGCGACGGACCGGGCCCTCCGTCGGCGCGACGAGCGCCTGGACCTCCACGGCGAGCGCTCTGCGGCCGGCGCGCGGAAGGGCGATCGCCGCACCGGGCTCCCCGTGCCCGGAGACCAGAAGCGCCGTCGGATCGATCTCGCGGAGGCCACCCGCGGTCATCTCGAGCCAGGCAACCTCTCCCTCGGGGCCGAAGCGGTTCTTCCCGCCCGTCAGCATCCGCAGCCCCGAGCGCGCATCGCCGTCGAAGGTGAGCACGACGTCCACGGCGTGCTCGAGCGTGCGGGGCCCGGCGACGTCTCCGTCCTTCGTGACATGCCCGGCGAGCAGGACCGCCATCCCCTCGGCCTTGGCCAAGCCGACCAGGGCATCCGTGCACGCTCGGACCTGAGCCGTGCCTCCGGGAACCTGCCCCGAATCGGGATCGCGAAGGGTCTGGACCGAATCCACCGCGAGCAGGAACGGGCGTGCCGCCCGTGCCGCGTCCAGGACGCTTCCGAGCTCGCGCCCCGAGGTGAAGGCCACGGCCGCCCCCTCCACGCCCAGTCGCCGGGCGCGTGCCGCGACCTGCCGTCGCGATTCCTCACCTGAGGCCAGCAGGCACGGAAGTCCCCCGGCGGTGAGATTGGCGACCAACTGGAGCAGGAGCGTGGACTTGCCGATGCCGGGCTCGCCCGCGAGCAGCGTCACCCCTCCGGGGACCAGACCTCCTCCCAACACCCGGTCGATGCCCGCGAACCCCGCCGAGACGCGCCGCTCGTCCTCGGACTCGTGCGCGAGTGTCTGGACCTCGACCGTGCTCGACATGGTCCCGCTCGAGCGCGCCTCGATCGTTCCCCAGCCGCCGCAGCCCGGGCATCGCCCGGCCCACTGCGCGAGCTGCTGCCCGCAGTCGCGGCACGAATGAAGCGTTCGGGACCGGCCCACGGGGGCGGACGCTAGCGCCCGGCACCGACACGCCGAGACGAGCTCGACGCCGAGCGCCGCCGTGTCGGTGGCGGGCGCTACGGTCTCGCGCCATGGCCGTCGCGCTCGAGAGCCTCGGTGAGCTCCGCGTCGACCGCGTGCCCGGCGGCCGCAAGGAGTCGCCGCCGCTCGTGCTCGTCGAGTGGCACGACGCGTGGTTCGACTTCGACCTGCCCGACGTGGAGGAACGCCGCGCCGACTACCTCGTCCGGACCGTCGGGTTCCTCGTCGCCGAGGATCCCCGCTTCCTCTCACTAGCGCAGGAGGTCCTGCCCGAGGGCGAGGGGTTCCGCGCCGTCACGCACATCCCGGTCGCGATCGTCGAGCGGGTCCAGCGTCTCACGTCACGCGGGCCTTGAGGGCACGTATACTCCGTGAGCACGCACCCGCCGATCGAGGCATGGGCCAAAGTACGGGAAGGAGGGATGTCCGGATGAACGAGACCTTCGTCGCCGTGACGCCGCATCCCTTCGGGAGCGTCAGCTAGCCGGGTCAACCGCAGACCCGCATCGCCGAGCCGCCCGCAGGGGCGGCTTTCTCTTTGCCCGGATCCTGACCCGAAGGAGGTCTGTGATGTCTGTGAGCGCCATGCACCGCAAGGACACCCTCATCCATCGGTCGAAAGGAATCCCGAGTTGGAATCTATGGAGAACGAGCAGCACGGCTCCGCCGAGCACTTCCTCGCCGAGGGCCTGATCACCGACGTCCTCAGGATCGTGAAGACGGGCAAGGAGGCATCCGTCCACCTCTGCCGCGCGAACCGGTCCACGACCGGCGAGGACCTCCTCGCGCTGAAGGTGTACCACCCGCTCGATCGGCGGGATTTCCGCGACGAGTCCCTGTACCGCGACGGCGAGTGGATCAAGGAGCGCAGGATCCGCGTAGCGCTCGAGAAGAAGACGCGCTTCGGCCGCGAGGTGCAGGGCGCGATCTGGGTGGACCGCGAGTGGGAGACGCTCCGCGCGCTCGCCGAAGCCGGCGTGTCCGTGCCGCGTCCGGTCGCGGCCACCGAGGACGCGATCCTGATGACCTACATCGGCGACGAGGGCCAGTCGGCGCCGCAGCTTCGCTCGTACCGTCCCGATGCCGACGAGGCGCAGGAGCTCTTCCGCCAGGTGATGAAGGCGATCGAGCTGATGCTGTACCGCAACGTCGTGCACGGCGACCTGTCTCCGTACAACGTGCTCGTTTGGGAGGGCACGGCGACGATCATCGATCTCCCGCAGGCGGTGGACCCGCGGAAGAACCGGCATGCCGAACGGCTGCTCGAACGCGACGTCACGAAGATGTGCGAGTACTTCGCCCGGTACGGGATCCGCTCGTCGCCAGAGCGCCTCGCGTCCGACCTGTCCACCGCGTGGCGGTTCGCCGACCTCGTTCCGGAGGAGCTTCGCGTGGAGCTCGACCTGTAGAGCTCGACGCCTAGCCCTCGCGCGCGCCGCGGAACTCGAGCGTGTAGCTCCAGGTGGAACCGTCGGCCGCTACCTCGAAGCGCTGGAGCCTGCCGATCTCGCCGCCCGGCAGCAGCATCGGCAGGCCCACGTGCTCGTCGCCCGGCCACACGTCTTCGCGCGCCTGCTCTTCCATCGAGACGATCGACATCGGCGTCTCGCCCGGAGCTTCGAGGGGTTCGCACCACTCGGCCCCCTCGGAAGGCAGGAGTTGCCGGAAGCGGACGAATCGGACGGGCGCGTGCATCAGGACGCGCTCGCCGGGCGACTTCCAGGCCTTGCCGAAGAAGCGCCAGCGCTCGCCGTCCCTGGATGTCTCGACCGCCCAGCACTCCTCGTTCCCCAAGCTCATGGAGCCGACCCTACGCCGCATCCGCCGTTGCGGGAACCGGCGTCGCCCCCGGTATGGACCCCGGACACCGAACGGCCCGGCAGCCTTCCGGTTGCCGGGCCATCGGTCTTGCAGCCGGGCGGTGGGGACCGCCCGACGACCAGATCTTTCCGCGCTATCGCATCGCTACTCGCTAGCCCTCCGAGGAACCCGCGAGCTCGACCGGCGGGACGTCCGGCGGCACGCCGGCGCCCTCGAACACGATCTCTCCGTCGCGCGCGTCGATGATGATCGTCTGGCCCGCGCGGAACTCCTTCCACAGCAGCTTCTCCGAGAGCGGGTCCTCGACGAGCCGCTGGATCTCGCGCCTGAGAGGCCGGGCGCCGAGCGCCGGGTCGTACCCCTTCTCGGCGAGGACCGTCTTCGCGGCGTCGGTGATCTCGATCTCGAGGTCCTTGGCCTTCAGCTGTTCGCGGACGCGCTTGGTCATCAGGTCGACGATCCGCTTCACGTCTTCCTGCGTCAGCGAGTGGAAGACGATCACCTCGTCGATACGGTTCAGGAACTCCGGACGGAAGGAGCGCTTCAGCTCCTCCATGACCTTGTCCTTCATCCGTTCGTAGGTGAGCTTCTCGTCAGGCTTGGAGGCGAACCCGATGCCGGGACCCTTCTGGATGTCTCGCGTCCCCAGGTTGGAGGTCATGATGATGATCGTGTTCTTGAAATCGACATGGTGACCCTGTGAGTCGGTGAGGCGCCCGTCCTCCAGGATCTGCAGAAGCGTGTTGAACACGTCTGGGTGCGCCTTCTCGATCTCGTCGAACAAGATCACGCT
>CAZMNP010000144.1:0-6732 GCA_964567675.1 uncultured Actinomycetes bacterium
GCGCCCCACGAGCTTCGCCTCGAGGCCGAGGCGGGGCCGCTCCCCGCGGGTCCGTGCCTTGATGCGGAGCGCGCGCCACGCCGCGACGGGCTCAGCCTTGCCTTTCAGCGTGAGGGGCTCGAGCTCGCGGTACTCGATGACGTCTTTGGTGCTCGCGTAGACGCCGGCGCCCACGACGATCTGTGCCGGCTCGGCCGCGGTCTGCAGACGGGCGGCGGTGTTCACGGCATCGCCGGTCAGCATCCGGTCGCGAGGCCCGGAGGCGCGCTCGACGTCGACGAGCACCTCGCCCGCCTCGATCCCGATCCGCATCGCGAGGGTGGGTTTGCCCTCCGCCGCGAAGCTGCGGTTCAACTCGGAAAGGACAGCCTGCATCTCGAGCGCCGCCCGCACGGCGCGCTCGGCGTCGTCCTCGTGCGCGCGGGGGACGCCGAACACCGCGAGCACGGCGTCGCCCATGAACTTCTCGAGCAGTCCTTCATAGCGCGCGATCTCCTCCGAGAGGCGATCGAAGGTCCGCCCCACGACCGACTGCACGACCTCGGGGTCCTCCTGTTCGGCCAGGGCGGTCGAGCCCACGAGGTCGGCGAACAGGGCCGTGGCGAACTTGCGTTCCTTGCGTCGCTGCTCGGTCTGCCCGAGCGTCGTCCCGCACGCGTTGCAGAACTTCGCCCCTTCGGGGTTCTCGGCTCCGCAGGAAGGGCACACGAGCATGGCGCGGCAAGCCTACGCTGCCGGCTCCGTGAGGAACCCTTCATGATCGCCGCGGAGCGGTTTCGAGCCTCAACGACGGGTACCGCTGGCGGTGGCATGAGCAGGTCACGCGCGTCTGGACGAGACGATCCGGACTGGGGGCGGTAGCCGCTAGATATCGAGGTCGATGCCGCCGAAGCCGAACCCGCCGGTGTCGTCCTGCTTCAGAGCGGTGTCGATCCCTGCGGCCGAGGCGACCATCAGCTTGCGCAGGTCTCCCGCCACCGTTCCGGAGATGTTGAGCAGGTAGCGGTCGGCGGTCGTGAACCCCTCGCGCAGGATCCCCGCCCACTTCTTCGTGATCCTGCCGACCTCGGTGCCCGCGGGGTCGTGGATCGCGAAGTCCCAGGACCTCCAGTTCTCCGCGTCGATCGATCCGACGATCTCGTCCGACGGCCCTTCGAGCCGGAACCGCTTCTTGCCGACGACGTTCTCCTGCACGATCTTGCCGACGCGAGCGCCCTGTCCGTCGACGACCTCGAGGGTCGACTTGAACACCTTCGCCGGGCGGACCAGCTCGAGGACCTTCTCGCCCTGCGCGTCGTAGACGGCGAGCTTGTGGGTGAGGAACTGGTCGACGCTCGTCACGAGCCGCAGAAGCTTCCGGGCCTTCGACTGCCCCTCCTGCCGGATGACGCCGAGTGCGCCTCCACTCTCATCGGTGATCTCGTACTCGTTCGTCATCTCGACGAACTTCGGCTTCTGGCTGATCACCAGGACGTCGTGGTTCAGGAGGTCCGACACGACCGTCTCCTCTCGAGGATGCTGAGTCTATCTACGATGCCCGCGTGACGAGCCAGAAGACGAGCCAGAAGACGAGCCAGAAGACGAGCCAGAAGGCGAGAAGGCGGATCGGGGATCTCGTTGCCGTGTCCGCCGGCCTCGCCGTGCTCGTCGCGTGCGGCTTCGTCGTCCGAGACGGAACCGTCGGCCCATTCGAGCTTCGTGTCTTCCACGCGATCAATGGGTTGCCCGATGCCCTGACCCCCGTGATGAACGCCGTTCAACTGCTCGGCGTGCTCGCGGTGGGGCCCGTCGTGGCTGCGGGTGCGTTGATCCTGCGCCGGTGGCGGCTGGCGATCGCGGCACTCGTCGTGACGGCCGGGAAGCTCCTCGCCGAGCGGACCGTGTGGGAGCTCGTGCAGCGATCGCGACCCGGCAAGACGATCCCCGATGCCGTCGTGCGTGCGGGCGCGCCGGCGAGCGGCGTCTCGTTCGTGTCCGGGCACGTGGTGCTCGTGACCGGACTCGCGTGGGTCATCACCCCGTACCTCCGGGGGAGGTGGCGCATCGTTCCGTGGGTGGTGGTCGCGTTCGTCTCGTTCGCGCGCGTGTATCTCGGCGCGCACGCGCCACTCGACGTCGTGGGCGGTCTGGGTCTCGGCCTGCTGGTCGGCGGCCTGACGAACCTGGCCGTCGGCGTCCCGGGCGCCGACGGCCGGTTTCGCGACCCGAGCGATGATTCGGACTAGGCCTCGACGGGGACTTCGTACACCTCGTCGGCCGGATGTCCCGCACGCTCGTGCACCTTCCGCAGGGCCTCTTCGCTCGGACCCTCGGACAGGCAGAACACGACGCCGGTGCTCGGGTCGGCCCACGCCTGCTTGAAGTTCATCCCTTCGTTGTCCTGGATGTCCAGGTCTGCCTGGTGTGCCTGCTTCAACAGCTCCGGCGTGATGCCGGTCATCCCGCGGTGCACATCCATGAACTGGGGCATCGGGACCTCCTTCCGGACGGGCGCGATCTACCAACCGATGACCGCGCCGATGGCCGAGGGACCTATTTGTTGCCCGAGGGACTCCACGTGGACGAACTCTTGGCGGCCTTTTCCTTCTTCGCCTGGCGCTTCTCCTTCAGCGACTTGCTGGCCGCCGTCTTCGAGCTCTTGGAACCGCCCTTGTCCTTGTTGGCCATGGCGTGGTCCTTTCGAAGGAGGGGTCTGGGGGCGACCGTATCACCTGGAGAAGTCCTTTCGAGCCGGCCGACGCTACGGCTCCAGCCACACCCATGTCTCCGTGCCGAGCGGAACCTGACAGTTCGTGCCCTCGATCGACTCGGTGCGGAGCCGGCCCTCGGCTTCGAGCTCCGCCTCCCAGACCCACGTCTCCGGCAAGCAGGGATCGGCCCGCTCCTCGACCACGAACGTGATCGTCCCGTCGGCGAGTTCGTACGTGCCGGCCGCCGGCGCGCGCGGGTTGAAGAGCAACATCTTGATGTGGCCTGCCGTGAACGTCCCGTCAGGGTTGAACTTCACGTAGGCGAAGTCGTCCCCCTCGCCGGTCCCGGACCGAGCCCATAGGCCGATCAGATCCTCCGTCGTGAGCCCTCCGCCCGAGGCCGGGTCGCTGGCCTGGCGGAGCGCGCTGCCGCCGACGATGAGGCCAGCCAGGACGAGACCCGCGACCAGCGCGTACACGCCCCCCTTCCGCTTCGTGACCTGCCACCGCTGGTTCCGGTGCTGCCGTTCGAGCGCCCCGGGGTCGGGGCGCACCTTCTGCGTCGCCATGCGGAACACCTCCTGCACGTCAGGCATCCCGCGCTCCTTCCATCGCTCGAAGGGCCCGCCGGCCTTTGGTCGCAAGGGCCCTCACCGTGGACGGGCGCACGCGCAGGATGCGCGCCGCCTGCTCGGACGGGTACCCGAGCAGGTCTACGAGCAGGAGGGCCGCCCTCTGCCGCGGGGTGACCCCGAGCAGGAGCTGCCGCACGTCCGCGCGCATCTCCGCATCGAGGAACGGGTCACGCCGCTCCGGGATCGGGACCACCTTCCGGACGGATATCGCCGCTCGACGACGTCGCATCCGGAACCCGTTCAGGGCGACGCGGAACAGGTAGGCGGTTGGGTCCTCGATCCGATGGATCTCGTCCCACCGCTCCCACAGACGCAGGAACGCGTCCTGCATCAGCTCTTCCGCATCGTGGCGGTTCCCGGTCACGAAGTAGAGCGCCTTGAACAGACGCTCGTGCTCCTCTTCGAAGAACGTGTCGAAGCGGGCCCATGCCTCGACGCGCTCCGAGGGGAACGGCACGACGACCTCACCCTCTGCTCGCACGATCCATGGATGCACGAGGGCTCCCTTCCGCTTACGTGGGGCGCTCAGCCCTTGGGCTCATCGGCGATCCTCAGGCCTTTGCGCCGGCGTTCACGCACGAGACCGTGGACCTTGGCCGGGTCGAGGCCGGCTGCGAGGAGCCGTCCACGCAGGTACTCGGCCTTCTGGGCCTCGTTCATCGCGTCGAAGTGCTGTTCCTTCGCCCATGCGTCGTCGGAGAACGCACGCGTGCGAGCCTCGAACACGGCGTCGTCGCCCGCCTCCCAGATCGCCAGCGCCGCACGCCCGTGGGGGAGCGCTTCAAGCTCGGGCCGCGTCACGAACCGGTACCCGTCGATCTTGGCCAGGCCGTCCGCGAGGTCGACCGCCGTCTCGAGGGCGATGTGGAGCGGCGCGTCGTCCATCTCGCCGATGAGGTAGAGCCGCATCTCGTCGATTCTCGCACCGAGGCGTTCCTCGGTCGTGGCCTTGCGGCAAAGACGTAGACTCGTAGGCAGACGCGATCCCCGTACGCGGCGGGAGAGGGAAGTCACGGGGGTCGCCTCCACCAGTCCCATCGCTGGTCCCAGCGAGGGTTTGATGCCCCGAGTGTGCGTACCTCGGATCTGGCTCACGTTGGCCCCGGTCAAAGGGGCACGAACGACGAGCAAAGGAGCACTGCATGAAGCACGTACGCGTTGCGACCTATGAGATCAAGACCGGCACCTTCCAGGAGATCGCGGACAAGGCGCAGGACGGCATGCTGCGCACGTTCCGCGACCAGCCCGGGTTCATCCGCTACGGCCTGGCCGACCTCGGCGACAAGACCTGCATGTCCCTCAGCCTTTGGGAGACACGCAAGGACGCCGACTCGTCGGTCCCGGTTGCGGCGAACTGGGTGCGAGACAACCTGAGCGACCGGGTCGAGATCCGGACGACCCAGGTTGGCGACCTCGCCTTCTACGAAGGCGCACCGGCGAAGGTCTGACCGGTTGCGCAACCGGCCGCGCCCGCGTGAAGAAGCGTGGGAGTAGCCGGGGCGGGAAGGGGGGCCCACCTCGGTGGGTTCCCCTACTCACCGAGGTGGATGGCGTTCGGGCGCGACGAGCGCCGGACGTTCGGCGACGAGATCGCTGCGTGTCGGCCCGGCGCTGAGATTGGCTGGGCTACTCGATCGTCTGTGAGGGAAGCAGCGTCACGCTGAGCGCGACGGCCTCGGCGATGTCGGTGATCTTGCGGTTCGTCCGGCGGGCCTGCTCGCGCAGCATCTCGAACGCCTGCTTCTCGTCGACCGAGTGACGTTCCATCAGGATCCCCTTCGCTCGCTCCGTGATGGCGCGACGCGCGAAGGCCCCTTCCAGACCGTGGTACTCCGCGAACCGAACCAACACGACATCGAGTGAGCTCTGCAGCGCTGCGGCGTCCTGTCCCTGCGTGATGTAGGCGAAGATCCCGCGCTTGGCGGCTTCGTGGATGAAGCCCTCATCCTCGACGTCGAGGATCGCGATCACGGGACACGCCGCTTCGACGACGATGCCTCCGATGAGGTCGAGGGCGTGGTCGGAGCTCTCGCCGACGATCACGATCGCGGCGTCGGGGCGAACGGACGCCGTCATCGCGGCCACGTCGCCGAGGCTCGCCTCGCCGACGACGTCGTGGCCGAGTCCGGCCACGGTCCTGGCGACCTCGTCGAGCCGCTCTCCTCGCCCGTCGGCGACGAGGATCCGAAGCCGCTCGCCGACCTCTCCGTCGGGTTTGCCCGTGGCGGGGTGCACCCCTCGGAGCCTACTCCAGGCAGGAGCCAGGGTCTTGGGGCGGCCGCAGGCCACCGGGCGCCACCGATCTTCACGCCTGTAGGCCACCGGACCCATTGACCCGCCCCCTTGGCCGGGCATAGCCTTACCCGGCGGACCCCACACCAACGGCCCGCAACGCGCCCGGAGCCCCGGCGCACCTCGGAGCCCAGAGCCACGCTCCCAAGCCGGAGGGTGAATCAGCCCTCCAGGAAGGGAGCCGCGATGCGGATCCTCACCGACCACCTCTCGGTCCACGTTCACGACACCGACCCGTTCTCGGTGGGCGTCGAGGACTCGAACGGTGCCACCCACCTCCGCCTCAGCGGCAGGTTCGACGCGTCGGCGCTTCCCTCGCTCGAGGACGCGATCGGTGCGGTCCCGCACCGCGACGTCGTCCTGGATCTGGCCGCGCTCACGTTCATGGACGGCGCGGCCTGGATCGCGGTAACCCGACTGGAGAACCGTGTGCAGGACTGGGGGAACGAGCTCCGCCTGGTGAACGCGCGCGGGCGCATCCGCACGATCTTCGAGCTGACCGGGACCGAACACCTGCTCTCCGAAGCCGTCCGCGGATGAGCGACTGGCGGGACCAGGAGGTACGCAACGAGGCGCGCGCGCGCGACCGGAACGAATGGATCGACGGCGTCCGCGGCTCGATGGGGAACGAGGCTCCGACGAGTCTGTACGTGTGCGAATGCGGAGATCCGGCGTGCGACGAGCACATCAGGCTCACCCGGCCGGAGTACGAGGCCGTGCGCGGCTACTCGACGAGGTTCGCCATCGCGACCGATCACGAGAACCCCGAGATCGACCAGCTGGTTTCCGAAGGCGGCCGTTTCTCGGTCGTCCAGAAGGTCGCCGGAGTGCCGGCTCGGATCGCGCGGCAGACCGACCATCGCCGCAGGCAGGTGCTCGGCTCCTAGTCGTCAAAGGCTGGCTTTCGCCCTTCGCGGGGTGTGGCTACCATGCCGGGCAGAAGGTTCGGAACGAAACCTGGTTCCGGGCCGGACGGGACCTCGAGGAGGAGCCATGTCGGCGACCGTGAAGGCGGCACTGCTGCAGACCGATTGGGCCGGCAGCCAAGAAGCGATGATCGACAAGCACGAGGAGGCCGCGCGCGACGCCTCCGCCCAGGGAGCCGAGGTCATCTG
>CAZMNP010000145.1:0-7962 GCA_964567675.1 uncultured Actinomycetes bacterium
ACGATGCCGACCACGATGAGCGAGAGCGCGGTGAGGAAGATCGCCATCGCCGCGGCGAACGGGACGTTCGCGTTGAACGAGGCCTGGTCGGAGATGAAGACCGACAGGGTCCAGTGCTCGGGCCGGCCGAGGATCGCTGCGATCAGGTAGCTGCCGAGCGTGAACACGAACACCAGCAGGAACCCGGCAAGGATGATCGGCCGCGAGATCGGGACCACGACCGTCCAGAAGGTCCGCCACGGCGAGGCCCCGAGCGTCTGCGCCGCCTCGGTCACCTCGCGGTCCAGCCGCGTGAGCGAGGGGTAGAGCGTCAGGACGCAGTACGGGAACGCGATGTAGGACAGGCCGAGCAACACGGCGAGGAAGCCCGGCTGGTAGGCCACCGCCTCGTCCATCAAGCCCAGCCAGACCAGGATGTTCGACAGCCCCGCCGCGCGCCCGAGCAGCACGCTCCATGTGAACCCGACGATCACCTCGGAGAGCGACAGGGCGGACAGCACAAGGATGAGCAGCGCGACGTGCGGGCGGCGCTTCATCCGAGTCAGGAAATAGGTGAACGGGAACGCGACCGCGATGCACACCGCGCCGGCGAGCAGGGAGATCGCGATCGAGAAGCCGGCTCGCTCGATGAAGACCTGGGAGAACAGCCGTCGCCAGCTGTCGAGCTCGAACGCCGGCTCGTAGAACCCACCCGAGATCCGGTGGTAGAACGACGCGGCGAGCATCATCCCGAACGGGATCAGGAAGAAGACCGTCAGCAGCGCCACCGGGATCGCGAGCACCGCGTAGGTGCTCGCCGTCGGCCGCCGTCTTTCGCTCACGCCCGGACCACCACGCACGCCTCCGGCGGGAACCGCACCCACACGCGGTCGCCCTGCTCGACGGCCACCCGTTCCCGCGGGCTGCCCGCGACGACCACGTTCTGCTCGAGCCCGCAGTCCACGTAGCACTCGAAGAGCTCGCCGAGGTCGCGGACGAAGACGACCGTGCCGGCGAGCGCGTTGTCCGCCGCCGTCTCATCGAGCGAGAGGTGCGCCTCCTCCGGACGAACCGAGATCACCACGCGGTCGCCCTCGTGGTCCGAGAGCCCCCCCTCGACCTCGAACTCGGCGCCCTTCACGCGAACGCGCCCGTTCGCCTGGGCGCGCCCCTCGAGCAGGTTCGTGCTCCCGATGAACCGCGCGACGAAAGCGGTGGCGGGTCGCCGGTAGACGTCGAGCGGCGGTCCGATCTGCTCGATGCGCCCGCTCTCCATGACGACGACGAGGTCGGACATCGTCATCGCCTCGCGCTGGTCGTGCGTCACCATGATCGTGGTGATCCCGAGCTTCTGTTGCAGCAGACGCAGCTCGACCTGCAGCTGCTCGCGCAGGTTCGCGTCGAGCGCCGACAGCGGCTCGTCGAGCAGGAACAGCCGCGGCTCCAGTGCGAGCGCGCGCGCCGTCGCGACGCGCTGGCGCTGCCCACCCGAAAGCTGCGAGATCCGCCGTTCTCCCAACCCGGCGAGGGAGACGAGCTCCAACAACTCCTCGACACGCGCGCGGGTCTTGGCGCCGTCGACGCCGCGGATCCGCATCCCATACGCGATGTTGCCGCCCACCGACAGGTGCGGGAATAGCGCGAGCGTCTGGAAGACCATCCCGATGTCGCGGACGTGCGGCGGACGGTCGGTGATGTCCTGCTCGTCGAGGTAGACGCGGCCTTCGGTGGGCTGCTCGAGACCCGCGATCATCCGGAGCATGGTCGTCTTGCCGCAACCCGAGGGCCCGAGGAAGGAGATCAGCCTGCCCGGGGGAAGCTCCAGGTCCACGCCGGCGACGGCCTCGACATCGCCGAAGCGCTTGACGAGTCCCTCGAGCCTCAGCCCTCCGCGCGCATCCATCGGATCAGGACAGCATCAGCTCCGTCCACTGCTGGTCGATGAAGTCCTCGCGCTCGTCGTAGATCTCGTAGAACGGACGGAGCGCCGCGTCGGGCCCGGGACCTCCGACCGCCTCGTACTCCTCGTCGGTCAGGTCCATCAACTCTCGCTTCGCGGTCGGCGTGGTTCCGAGCGTGCGCGCGAGCTCGGCCTGGATCTCCGGCCTGCAGAAGTAGTCGATGAACGCGACGCAACCGCCGAGGTTCTCGGTCGTCTGCGTCACGGCCCAGAACCCCGAATCCAAGATCGCGCCCTCGTCGGGGAAGACGCTGCGCAGCGGCTCGCCCTGCGACGCCGCGAAGGTGGTGATGTCGTGGTAGAACTGGCCGAGCGAGACCTCGCCCGTGTTGAACGCTTGCTGCGCCTGCGCCTCGTCCCGGTAGAAGAGCTTGACGTTCGGCTTGAGCTCTTGGAGCTTCGTCATCACCTCGATGATGCCTTCCTCGGTCTCGAGGATCTCGTAGCCGTCGAAGAACACCGTGGCCGCGATCTCGAGCAGATACGAGTTGGCCGCGTTCCTCAGTAGCGCGAGCTCGTTCTCCCACTCCGGATCCCAGAACGCGCTCCAGCTGGTGGGGCTCTCTGGCACGCGTTCGGTGTTCGAGACGATCGTGATGTACCAGGAGACGTTCCCGACACCCGTGATGTTGCCGGCATCGTCGGTGCGGATGTATCCCTCGGCGATGTTGCCGGCCTGCGTGAGGCTGGACGCGGGGTACGTCGCGAGGACGGCGCCGTTGATCGCGCGCTGGATCCCGACGCCCGAGAGCATCGACACGTCGGCGGGTGGCGGGTTGCCCGAGTCGATCGACTGCTTGAGCTGGACGACCCAAACCTCGGACGTCGGCTGCGCTTTCGACACGACCTCGATCCCGGTTTCCTCGGTGAACGCCGGGTACATGGCCGCGAAGTTCTCCTCGAAGAACCCTCCGTACGTGCTGACGGTGATGCTCGTCCCCTCGAGGTCGGTGGTCGGGATCGCCGTCGGCGACGGGCTCTCTCCCGTTCCGCCGGTTCCGCCTCCGCCCGGCTCGGGCGTGCGACCACACGCCGCCAAGATCGCGGGCAGCGAGAGTCCGGCCGCGCCGATCGCCGGTGCGCGCCGCAGCAACTCCCGGCGAGTGAGCCTCCTGTCGTTGCTCCTGTCCCCGTTCACGATGCGCCCCCTCCTTCGACTCGGTTCGCTGCGAACAATGACACCAACTCGTAGACGGCGTGCGAGGCCGCCACGGCCGTGACGTCGGCATGGTCGTACGCCGGCGCAACCTCGACGACGTCGGCCCCGACCAGGTCAAGACCGCGGAACGCGCGCAGGATGCCCAGCAGCTCGCGGCTCGTCATGCCACCGGCCTCGGGCGTCCCCGTCCCCGGCGCGAACGCGGGGTCCAGGGCGTCGATGTCGATCGACACGTAGACCGGCGCATCCCCCACGCGCTCCCGCACCCGTGCGGCCGTTCCGGCGATGCCGAGCTCGAGCACGTCCCAGGCGGTCACGATCCGGAAGCCGAAGCTCGCGTCATCCACGAGATCGTCCGCCGAGAAGAGCGGTCCCCGGATCCCGAGGTGGATCGAGTGGTCCTCGAGGAGGAGGCCCTCCTCCCACGCGCGGCGGAACGGCGTCCCGTGCGTGTAGGCGGCGCCGAAGTACGTGTCCCACGTATCGAGGTGCGCGTCGAAATGCACGAGGGCGACCGGACCGTGTCGCTCGCGGACGGTCCTCAGCAGCGGCAGCGCGATCGTATGGTCGCCTCCGATGCAGACGAGACGGTCCGCCGCGCCGAGCAGCTCGCGCGAACCCGCCTCGATCTGCGCGATCGACTCGTCGATCGAGAATGGGTTGCACGCGATGTCACCGGCGTCGGCGACCTGTTGCGCGGTGAACGGCCTCACGTCCAGGCCCGCGTGGTAACCGCGGAGCAGGCGGGAGGCGTTCCGGACCGCGATCGGACCGAAGCGGGCGCCGGGTCGGTACGTGACGCCCGAGTCGAACGGGATCCCGGTCACGCCGACGTCGGCGTGCTCGACCTCGTCGAGCCGGGGCAGCCGCGCGAACGTCGACGGGCCGGCGAAGCGCGGAACGACGAGCGGGTCGAGAGGCCCGCGAGGCCCGGGCTCATCCATCAGCCAGGGAGCCTAGCCCTTCGACCCCGTTCCTCGCGAAGAGAACGGCCGGCTACCAGTCCCCGGGGAGCTCGGCGCCGCGAAGGACAGGGGCGTAGCCTGCGCTCTCCACGAGCGAGGAGGTTCGAGCGTATGCGCACGTCCCCTGGTCTCCGCCGCGTTCTCGTCGCCCTCTCCGGATTGGGTCTGTTCGCCGGCGGGATGGCCGCCGCGTCGCTCGGCTCGGCCGGCGCCGACCCCAGCCGCGCGCCGACGCAGTTCCCGGGCTTCGGCGAGGTCGTGAGCCTCAGCCACACGAACGATCCCGCGAAGACGCCGCTGTTCCCCGGCGACCCTCGCTTCCGGATCGAGACCGTGTTCAGCGTGCACCACGACGGATTCTTCCTCGAGGTCGTGCACGAGGGGATGCACACGGGCACGCACTACAGCGCGCCGTGTCATTTCCGCGAGGACGCGCTCTGCATGGACGACCTCTCGCCCGCCGACCTCGTGCTGCCGGCCGTCGTCGTCGACGTCCGCGACGAGGTTGCGGCCGATCCCGATCACCTCGTGACCGTCGCCGACCTGAAGGCGTGGGAGGACGAGTTCGGCGAGATGCCCGAGGAGGCCGCGGTCCTGCTCTTTACCGGGTGTTCGCGTTTCTGGGCGCAGGGCGACACCGACGGCGAGCCGAACTACTACAACTGCGGCTCCGGCCTCTCCGGCGTGCACCAGCCCGGCTTTTCCCGCAACGCGGTGAAGTGGCTGATCGAGACCGGAGTGCTCGGCAAGCGTGGTGCGCTCGGCACCGACACGTTCGGCCCGGATCCCTCCTCGGACGCGATGTTCATGCCCACCTACCTGACGCTCGACCGCCACCGGGTGACGATCGAGAACCTGGCGCACCTCGGAACGTTGCCGCCCTCCGGCGCGTGGATCGCGCTCGGTAGCCCGCGCAATGCGAACGGGTCGGGGGCGCCGGGGACGGTGTTCGGGTTCATCCCCTCGGGGGGGTGAGCGACCAGAAGGGGCCGGTCAAGCCGATCTCGGCGAACACCGACTCGGCCTCCTCGGCTGTGCGCCGCCGATACCCGGGGCGGAGCCGGTGCTCGAACCAGGCGCGGGCGAGGCGCCATTGCTGCTCGACGCTCATGGTCTCGCCGCGCGGGGTCGCTCGCAGGTCGCTCCACCGTGCGATGTCCTCTTCCGACCGGAAGAGCAACATGTTCGTTCACGTCGAGCCGATGTCGTCCCACCACTGCGCCGCGGGAGTCGAGTAGTGGACGACGGCGGCGTCGCCCCCGATCTCACCGTCTCGGACCTCGAGCCGTAACGGTTCGGCGCAGTCGGGACAGGAGGTGCGCACCTCGCCGTCGAGCCCGATCGTCGCAAGGACGCCGAGCGCGTCCCAGATGCAGTTGCCCCACCAGCGCCGGTCCCCGCTCCGGACCTCGAACGGCGTCGGGAGCGCCGAGAAGGGGTTGGCCATCCACACGAGCGGCGTCCCCGGCGCGAGGACGATCACATGCGCGTCGGCGAGCCTTCGCAGGGAGGCCTCCGCCTCCGCCTGCGTCATGCCGACGATCGATGCGAGCTCGTTCGGCGCCGGCGGGCGCCCCTCGTCGACGAACATGCGCATGATCGCGAGCCGGGCGGCGTCGTCGGTCGCCGCGTCTTGGGTCGTGCCGTCATCCGAGGTCACGATCCGCCGACGGTAGCGAGGCCGTGCGACTTCGGTCAACCACTCTCCGTCGGCGACGCATCATAGGGTCGGTCGATGAGCAAGCAGGGTCACCATCGCGAGCCAGGCGATATGGTTCTTGATATCGGCGCCGAGGCAAGGACTCCCCGGCCAGCTACCGATATGCGTTTTCGTATCGATGCCGACCCGGACCTCTCGTGGCTCTCCGAGCCCGATGCCGAACCGGAGTCGAAGCCGAAGACTGCTCAAGCATCGTCGCTCGGTGCCGGCCACCTCATCCTCGTCGCGAGGGAGCTCACCGGTCTCTCCCAGCGCAAGCTCGCTGCGAAGGCGGGGACATCGCAGCCCGCTCTGGCCAAGCTCGAGACGGGGAACGGTCTCCCGTCGATCCGAACGCTCCTGCGGATCGCCGAGACCGCCGGGTTCGAGCTCGTCCTCCGCCTACGGCGACGCGAGAGCAGTGCGCCCGACCCGGCAGCGCTCCAGCAGTGGGGCATCGCTCTCATGGGTGTCCTCCGGCGAGATGCCGAGGACGGGCTCGCCGACTCTGCGCGAACCGAGCCCGCTCGAAGGTCCTCGCTGACGCCTATTCCTCGGCCGGAAGCACCGTGACCAGGAAGTACGCATCCGGGAAGAAACGTTTACACGCGCCGACAACACCCCTCGGCTAGGCAGGGTCTGGGAGACGCCCTTACGGGGTACCTCTTCCTACCGGCGACGAACCGCCGAGAAGGAGATCGAGATCGATGACCCGAAACAGCGGAGCGGGAACCGGTGGTCCCGGCCGCGAGGAACCCGCGTCGAACGACGGGCTCGCGGTCTACCTCAACGACCACCTGGCGGGCTCGGCGGCGGGCCTGCGGCTGGCCAAACGGTGTCTCGAACGCGAGCGCGGGACGGAGCCGGGACGGCAGCTCGAAGGGCTCGTGGACGAGATCGAGCAGGACCGCGGCGTCCTCGAGCGTGTCATGGCGCGTGTCGACGCAGCGCCGAACTCCATCAAGCAGGCGGCGGCGAGCGGCGCCGTCCTCCTGTCCCTCTTGAGGGATCGCATCCCGGTCCTCGGTTCGGGCTCGGGCGATGTCTCCCGGCTCGAGGAGATCGAGCTGCTCAGTCTCGGGATCGAGGGCAAGCGGCTGCTCTGGCGCGCGCTCGGAGAGCTCGCGAAGACCGACGTACGACTGAAGGAGTTCGAGTTCACGGCGCTCGAAAGCCGGGCGCAGGACCAACGCGACCTGCTCGAGCCCGTCCGGCTCGAGCTCGCGTCGGCAGCATTCGGCGGGCGATCAGGATGAGGCCGGACGTGACCTCGACGCGGAGCGAACGCGCCGCGGCCGCGCTGCGACGCGTGCTCCACATCACCGCCCGTGTGGTGCGAGGTCTCTCCGTCCTCGCGAAGGTCGCGGCCGCCTCCGGTGCGATCGCGTGGATCGCGTGGCTGATCGACGCGCCGCCCGCCGAGGCCGACGAGTGGGTCCCCCGGATCGTAGTTCTCGCGATCGCGCTCGCGCCGCCGGCGATCCTCTTCCTGTTCCTGGCCGGCCTGCGGGAACTCCTGGAACTGCCTGATCGGGCCCGAGCGCTTCCGACCGAGGCCCGGGCGCGGGGCGCGGAGCTCCGCGAACGGTCACGCAGCACCACCGAGCCGCGAGGGCTGCTCGGTGCGCTCGTCGCGCTGTTCCGGCTCGGGCGGCTCGTCCTCGGCTCTCGCGAGATGCTGACGCCCTACGCGGCGGTCACCGCCGCCCTGCGCCCCGCGATCTTGTTCGCGGCGCTGCTCGCGGCGGTCGCGGCGGTCGTCGAGATCCCGGTGGCCGCGATCGCTCTGTTGCTGCTCCTGCTGACCTGACGGTCGACGACGCTTCAGCGTCGGACGACGCGGCGCTGCAACACCGAGAAGCCGTCGACGGCGACGACGCTGCCGGTCGCCTCCTCGCGGGACTCGCCGAGGACGACGATCCGCACGGTGTGGATGCCCCGCTCGAGCCCGGTGACGCGCGGGGCGATGCCCACCGTCCGCACTCGAGCGTACGTGTCGACGGTTCGAACGAATCGCCCATCGACCCAGACCTGGGCGATCCCGTGGTTCGGCCCCCGCACGGTGTTCCACACGACCCCGGTCCCCCGGAACGTGAACTCCGCATCGGCGCCGGCCTCGGCGCTCGCGGCGACGCGACCACCGGGCCCGCCTCCGTGCCCGAAGAACCGCCACGCACGCGGGCGCTCGTAGGCGACCGGC
>CAZMNP010000146.1:0-6019 GCA_964567675.1 uncultured Actinomycetes bacterium
CCACCGGCCGTCGGGCCACCTGACGTCAAGCCGCCTGACGTCGGGAACGACGGCTAGGCTGGCGGCGTGGGCCGCATCCTGATCGGCACGGCGAGCTGGACCGATCCGACACTCGTGAAAGAAGGGAACTTCTACCCTCCCGACGCCAAGTCCCCGGAGGCCCGTCTTCGCTTCTACGCGGAGCAGTTCCCCATCGTCGAGGTCGATTCCACCTATTACTTCCCTCCGAGCGAGAAGAACTCGGTGCTGTGGATCGAGCGCACGCCCAAGGACTTCACGTTCAACGTCAAGGCGTACTCGCTCCTGACCAACCACCCGACGAAGCGCGAGTCCCTGTACAAGGACCTGCTGTCGGAGGTGCCCGACGAGGTCGCCGCGAAGCCGAACCTCTATCGGGCGCAGCTCCCGGACGCGGTCGTCGAGGAGGTCTGGCAGCGCTTCCACGATGCCCTGATGCCGCTGCACTCGGCCGGGAAGCTCGGTGCCGTGCTGTTCCAGTTCCCGCAATGGTTCGTGATCAGCCGGAGGAACAAGGACTACATCCTCGAGTCCGCGGAGCGACTCAAGGACTTCCGGATCGCGGTCGAGTTCCGGCACAAGAGCTGGCTGGAGGAGCGCAACGCCGAGGAGACCCTCTCGTTCCTGGAGGAGCACGACCTGCCGTTCGTCGCGGTCGACATGCCCCAGGGGTTCGACTCGAGCGTGCCGCCGATCGCCGCGGCGACGGCAAAGGACCTCGCGATGGTCCGGTTCCACGGCCGCGATCCCGAGGTGTGGGCGAAGAAGAACGTGAGCGCCTCCGAGCGGTTCCGCTACGAGTACTCGGAGCCCGAGCTGCGCGAGTGGGTTCCCAAGATCAAGGAGATCTCGGAGCAGTCCCGCGAGACCCACGTCCTGATGAACAACTGCTATCGCGACTACGCGGTCAACAGCGCCCGACAGTTGGGGGACCTGCTCGAAGAGTGAGGTCCGGCCCGGCCCCGCAGGCATGCCCGCGTTGGAAGGGAGGGTAGGCCGGGCCGGACGCTGCTACCGGAACCGCCTGTGGGCCGCTCCGGACGACGTTTCCAGCGTAACAGTGCCTCCGCGAAACATGACCCACTTCGTTCAGGCCTCAGCCCGATCCCGTCGCTCCGGTCGGCGAGCCCGATGTCGGCGTTGGCGTTCCGGCCGTGGGCGATGGCGTCGGCACGAGCTCGCCGTACTCCTCAGAGAGGGTGATCCGGTGGACGGTGAGGCTTCCCGAGTCCGCCTGTTGCTCGATCACGTCGTACGCGATCAGCTCCGGGTCATCCCCTCGCGAGAAGTACAGGACCTCCGCGGTGAAGGGGATGTCGAGCCCGCGGAAGATCCCTGCGCCCGAGCCACCCGTGGTCCCGATCCGCAGGAACAGGGTCCCGTTCAGGACCCGCCCGTTCGTCTCGTGAAAATGGCCGGAGAGGACCAGAGGGATCCGGCCCGCTACGGACTCTGCCATCCGGTCATCGTGCACGGCGATGAGATCGACCGGTTCGTCCATCGCATCGAGGTCGGCGGCGATCTCGAGCCCTGCCGCGCGCGTGAGCTCCTCGAACACCTCATCGTCGACGGGCACCCCTCGCGCCGGCGTGAACGCCGGATGTCCGAGCCCGTAGATCCGGAGTCCGTCGACCTCTTGCGCCCGGCCGTCGAGGACGACCGCGTTCGGCTGCCGGGCGATCTCGGCTTGAAGCGCGAGGGAATCGTGGCTTCCGCGGACGAAGACATACGGCACGTCGAACTCACGGATCCCCAGGACGATCAGGTTCTCGACGGGCGTCGCGAACGAGGTGGTGTCGCCCGTGTCGAGCACCATGTCGGCCTCGAAGCCACGCGCCACCTGGAGTGCGAACTCCATCCCGAGCGGCGACGCGTGGATGTCCGAGATGTGCAGGACGCGGATCGCGTCGTCGCCGAGGGGACTGGTCTGCAGCGACGTGTACGCGCGAACGGTTCCGTCGACGATCTGCTCGAGGCTCGCGCGGAAGTCGTCGATCCGATCGGTCGCGTCCCGCACGGGCCCGATGAGCTTCGGCGCGAGCTCGAGCGATCCCGAGTAGGTGGGCTCGCTGAACGCCGCAGGCCGGTACGTCGCGAGCATCGCGACCTCGCAACCGGCGACGCCGAGGACGGCCGCGGTGAACGCGGCCGCGACGAGACGCCACCGGTTCCGGAACACGACCAGCCCCAGCACGACGCCGCCGAGGGCCCCCACCGCCAGGACCCGCCAGGCCAGCGTCTGAACGCGATCCAGGGCATCGCGCTCGACGTCGGCAACGAGGCCGTCGATCCCCCGGCGCTCGACGACCTCGGTCAAACGTTCCACGCCGACGTCGTGCAGCGTCGCCGAGAGGTGCAGGGGCGAGACGTGGGTGTCCGCCGAGAGCGAGCCAAACGGCGGCAGGTCGAGTCTCGTGTCGCCCTTGCCGAACCCGGCATCGAGCTCGACGCGGAACGGCCCCATGGGCACCGTCATCTGAGCGAGCAGGGCCATCCCCAGCCACGCCCCGATCAACCCGACGCCCGCGGCGACGCCGAACACGAGAACGGCCCGGGCTCGGTGCTTTCTCTGCTCGTCCACCCGCCCACTGTCGCAGACAGCTCCTTCGAGGGGTGGAGGGTAGGCTCCAAGCATGTTCGGACGCTCGTTCCGGATCACCACGGTCCGAGGGATCCCGGTGTTCGTGGACTCCTCGTGGATCTGGATCGCCGGACTCGTCGTGTACACGCTTTGGTCGCGCTTCGAGGCGAGGTTCCCGAGCTTGGAAACCAGCGGGGCTCTCGCGTACGCCGTCTTCGGAGCCCTGCTCTTCTTCGGATCCGTTTTCCTCCACGAGCTGGCGCACGGGATCACGGCCCGCGCACACGGGATCCGGGTCGACGGCATCACGCTCGTGTTCTTCGGCGGCTTCACCGCCGCCCGCTCTGAGGAGAAGGGGCCGGGACCGGCGTTCGTCATCTCGGCGGCCGGACCGGGGACGAGCCTCGCGCTCGGGGCGCTCTTCTGGGGGATCTCGAAGGCGACCGAGGGAACGGTCGGGCCGCTGCCCGGCCTGTTCGGCTACGTCGGCTGGGTGAACCTGTTCATGGCCGGCTTCAACGTGCTGCCGGGCCTGCCGCTCGACGGCGGGCGGATGCTCCAGTCGGCGGTCTGGAAGATCACGGGGAGCCGGAAGAAGGGGACCCGTATCGCGGCCTGGGGCGGGATGGCCGTTGGGGTCGTGCTCTTCGCCGGTGCGGTCCTCGAGGCCACGCAACAGGAACTGTTCGCCGCGATCTGGCTCGCGCTCATCGGGATGTTCATCTTCCAGGGAGCGCGGGCGTCCCTGGAACAGTTCGGGATCGTCGAGCGGCTCGCCGCCGCGACCGTCGCCGACGCCATGGAGCCGCCACCCACCTCGGTTCCGGCCGGCCTCTCGCTCTCCCAAGCGCTCGATGACTTCCTGCGCGGGCACGAAGAGGAGGCCTTCCCGGTGCTCGATGAGAACGGCAAGGTGATCGGGATGGTCTCGTTCGGCTCGGCGCGCGAGCTCGGAGCGCGGGACCCACTCCGTCCGGTCCGCGATGCGCTCATCCCCCTGGACCAGGTCCTGGTCGCGTCGCCGGACGAGCACCTCGACGACCTCTCGGAACGTCTCGGCTCGGGCAAGGCGGCCCTGGTGATGCGCGACGGTGAGCTGGTCGGCAGCATCAGCGATCGCGGCCTGCATCGCTTCGCCACCTCGCGTTCCCGCTAGGCGCGCACCCGATCGGCCTGTCGGCGGCCGGGGGTAGCATCGGGCCGATGGCCCCCTTCGTCCCCGACGCCGATCAGCGGCGTGTGCTCGAACATGTTTCCGGACCGATGCTCGTCATGGGCAGGTCCGGAACGGGGAAGACCACCGTCTTGCGGGAGCGGTTCGCACGCCTGATCGAGGACGGAGCCGATCCCGAGCGGGTGGCGCTCGTGGTCGGTTCCCGTCGCGCGCGCGACCTGACCCGCGACGCGATGCTCTCGCGCCTGGGGATGGCGCTTCCGAACCTCGTCGTCGTCACGATGCAGGGACTCGCGTTCCACGTCGTCGGCGCGCGGTTCGAGCAGCTCGGCTACGCGGCGCCGCCCACGATCCTGACCGCCGGGCAGCAGTTCGGGCGCGTTCGAGAGCTGCTGGACGGTGAGGACCCGGCGCGATGGCCGGCCTACGGTTCGCTGCTGCCGCTGCGCGGGTTCGCCGACGAGGTCCGGCAGTTCGTCACGCGCGCGCAGGAGGCGCTCGTCCTGCCGGAGGACATCGAGCGGCGGGCATCGGCGGCCGGGCTCGGCGGCTGGCACGAGCTGGCCGTGTTCCTCCGCCAATACCTCGCGGTGCTCGACCAGGCCGCCGAGGTCGACTTCGCGGGTCTCGTCGCGCAGGGCGCCGCGGCGGCGAGCTTCGGCGACCAGCTCTTCGACCACGTCCTCGTCGACGACTACCAGGACGTGACCTTCGCCGCCGAGAAGCTCCTGGCGGAGCTCCGGCCGGACACCCTCGTGGTCGCCGGCGACCTCGAGCAGCACATCTTCTCGTTCCGAGGGACGACCGACGAGCCGCTTCGGCGCTTCACCGAACGGAACCCCGGTGCGACCGAACTGACGCTCACCTCGGGACACCGGCCGGCCCACGTCGCCGTCGAGGCGTGGCGCGCTCCACACGTCTCCGAGGAACACGCGGCCGTCGCGCGCGAGCTGCGCCGGCTCCACGTGCAGGATCGCGTTCCCTGGCGCGATCTCGCCGTTGTCGTGCGCCGCGAAGGATCGCACGCCGATGGCCTTCGACGTGCGCTCGACGACGCCGGCGTCCCTCGCGTGGCCTCGGAGTCGGGATCGCCGGCTACCGTCCCGGCGACCCGGCCGTTCATCCTCGCGCTAGAGTGGATCGTTGCGACGGACGAAGTTCGCGACCGCCTGGTGGAACCATTGCTCACGTCCGAGCTCGGCCGTCTCTCACCGGCGTCGGCACGGTCGCTCCTCCGGCTCGTCCGCGCACACGGCCGGCGACCCTCGGAGGTCCTTTCGTCGCCCGAGCATGCCGGTGACGACGACCGGGACTCGATCGCCGAGCTCGACCGGACCCTCCGGCGAGCCGAGGCGGCTCGTCCATCGGTGCTCGACGCGTTCGGGGTCCTGTGGCGCTCGCTTCCGTACGCGCAGGATCTCGTCCGCGAGGCGGAGCCCGACGCCCGCGCCCGGCTCGACCTCGATGCCGTCGTCGAGCTCTCACGCGCCGTGTCCGAGGCGGCCGCGACGGGAGACGCCTCGGTGGAAGCGTTCCTGTCCTCGCTCGCGGCCGCCGAGGGCGGGCCGGAGGTGGCGGCCGGTGGCACCGACCGCGAGAACGCGGTTCACGTGCTCACCGCTCACGCCTCGGTCGGCCGCGAGTTCGACACGGTGATCGTGCTGGATGCGCTCGAGGGCGACTTCCCCAGCCTCTCCAGGCCCGAGCCGATGTTCGATCTCGCCGCGCTCGACGGGCCGCGTTCGCGATCGGCGATCAACCGGGCGAGGCTCGCGGACGAGCGCCGCCTGTTCGCGATGGTCCGGAGCCGGGCCCGTCGCCGGGTGCTCGTGACGGCGACCGATCCGCACGGCGACGCTTCGGCCGTGACGATCACCTCTCGGTTCGTCGACGAGCTCGGCGTCGAGTGGCAACCTCCGCCGTCCGTTCGCGACGCCGAGCCGGTTTCGGCGCGCGAGGCGGCCGCCGAGTGGCGGCGCGAGCTCTCCGATGCCGGCACGCCGCGCGCCGACCGGCTCGCGAGTCTTGACGGGCTCCTCGCGCTCGGCGTGGACCCGCGCCGGTGGTGGTTCCAGAGGGACTGGACCGACATCGGCGCCGAGCCCGCCGAGACCCTGCAGCTGTCGTACTCGCGGCTCTCCACGCTCGAGAACTGCGAGCTGCAGTACGTACTCAGCAGTGAGCTCGGGCTCGACCCCGGCGGGGGGTATCAGGCGTGGGTGGGCCGGCTCGTGCATTCCATCATC
>CAZMNP010000147.1:0-25580 GCA_964567675.1 uncultured Actinomycetes bacterium
TCTTCGGTCTTCGCTTCGATGCGGGGGAGTTGGTAGCGCCGTGCCTCTCGGGCGATCTGGCCGAGTTCGCCGTCGGCCTCGTCGAACCGGCCCTCGGACACCGCGATCCGAGCCTCCTGCAGCTTGAGCCGCAAGCGCGGCTCGACATCGGGGGAACGGCCGGTGAGGAGCTCCTCCACGTCCACCCCCAGGTTTGACGCGAAGTGCTCGAGGGCCTCGCGTGATGGACGCCGCCGGCCGGCCTCGATCGTGCTGATGTACGCGTGCGTGTACCGGGGCGCTCCGAGCTGGCGCTGGGTGAGCCCCCGGCCCCGGCGGAGGCGGCGCAGCCTGGTGCCGAGCTGGTCTTTTTCCATGGTCCTCCCCCTCAACCTCGGCCGGGGACGTGCCGAACTTAACCATCGAAGTTGCTCAAAGACAAGCAGATAGTTACATTCATGCGCGCCGTCGGGAACGAAGGAGGAGCCGATGCGCGCAGGGGGATGGAAGGCACGGGCCAGGTACCTGGCGATCACGCTGGGGACGATCGCGGCGATGCTCGTAGCGGGCGGCGCCGGCTGGCCGAAGCACTAGTCCATGACGAGGGAGGTGGGTTCCGGGGAACCCTCTCCTCCCGATGACGTTCCCCGGGAGGAGCGACCGATGGATGTGGAAGTCCGGATCCAAGAGCGCTACTACCGACTCGAAGGCACGGTGTTCCGAGTGCGCCTCGACCGTCTCGACCACGGCTGCGCGTACCTGCGCGCCGGCCGCTGGGTCTGGACCCCCATCACGTCGGCCGGGGTGATCGAAAACGCCAACGCCCAACCTCTTTCGCCGCACGAGTCCGAGGCTTACCGATCGATCGACTGAGCCAACGCCGGAGCCGGGAGCTGGGCCCTAGCCCCCCATCAACCGGCTCCGGCGTTCCCCTCACGAGTTCCGCAGCCGGAAATCGTCCATGAACGCTCGCAACGCCCGAACGCCCTCCAGCGGCATCGCGTTGTAGATCGACGCTCGGATTCCACCGACGCTGCGGTGCCCCTTCAGCTCGAGCAACCCGTTCGCGGCCGCCCCGCTCAGGAACGCGACGTCGAGCGTTCCGTCAGGCAACTTGAAGGTGACGTTCATGAGCGAACGCGCCCCCGCTTGCGCGTGGCCGCGATAGAACCCGTCGCTCGTGTCGATCCCCTCGTAGAGGAGCGCGGCCTTCTCGCCGTTGCGTTCGTGCATCTTGTCGAGGCCGCCGATCTCGTCGCGGATCCAGCGCGTGACGAGCATCAGCACGTCGATCGCGAAGACCGCAGGCGTGTTGTAGAGCGAGCCATGTTCCGCATACGTCCGGTAGTCCAGCATCGACGGAAGCCCTTCGGGGATCCGCGCCAGCACGTCCTCGCGGATGAGCGCGATCGTGAGTCCGGCCGGACCGGCGTTCTTCTGAGCTCCCGCGTACAACAGCCCGTACCGCTCGAGCGGGATCGGCCGAGAGAGGAAGTCCGACGACGCGTCCGCGATCAGGAACGGACCCGACGAAGGCTCGGATCCCGCCGGCAGCTCGACGCCTTGGATCGTCTCGTTGGAGGTGATGTGCAGATACGCCGAGTCGTCTGCGACCTCAAGCTGCGCCAGGTCGGGGACCGACGAATACTCGCTCGGGCCGCCGTCCCAGACGACGACGACGCCGCCTTCCTTGCGCGCCTCGGCGACGGCCTTCTCGCCCCACGAGCCCGTCACGACGTACGCGCCCGTTCGCGCCGAGCCGCGGAGCAGGTTCATCGGCGCCATCGAGAACTGGAGTGACGCGCCGCCCTGGAGGAACAGCACCCGGTGCTCGTCCGGGACCTCCAGCAGCTCGCGGAGGTTGGACTCCGCCTCGTCCAAGATCGCCCGGAAGGACGAGGACCGGTGGCTCACCTCGAGGATCGACGCGCCGGCACCCGGGAGCGAGCGAACGCGTTCGCCGGCCTGTTCCAGGACCTGCTGAGGCAAAGTGGCGGGTCCGGGCGAGAAGTTCCACACGCGCTCGGTCACGGACCCATCCTCCCGGGCGACGGACCCGTCCGTCACACCACCGGTGTCGCGGCGGTCTCGCATGCCGAGCTCAGCCCGCGATCGGCGGCGGTATCCCGTCGATCTCGGAGCCGGCGTCGAAGCGCCGCTGCCCATCCGCGGTGATCACGGTGACACCGCCGTCCCCGAGCGCGTGCCACGTTCCGCCGTGCCACACCGCGGCCGTTCGTTCGTCGATGCCGGGCAGCACGAGGTCGGGACGTTCGGCGGCCGCGAGCGCCGACGCAACCCAGCGATGCCCGAACGTCTCGAAGTGCGGGACGACCGCGACCCGTGGCACGAGGCCGAGTGCGGGCAGGTACCTCCGGCGCTCGTCGCCGGGCATCCGCTCGCGAACCAGGGTCCACTCGCCGAGCGCCATCGCCCCGGCGGAGGAGCCGGCGAGCGCGGCGCC
Organism: uncultured Actinomycetes bacterium; assembly: GCA_964567675.1. Lineage (GTDB taxonomy): Bacteria > Actinomycetota > UBA4738 > UBA4738 > HRBIN12 > CALGFI01. Next base: position 2,444 of record CAZMNP010000147.1, read on the forward strand.
GTCCCGCCACGCGGCGACGACGGCATCCCACAGCGGCGTTCCCGCCAGGATCTTCGGGACCCGTCCGGGATCGCCGCCGACGAGATAGAAGAACCGTCCGGACCGGGCCAGCTCGGCGTTCGCGGCCGAGGTGGCGTCGGTCTTGCGGCGCGCCAGAAGCTCGGTGACGGCCAGACCGAAACGGCCGAACCACGCGATGGCGTTCGAGACAGCGATCTCGGGATGTTCCCGTGCCGCGGTGACGAGGACGAACGCCGGTCCGCCTCCGGCGGCGCGGATCAAGAGCTCGTCCTGTGGCTCGTTGCCCGGGTTCAGCTCGTCGCCGCCCACGAGGGCGAGTGGTCCGGGTTCTCCCACCACGCCTCAGCCGCGGTCGCGATGCAGGAGGGGGAGATGCAGCGGTCGTGTGAGGAGGCCTTTGGGCTTCTCCGCCGCCCTCTCGCGGGCCGCCCGAACCGTTCCGTCGATGTCCATCTCGTCGGGTCGCTCGGGGAAGAGCTCGCGGCGGCGCTGGCCGACCCACAGGAACAGGTCGGCGTCGGTCGCCTTCGGCCAGAGCTCGCTCAGACCCTCCCGGTGGATCGCTTCGACCGTCGGGAGGTAGACACGGTCGTACCAGTCCGAGGCGATCTCCTCGACCGAGAGCAGCTCGCCTCGCTCCATCATCATGTGGTACCCGTGGATCTTGATGTGCTCCAGGAGCTCGATGTATCCCTGCGGCCGGCTGAACTCGATCCGCGCCTGCGATCTCGCGCGCCCCAGCCCCGACTCCTCCATGAAACGGCGTTGTTGCTCGACCATGATGATCGCGCCGATGTCCGCGTCGGGCGGGAGCGGCGTCCGGCTGCGGAGCCGCGTCACCTCGGCGTCGATGATCTCGGTCCCGCGCTGCTTCGCGATCGCGACACGGTGATGTCCGTCGACGACGAAATACCGGCCATCGATCTCGTACACCGAGATCGGTGGGAAGTCGCTATCGGGGAACGACTGCTCGACCTGCCGCCACCGCTCCTGGATCTTCGAGCGCTTCGGCAGGAAGTCGCGGTCGAAGTCCTCGACGCGGCTCACGGTCCCCACGATCGCGGCGACGGGGATGGGACGGATCCCCACGTAGGACTGCTCGAACGCTCCCAAGCGTTTGGTGACTTCGTCGAGGGAGAGCAGCGGACGGGCATCGCCTCTCCCGGCGACCTGCGACAGCCGCCGGTACGCTTCGCGCCGGCGCGCCTTCTTGAAGGTCGACGGGGCCTCGGGTTCGAGATCGCTCATGCGTCGAGTTCGATCACTCGGTAGGGGATCACGTTCACCACGCGAGTTTCCTCCAGGTAGCGATCGGGACGTGGGACGCCGTACGGATGGATATGTCCGTGCAGCAGGAGCTTGGGGCGAAGACGCCGCACCAGTTCGTGGAACGCCTCGAACCCCTCGTGCGGTGCGTCGTCCTCGTCGCCGAGACCCTTGGGCGGCGCATGCGTCATGAGGACGTCGACACCCTTCCCATCGCGACGTCGTTTGAGCGTGGCCCGTCTGAGCAGTCGTTTGGCGCGACGGGTCATCTCGGCCTGCGTGTACTGGTTCGGCCCCTTCCGGTACCGGACCGAGCCCCCGAGTCCCGCGATCCGCAGCCCCGCCGCGTCCAGGATGCGGCCGTCGGCGCTCGTGCCCCCGCGAGGACCCGGAGGGTCGACGAGGTGCGGGTTGGCGATCGTGAACGGCCAGACGACCCCTTGGGGGGAATGGGTCAGCGCCGGATCGTGGTTGCCCGGCACGAACAGGAGCGGAACGTTCGTGACGTCGACGATCCGCTCCAGATCGTCCCAGGGAAGGTCGCCGCACGAGAGCACGACGTCGGGGCGCGCCGTCGTGAGATCCGGGAGTCCCGGATAGGGTTCGTCGGCGACGGCGAGGATGCGCGGCATTGGGATGCGTTCCTCACGATGCCATGCGCGTCGGGCATCCGCCCAGCGCAGATCCGCCGTACCACCGGTCGCCGCGTACGTGCCACGCGCGATCTCCTCAACCGAGCCCGGGAGCCGAGAGTGCGCCGAGGACGTCCTCGACCACGTCGTCCACGTCCCCGGCCACGTCGTCGACGGTCTCTGCCGCGTCGTCCACGATGTCTTCGACACCCTCCACGACCTCGTCCACGACCTCGTCGACCTCCTCGACCACGCCGTCGACGACGTCTTCGACCGGCGCCACGACATCATCGATCACCGTCGACTTCTGCTGCGCGGAGTCATCCGACGCCGGAGGGTCGTCCGGCGGTTGCTCAGGCTCGGGGGCTGGTTCTTCATCCGCACCCGGAGCGGGATCATCGTCGGACGGGCGGGTCGATGGGTCCTCGTCCGCCGGGGACGTGGACGAGGCCAGCTCGAACGCGGGGGTCGGAACCGTCGCCGTGTCGACCGCGGCAGAACCTTCGGCCCGGATCGATGGTCTCTCCGATCGGGGCGAGTCCGCGTCTCCATCCAGGAACGGGACGAACCCCGCGGCCCGAACCACCATGACGGCGAAGACGACGATCGAGGCGGCCACGGCGCCGCGTGTGTCGAGACGCTCTCCCCACGGGGGTCGCCAGCGTCGCCGCGCCGTCCGTCGCGCTCGGGCGGCACGCTCCGCGTCCAAGTTCCGGACCTCCGTCGGGGCCTGCCAGCCGGCAGCGAACGCGAGCTGTCCGAGACCCGGCCCCTCCTCCACCACCGAGTCGGCGATGAAGATGAGCTCCACGGCGAGGTCGTTGCGGTTCCCGGTCATGAGGACCAGGTTCGTATTCGGCGAGAGCTGCCGGATCTGCGCGAAGACGGCGGGGTCGTGATCGCGGGCCAGGTTCTCGTGGACGACGAGGACGTCCGGCGTCTGGTGCTGAACGGCGAGGAGAACCTCGGCGATCGTCGCGGCCTCGGCGCTGATCTCGAACCCTTCTTCCTCGAGCAGGAAGCGCACGAGGTTCCGCCCGAGCGCGTGCCGATCGGCGATGATCGCGGTGCGACCTGGCACCTGTTCGCTCATGTCGTCATCCGATCCACGGCGGCGGGGTTCGCCGCGGCTACCCACATACAGGTATAGCCCGATGGCCTGGAGTTACGCATCCACCCGACTGTCCTACTTCGCCTACTCCGTTCGACCTGGGCCATACGGGCGAGATGCGCCTCCGGGCATGGGGCGACCGACGGCGACGGTGACTTGCGGAGGCTTCCGCTCAGCCCAAGATGGCGTCGCGTCCGAGATCTCGGAACATCGCGTACGCGCCTCCGTCCAGGACCACCACGCTCTTGCCGCCGATCGACCCCACGCGCCCGGTCGCCACGACGTTACGAACCCTCGAGGGTTGGAACGCCGGTGCGGCGACGAGCAGCTCGAACATCTCTCCGATCGACAGATCGGTCTTCAGGTACCGGGCGGCGGCCGCGACCCAGGGGAGCAGCGCCGCGCTTCCCTCGCTGATCTGGGCGCGAAGCGTCGCGAGCGCGGCGATCATCACGCGTCCGTGATTGAACGACCGGCCGAAGTCGCCGGTAGGAAGATCGTGCCGGACCCGGGAGAACGCGAGCGCCTCTCTCCCGCTGAGATGCTCCGGACCCTTCCGGAAGTACGCGCGAGCCCATTGGTCGCTGATGGCGTACGGGATCCGCATGTCGAAGCCTCCGACGGCGTTGACCATGTTGCGGAAATCCTCGAACCCTGTGAGGACGTAGGCGTCGAGCTCGATCCCGGTCAGATGCTCGACCGTTGCGACGAGGAGCTCGGGTCCACCGACCACGAGCGCAGCGTTGATCTTGTCGCTGCCCCAGCCGGGGATGGGCGCCCACGAATCGCGCGGGATCCCGAGGATGGACACGCGGCCCTTCCGTGGGTTCACGCCGACGACGTGAATCGAGTCGGCGCGGGTCTGCCCGACGGGTTGTCCGGGCCGGGCGTCGCTCCCGATGACGAGGAAGAAGAGGGGACCTCGGGGCAGGAGCGAGGGGATCAGGTCGGCCGAGGTCGGTTCCTCCTCGAGCTGGGCCCCCTTCGGCACACGGCCTTGGACGTCGTACGACACTACCCGCCACGCGCCGTTCAGCCGCCGCAGGACGTACTCGCCCTCGTGCGTGACCGATGCCTCGACCTCGCCGGCCTCCGCGGTCCCGGCGAATCGAACGCGCGCGACGGCTGCGACCGGGTGATCGCCGGCGTCGGCGAGGAAGCGGACGGCCAGACGCGCCGGTCTCGGCCGGACGGCGTCGACGAGTCTCGCCGCCGGACCGAGCGTCAGCTCTGCGACGTCTCGGCTCGCCTGCTCCCGTACGTCGGCGGCGAAGAGCCGGAAGAGCGAGGGGAACTCGCCGCCCTGCCACAGGTCGGGGTCCACGAAGCCGATCGTGTAGAGCTCGCCCATCGTTCGGCGGATCGCCTCAACAGGGGCCGCGAGCTCCCGCGGCCGAACGACTCCGGCCACGGCCTCGGCCTCGACGCGCCGAACGTCCACCGTGAGCTCGTACGAGACGGTGCCCACCGGGCCCGGAGAGGCAGGCGGACTTGGAGCGATCGGCTCGGGGACGCTGCTCGGCCGATCATCGGAACGGTCGCCGGTGCAGGTCGCCGTCGCGAGGATGACGACGACGAACGCACTCCGAGTCAGGCGGGCATGGGGTCTGAACACGAGTCCACCAAGGGTAGCGGCTGCGCTCCGTGCGACCGAGCAGCGGCGGGGACTTCCTCGCCCGCTCCGTGAAACGGACGCACCGACCTGCAGGTCTGCCGGTCGGTCGTCGCTCGCGCTCCGTGATCAGTAGCGGGAGCCGAGCGCCTGCGGAACGTCGTCGAGCTCGGCGAGGTCCTGTGGCGAGAGCTCCAGCGATGCGGCGGCGACGTTCTCCTCGACATACCGGATCCGCTTCGTGCCCGGGATCGGCAGGACGTGGTCTCCCTGCGCGAGGCACCACGCGAGCGCGACCTGCGCGGGGGTTGCGCCGTGTCGTTCGCCGACGCGACGGGCCACGTCGACGATCGCGGTGTTTGCCTCGAGCGCTTCCGGCGTGAATCGCGGGTTCGTGGCGCGGAAGTCCAGGCCCTCGAACGAGGCGCCGGTGAGCGTTCCGGTCAGGTAGCCGCGGCCCAACGGAGAGAACGGCACGAACGCCACCCCGTGATCCCGGCACCAAGGGAGGACCTCATCCAGGGGATCGCGCGTCCACAGCGAGAGCTCCGATTGCAGGGCGGCGACGGGGTGGGTCGCCTGAGCCCGCTCGAGCTCATCGATGCTCGCCTCCGACAGACCGAGCGCGCGGACCTTCCCGGCATCCACGAGCGAGGCCATCGCGCCCCACTGATCCTCGAACGGCACCTTCTCATCGATCCGGTGAAGGTAGTAGAGGTCGATCACGTCGGTGCGAAGACGCCGGAGGGAGCCGTCGACCTCCGCGAGGATCCGCTCCGGCCGCCCATCGCGGAGCAGTGGATACCCGCCGTTGGGCCCGACCTTGACCCCGACCTTCGTCGCGAGGACGACCTCGTCGCGCCGTCCCGAGAGCGCGCGGCCGACGAGCTCCTCGTTCGTGTACGGCCCATAGACGTCGGCGGTATCGAGGTGGTTCACACCGAGATCGATCGCGCGGTGGATGACGCGGATCGACTCCTCCTCGGAGCTCTCGCCGAAGCGGTACCCCCAGCTCATGGGCATGCAGCCGAGGCCGATCCTCGACACCTCGAAACCGCTCGAGCCGAGCGGTCGGCGCTCCATCACGGCCGTCATCCTAGGCGGGCTCAGCGACCCCGCCCCGGTTGCCGACACGCCCGGCTTCCCCTCGGCGCCGCCTCGGCGTATCCTGGCCTCGCCATTGAACGGCCGTTCAAACCGAGGAGAGACGCACCGATGCGGACCGAGCGCGACCGAGACCGACTTCGCTACGACGAACGAGACTGGCGCCCCCGCCCGACCCTTTCCGGGTTCGAGTACACGAGCCAACAGGTGTACGACGAGGAGCGTGAGCGGATCTGGTGGGGCGACTGGGTCACGATCGGGCGAGCGGAGGAGGTTCCAGGGTCGGGCGACTACGTGGTGAAGGATCTCGCCGGCGAGTCCATCTTCGTCGCTCGGAACGCCGAGGGCGCCCTCCACGGCTTCTACAACGTGTGCGCCCACCGCGGGACGAAGTTCCTCGACGACGACGCGAAGGGCAACGTTCGCAAGGCGTTCCGGTGCCCGTACCACGCGTGGACGTACGACCTGAACGGCCGCCTGATCGGCACGCCGAACGTGAAGGAGGACGAGTTCTTCGATCGCGCGGAGCATCCGCTGCACCCGGTCGCGATCGGCGAGTACGCGGGGTTCCTGTTCGCGAACCTCTCGCGGGAGCCTCGTCCGCTCATGGAGGCGCTGACCGACGGCGCCGAGTCCATCACGGCGTTCGAGCGTTTCAAGATGGATGAGCTCCGGATCGGCGTCCGGCTCGTGTACGAGGTCGAGGCGAACTGGAAGATCGTCGTCGAGAACTACAACGAGTGCCTGCACTGTCCGAGCATCCACCCCGAGCTCGTCCAGATCGTGCCGTTGTTCCGTTTCGGGGAGGTGTGGGACGAAGAGACCCGCGACGACGGCAACGTGATGATTGACGGCGCCACGAGCTTCACGAGGAGCGGTCGCTCGGAGCTCCCGAAGCTGCCGGACCTCGAGCCCGTGGACTACGCGATGTATTACGGGAGCTATGAGTTCCCCAACCTGATGCTGAACCTGCATCCGGACTGCGGGATGTACTACATCGGCTTCCCGAAAGGTCCGAACCACACGCAAGTGGTCTCCGAGTACCTGTTCCGCCCCGAGGTGATCGCCAACCCCGACGCGTTCAAGCCCGAGCCCGTCGTGGAGTTCTGGGACCTGATCTCCCGGCAGGACTGGGAGGTGTGCGCCCGGGCGCAGACCGGCGTCGGGTCCCGGTCGTTCGGGTCGGGCGTCTACCCGCGACAGGACCGGTTCCTGTACTGGTTCAACGAGGAGTACCGGCTGGCGATGGGACGCCCGCTCCTCGGCTGAGCCGTCGCGCAAACCGGCGTGCTCGTTCCCCCGTAGTACCCCGTCGGGTCGACGCCCTGACGACCCGACGAGACAGAGAGGGGGAGATGCATGCGTCCACGCGTGATGATCGCGCTGGTGGCGCTGCTCGTGGTCGTCTCGGTCGGGAGCCTTCAGGCGACGGCCGGCGGCGGCGAGCGGTTCACCGGCACGTTGAGCGGCTTCGAAGAGACCCCCACGCTCTCGGTCCCGGGGACGGGAACGATCCGCGTCGAGCTCTCGGGTGACGGCAAGACGATCTCGTATCGGCTCCGGTACTCCGCACTCACCGGACCGGCCCTGTTCGCCCACATCCACCTCGGGCGTCCGGCCATCGCGGGAGGGGTGATCGCCTTCCTCTGCGACTCGGCCGACACGGCCCCGGACGGCGTGACCGTCCCCGCGTGCCCCGGCGCGGGCGGACAGGTCTCGGGCACGATCCAGGCGTCCGACGTGATCGGTCCCGCCGGGCAGGGGATCGCGGCCGGCGAGTTCGACGAGCTCGTCGCCGCTCTGCGCGCGAAGGCGACGTACGCGAACGTGCACACCGAGGCCTTCCCGCCGGGGGAGATCCGGGGGCGCATCAGATAGTCGGGTTGGTCGAACCGAGGAACGTGTAACGGAGCCCGCCCCACCGGGGCGGGCTCCGTCGCGAACGTCTCGGTCGGGGCGCTACGCCGACACGTCGAGGTGGAACGTGTGGACGCGGTGAGTCAGGTTCCGGGTGCGGCGTCCAGCGCGGCGCGCAATCGCTGAACCGGTCCGCGGATCGACAGTTCGTCGGCCAACGCGGAGAGCGCCTCATCGTCCCGCTCGCCCTGCCAGCGATCGAGGGGAGCGGTCGCGTTCACCGGGACCAGCTGTCGCATCGCCGCGACGTACGCGGCGTCGTCGAGGAGCCGAGCTCGAAGGGCGGGCTTGCCGCGCAGCGGTCCCGGCTGCGGCTCGTTCGACGACGCGTCGGACATCAGGTCGTCGAGCGACCCGTAGGTCTCGATGAGCGCCCTCGCCGTCTTCTCGCCCACGCCGCGCACACCGGGAAGCCCGTCGCTCGCGTCGCCGCGCAGGATCGCGAACTCTGCGTACCGGTCGGCCGGAACGCCGTACTTGTGCATCACCGCGGCCTCGTCGAGCTCGAGGAGGTCCGAGACACCCCGCACCGTGAACAGCAGCTTCACGGCCGGGTCGCGGACGAGCTGGATCAGGTCGCGGTCCCCGCTGACGATCTCGATGCGATCGGTGTCGGGGGCCATCGCGCAGAGCGCGCCGATCGCGTCCTCGGCCTCCCACCCGCGCGTCTGCGCCTGCGGCATCCCGGACAGGTCCAGGACCTGACGGAGCATCGTGAACTGCTCGGGAAGTCCTTCCGGGTCCGGCGGACGATTCGCCTTGTACTGCGCGTAGAGATCGGTCCGGGCAACGGGACGCCATTCGTGGTCGTAGGCGTGCACCACCTCGACCGGCCGGCGCGAGACCAGCAGCCGGGCCACCATGTCGAGGTAGCCGTGGACCGCGCCGACCATCCGGCCGCTCGGCGACCGCACCGAGTCGCCCATGGCGAAGAACGCGCGGTACATCAGGCTCGAGACGTCCAGGAACAGTCGAGGCGCCACCGCCGGAGCCTACGCCCTCGGTCCGAAGGGCTCCGTTCTAGTCCCTTCGGCCTCGGCCGGGCCGGTGGGGAACGTGCGACCGGGGATGGGGGCATCGGCCCCCCGTCGGGCCCCCAGTGGGCCGATGTGCCCGAGGGCGCGATGGTCCTACCCTCGTCATACGATGTTCGCGATCCTGCATCTGGTTCGTTCGCTTCCCCTCTCCCTCCGCGTGAGGGAAGAGCGTGGTGCGGTCGCGGCCGAGTACGCGCTGGTGTTGGCGCTCATCGCGATGGTGATCATCGTGGCGCTGACGTTCTTCGGGTTGACACTCTTGGGCCTGTTCGAAGAGGCCCCGGCGTCTTTCCCGTCGTAAAGCGAGTCTCGGTCGTCCCCGCCGGCGCGTGGTGCCGGCGGGCGGTTCGGCTCGCCCGGCCGCCGGCCGCTCGAACGCGGTATCCTAGGGTCATGGCGGACTTCTACCGAACGGAGCTTGGGAAGACGCTCCGGATCGTCGAATCCGACGACGGGATGCTCCGAGTCGAGATCCTCAAGGAGGGCGAGTGGGCCGAGGCGCCGCTCGGGATGATCGGCCTCCGGCTCCAACCGAGCACCCGTCGACTGCGGCCCTCCGAGGTCAAAGCGCTCCCGGCCTAGTTCAGACCGGGATCACCGGTCGGAGACCCATCCGACCTTCGAGCGCACCCTGACCGAGCGAGAGCTCGATCGCGTGCCTTGCGCGCCACCACCCCCTCCCCTTCGAACGTGCCCTCCCGCGTCGCCTCGGGCGAGGCCGGACCCATGTCGCACCGGAGGGTTAGGCTCGTCGCCATGAGAGGCGACCGCGTGGAGGTCGTGGTGGACTCGGGCTCGGGAGTCCTCAAGTACGAGATCGAGGCCACGAAGGCCGGCCGCAGGGTCGAGGTGTCGACCTCGCGCGGCGTTATCGAGGTTTCCGAGGTCACGCGGAGCGGAACCCCGGTGCGCAGTGGCCGTTTCATGGCCGAACGCGTCGTGGCCCTCGTCGAGCATCCGGCACCCGACGTCGCCCCCAAGGGGCGGCGCGTCCATCGTGCGCAAGGCAACCTGCAGCTGTAGGCGGCTCGCGCGCTCGGTCGATAGGTGCAGCCCGAGGGTGTTCTCGGTTCCGACCCGAAACGCAGGCGGTCCAGCCCCCCGAGAAGGAGGTGGGCGGGGCGAGTATCGTGCTCCATCGTGTCCACCGACCGGGAAGGCCCGATCCGTGTCGCCCTCATCGGCTACGGACTGGGCGGAAGGGTGTTCCACGCGCCGCTGATCGCCTCGCTTCCGGACCTGCAGCTCGTCACGATCGTGACGAGCGACCCCGAGCGCCAGGCGAGTGCGCGCGGCCGCTACCCGTCCGCGCGGGTAGCCGACAAACCGGACGCTGTCTGGGACGCGGCGGACGACCACGACCTCGTCGTCGTCTCCACCCCCAACAGCAGCCACGTCCCTGTCGGCCTCCGGGCGATCGAGTCGGACCTGTCGGTCGTGATCGACAAGCCGTTGGCGGCGACGGCCCACGACGGCCGAACCCTGGCGAACGCGGCCGCCGAACGCGGCCTGTTGCTCTCCGTGTTCCAGAACCGGCGGTGGGACGCGGACTTCCTGACCATCCGTCGCCTGCTCGAGCAGGGCACGCTCGGACCGATCCACCGGTTCGAATCCCGCTATGAGCGCTGGCGTCCCACGCCGAAGGAGGATGCGTGGCGGGAGCGCGGCGCGCCCGAAGAGGCCGGAGGGCTCCTGTTCGACCTCGGCAGTCACATCGCGGACCAGGCGGTGCAGCTGTTCGGGAAGCCGACCCACGTGTACGCGGAGGTCGACCGGCGCCGGCCCGGCGTCGAGGTCGACGACGACGTGTTCGTCGCCCTGTCCCATCGCGACGGCGTTCGCTCGCACCTGTGGGCGAGCGTGCTCGCGGCCACACTCGGCCCGCGGTTCCGCGTCCTGGGAATGCAGGGCGCCTTCGAGAAGTACGGGATGGACGTGCAGGAGGACGCCCTCGCCGCCGGAGGGGTCCCCACCGACGACGGCTGGGGTCGCGAGCCCGCCGAGCAGTGGGGACGATTGTCCAACGGGGACACCGTCGAGGCCGTCGAGTCCGAGCCGGGCGCGTACCAGCGCTACTACGCCGGCGTGGCCGAGGCGCTCCGTTCGGGCGGGCCCCCGCCGGTCGACGTGCGGGACTCGATCGCCGTGCTCGAGGTCCTGGAGGCGGCGCGTGAGAGCGCTCGCATGGGCAAGGTCGTCGAGCTGCCGGATCGGGAAGCCGAGGCTCCCTCGACGTAGCCGGGCGCGGTTCAGGCGGCGACGGTGCCGTCGAAGTAGCGCTGCGCGAGCGCCCACGCGTCCTTACCGCAGATCGAACCGATCTTGCGCCCCTCGAAGTCGTCGGGCTGGATGTGGATCCCGCCGAACAGCCGTGAGAGCCCCGCCTGGTCGGCGGCGTCGTAGTAAGTGCCCCACTGCAACGTGACGTCCTCGCTCGGTCCACGATCGACGGCGAGCGAGCCGGCCGGCACGGTCCATTCCGACAGACCGCCCGGGAAGTACTCGCTCCCCGTGAACGCCGTCATCACCTCGGCCGCCGCGCGGCTGAACGTGCTGTGCCCGGACACGTACCCGGCGAATGCCGGCGTGACGAACGTCGCCAACTGGTAGGGCACCCAGTCCGTAGACAAGAACCAGCCGGCCCCGCTCGTCGCGGTCGCCGGGTCGAGCGGGTTGCCCTTCCACGCGCGGATCGCGATCTCACCCACGTGGTCCGCGAGCTCCTCGTGTGGTCCGCCGGGCGCGCTCGAGCGCGGCGTGATCACCTGGATGAGACCCGGGACGAGCGGAAGGCCATCCGGGTCGAAGGAGGGACCATCGGGATCGCTCGACTGTCCCTTGCTCCCCATGTACCGGATCATCGAGATGGGCCGCACCGAGTCGTAGTACCCCTTCACGCCCCAGGCCGCGACGGCCGCATCGTGCACGGCGCCGTTGAGCGCGAAGTAGAGCTTCACGTCCCACTCGAGACGGTCCACCTCCGGACCTTCGCCACCGATCCGGAGCTCGAAGCCCGGGGTGTCGGAGACCTCGTTGGCGATCGTGTTCCAGTGTCCCGGCGGGGTCTCCGACGCCGGCCCGTCCGCCCAGAACTGCGCGAGGACGCGGGCGAAGTCGCCGCGCGGGACGACGTTCGGCGCGTACGGCATCCCGGTCGCGGGGTTCGCGTCGTGGCCGTCGCCGTCGTTGGTCCCGAGCGTGTTGTCGCCGAGCGCGCCCGGAGAGATGTCGATCGTGGCGCCGTCGTTCGGGTCGAGCTCGCTGCTGTACCGGATGACCTGGACCGCCGCCTGCTTGAAGTCCCCATCGGTCGCCTCGCCCAGGAGCGGCGGTGGGCCGGGATCGATCGGAGTTCCGTCCGCCGACGCGGGGAGCGCGAAGCTCCGCACGTGGCCCCAGTGCGGCCCGACGAACCGCTGGACGTTGCCGGGGATCGGCAGGCCGTTCTGGGCGACGAACTGGGCGAGCGCGAGCGGCTGCCACCGGTTCGGGTCGGTCATGTCGGCCTCCGGCTCCGCCACGACGAGTGGAGCGTTGACGGGCTTGTACGTGGTGTCGACGTATCGCTGCTGCTCGAGCGAGCCGTCGTCCCTGCCGAACTCGATAACGGCGGCGGCGATCCGGTTGCCGAGCGCGGCCGGGGAGTCACCATCGGTCCCGGTGAAGTCGAACCGGTAGCAGAGCGACTCCATCGTGTTCACGAGCTCGTCGAAGGTCTCCTGCAGGCCGGCCGCCTTCGAATACCGCCACAGAAGGATGCGGTAGGCGGCGAAGCTGATCGCCTCCTCGCGCGCCGCGGTCAGGTCGTCGGCCTGGAGCTTCTCGTCGACGAAGTACCCCGTGGCCTCCGGGTCGTAGGCGGCCCAGGCATCCCACATCGCCGCCGAGGTGTGGAAGAGGTTGCGGGAGTGCACCGTCGGAGCGGGCACGTCGCGTCGGATCGCGTCCAGGAGCGCCTCGTCCCAGACCCGCGCGATGGAGCGACCGCCGAGATCTTCGCGGACGCAGTCGTCCATCACCGATGGGTCGTCCGACGAGCCGGTGCAGCCGGGCAACATCCCGACGGCGATCACGAGCGCGACGGCGATCAGCCGGTACCTCATCCGGGATCCTCCACCGTGAGGAGCTGGTTCGCCGCGACGTCCTGGATGACCGTCTCCTGCCCGTCGGGCCAGCGGACGACGAGCTCGCTCACCGAGCCGGCGGTGCCGAGCCCGAAGTGCGAGCGCGGATCCTCAGACGAGAGGTAGCTGCTGCCGGCGAAGGCCTCGCGGACGAGCTCGCGCCCGTCCGGGAGCACGGCCGTGATCAAGGTGCCGGGTGCGAAGGTGTCGAGCCCCACCTCGAGCCAGTTGCCGGCCGCTCCCGAGCTCTCGAGCAGGACGAGGTGGCCGCCGATCGAGTTGATCGCGACGTCGAGGTCTCCGTCGTTGTCGTAGTCGGCGACGGCGCTGCCGCGTGCGAGGAGCGGTCCGAGGTCGCGCATCCCGACGACGTTGCCGAGATCCTCGAACCGTCCCACGGTCCCCTGCGCCGTGAGGTTGCCGAACACCTGGACGGGCTCAGCGTCGGCGCCGACATCCGTCACCGGCACGTCGCCGTTCACGATGACGAGGTCCAGATCGGTGTCGAGGTCGAGGTCGCCCCAGGACACGCCCCAGCCCGTCGATCCGGTGAGGCTCGGGCCGAGCTCGCCGCGCACGTCGGCGAACGACGGGTCGACCACCTCGGAAACCTGTCCGTGGTAGGCGGCGTGGACCTGGCCGCGCGCGTTCGTGACGAAAAGGTCGGGGAGCCCGTCTCCGTCGAAGTCGCCCTGGGCGATCCCCATCCCTGCGTTCGGGTCGGCGACCCCCGCCTTGGCGGCGAGCTCCTCGAAGCGGAACCCGATCCCGGCCGGGTCGGCCTCGGTGCCGCCGGGCCACGGAACGTTGTCGTACAGGCGGTTCGGCTTCGTGTCGTTCGCGACGTACAGGTCGAGGTCCCCGTCGCGGTCGAGGTCGGAGAACACGGCGCCCAGCCCGTACTCGAAGCCGACCACCTCGAGCCCCGCGTCGGCACCCACCTCGCGGAACGTCACACGGCCCCCGTCGGCGGGCCCCTCGTTCAGGAACAGGAGGTCGCGGACGCCGAGGTAGGTGTTCGGGAACCCGAGGGTCGCTCCCTCGATGGGGTTGTTGAGATCCACGTAGCCGCTCACGAACAGGTCCGGCAGTCCGTCGCCGTTCACGTCGCCGACCGCGGCGGCCTCGTGCCAGCCGAATCCCTCGACGCCGGCGGCGTTCGCGCCCTCGGTGAAGGTTCCGTCGCCCTCGTTCCACAGCAGCGCCCCAGCCCCATCGGTCGTCACGTAGAGATCGGTGTGTCCGTCGAGGTCAAAGTCGGCCGCCACACAGCCGTTCCCGCGGACCGCGAGGTCGGCTCCGGAGCCGGCGCTCACGTCGACGAACGTGCCCACTACGTTGTGGAACAGCGCGCTGCGGGGCAGGCCGCCTTCGTCCTGCCATCGCGCGGCCTCGGCGTTCGCGTAGGAGTTCACCGCGTACAGGTCGAGCCAGCCGTCGCCGTCGTAGTCCAGCCAGCAGAGACCGGCTCCGAGCATCGCGCCGGGATCCGCGGACACGTTCCAGCGGAAGGCTCCGTGCTGGAACTCGAGGCCGACATCGGCGGCCACGTCGGTGAACTGGACGACGTAGGGGGTCGGCGTTCCGGTGCGGACCGGCTCCGGCGTCGGTCGGGACGTGCAGGCGGCCGAGATCGCAAGGACGAGCGAGAGGGTGCCCGCGATCTTGAACCGCCACAGCCTCATCGAGCACCGCTCCCCGGTCGCCGCCGTGGCCCTGCGGCCCGCGGATGGGCGACGCTATGACCCAGGGTCCTGAAACGTCAACCGACCCCACACCGCCCACGACCTGCGCTTTCGCGCTCGGACTCCGGACCGGGGATGCTCAGCGGTCCGCAGGCGCGCGATCGAAGGGAGCGAGGGCATGGGCAGGCTGGAGGGGAAGGTGGCGCTCATCACGGGGGCGAGCCGGGGGATCGGGGCGGCTGTGGCGCGCGCGCTCGCCGACGAGGGCGTCCGGCTCGGCCTCGCGTCCCGCAGCGGCGACGACCTGGGCATCGCGGGGGCCGTCGCGCGTCCCGCCGACGTGCGGAACCCCGACGCCCTCGAGCGGATCGTCGACGACATCGTCGAGGCGTTCGGCGGGATCGACATCGTTGTCGCGAACGCCGGCGTCGGCGCCTACGGTCCGTTCCTCGAGCTCCCGGCCGAGGACCTCGACGAGATGATCGAGGTGAACGTGAAGGGGACGATCTACACGGTGCGCGCCGCGCTGCCACACCTGTTGCGGAGCGATGCCGCGGACCTGGTGACGCTCGCCTCCGAAGCCGGCCGCCGGGGGCTGCCGTTCGAGGCCGTGTACTGCGCGTCGAAGTTCGCGCAGGTCGGCTTCACCAGGGCCCTCGATCACGAGCTCCGGGAGCGCGGGATCCGGTGCACGAACGTCTGCCCCGGCGGCGTGGCCACGGACTTCGCGATGGGCCACGGCCGGACGCCCGAGATGCCCGCGCTGCACGGGATGATGACGTCCGAGGACGTGGCGGAGGCCGTCCTGTTCGTCCTCACCCGGCCGCGCAACCACCGGGTCCTCGAGGTCGCGTTCCGGCCCATGACGGAGGCGTCATGGGGATGACCCCCGGCGGAGCGTTGCGATGGGGGATCGTCTCGACGGCCAACATCGGGACGGGGAAGGTCATCCCAGGGATCCAGAAGGCGGATCGGTGCGAGGTGCTCGCCATCGCCTCGCGTGAGATCGAGGTCGCCCGGTCGGCGGCCGAGCGGCTCGGGATCCCCAAGCCCTACGGCTCGTACGAGGATCTGCTCGCCGATCCCGATGTGGATGCCGTCTACATCCCGCTGCCGAACCACCTGCACGCCGAGTGGACGATCGCTGCGGCCCGCGCCGGCAAGCACGTGCTGTGCGAGAAACCCTTGGCGATGAACGCGGTCGAAGCGCAGACGATGGTGGACGCGTGCTCCTCCGCCGGCGTCCGGCTGATGGAGGCGTTCATGTACCGCTTGCATCCATCGTGGGTGGCCGTGCGCGAGGTGGTGGCGTCGGGCCGGATCGGCCGGTTGCGAGGCGTGCAGAGCTGGTTCTCATACTTCAACGACGACCCGGCGAACATCCGCAACATCGCGGAGTTCGGCGGTGGAGCCCTGATGGACGTCGGGTGCTATTCGGTGAACCTGTCGCGGATGCTGTTCGGCGGTGAGCCCGACCGGGTCGAGGCGTCGGTGACACGCGACGCCGATAGCCGGGTCGACGTGCTGACGAGCGCGATCCTCGGCTTCGGCGACGACGTGGCGACCTTCACCTGCTCTACCCGGACCGAGCCAGACCAACGCGTTCACGTCTACGGGACCCAGGGCCGGATCTCGATCGGCATCCCCTTCAACATCCCGCCCGACCTGCCGACGAAGGTGTTCGTCACGTCGGGCGGTGACCCTCCGGTGAGTCCCGCGACGGAGACGCTCACGTTCGAACCGGCGGACCAGTACACGATCCAGGCCGAGCGATTCGCGCGCGCCGTGCTCGACGACGAGCCCGTGCCGATCCCGCCGGAGGATGCCGTCGCCAACATGCGGGTACTCGAAGCGATCGTCGAAGCGGGTGAGCGGGGCTAGGTCGGTCCGGCGCTCGGGTCCATCGTGTGGAAGGTCGGCGCGAGCGCCGGGTAGAGCTCGCGGTACCGTTCGTAGGCGTCGGGATACCACTCGGCATCCGCGGATGGATACGCGGCCTCGCGAAGCTCGACGAGCGCATGAGACGCGGCCCCGACGGTCCCGAACCATCCCGATCCCACGGCCGCGAGCATCGCGGCGCCTTCGGCGGCGCCTTCGGACGTCGACGTCGTGACGACATCCGTTCCGAGCACGTCCGCGAGGATCTGTCGCCACAGCGAGCTCTTGCTCCCGCCGCCGGTCGCCCGGATCTGCGTCGAGGTCGTAACGCCGAGCGCCCGCATGAGCTCGAACGAGTCGCGAAGGCCGAACGCCACGCCCTCCAGGACCGAGCGGGTGAGGTGGGGGCGCCCGTGGTGGACGGTGAGCCCGACGAACGCGCCGCGCGCGAGCGGGTCCGGATGGGGTGTTCGCTCTCCCGTGAGATACGGCAGGAACAGCAGCCCGTCGCTTCCGGCCGGCACCGCGCGCGCTTCCTCGACGAGGTCCGCGAACTCGACGCCCGGGGCGACGGCGTCTCGGTACCACCGAAGGCTTCCGGCCGCCGAGAGCATCACGCCCATGACGTGCCACCGTTCCGGAACGGCATGGCAGAACGCATGCAGGCGCCCCTTCGGCTCGATCACGGGTCTGTCGGTCGAGGCGAACACGACGCCGGACGTGCCGAGCGACAGGGAGACGAGGCCGGGCTCGACCGCGCCCACGCCGATCGCCGCGGCGGCCTGATCGCCGCCGCCGGCCACGATGGGCGTGCCGGCTCGCAGCCCGGTGGCGGCGGCTGCCTCCTCCGAGACGACGCCCGTCACCTCAGGGCCCTCGTAGGTCCGAGGCAGCCACGACGGGTCGGTCTCGAGCGCGCTCAGCATCTCGGGGGACCAGTCGCGGGCCGCGAGATCCAGCAGCAGCGTTCCGGCGGCGTCGGCGCGATCCACCGCTCGATCGCCGCTCATCCGGAAGCGGACGTAGTCCTTCGGGAGCAGGACGTGCGCGACCTTGGACCAGACGTCGGGCTCGTGCCGGCGGACCCACAGCAGTTTGGGTGCGGTGAATCCGGGAAGGGCGTCGTTACCCGTGATCGCGAGGAGGCGTTCGGGGCCGACGGTCTCGCGGATCGCGTCGCACTCGACGGCCGTGCGCTGGTCGTTCCACAGGATGGCCGGGCGCAGGACCACGTCCGCCGCGTCGAGGAGCACGAGCCCGTGCATCTGCCCCGCGAGGCCGACGGCCTCGACGTCGCCCCCGCTCAGCTCGCCGCGTACGAGTGCCAAGCTGATCGCCTCGACCGTTCCGTCCCACCATCGGCGTGGGTCCTGCTCGCTCCAGAGCGGCCGCGGCATCTCGTAGGGGTACTCGGAGGCTGCGGTGGCCGCGATGGCTCCGTCTGGGCCGAGCAGGACGGCCTTCGTCGCGGTCGTCGAGACGTCGAGGCCGAGGACGTGACTCACGGGGTCGCCGCCATCGCGACTCGCCCCACCGTCCAGTGCTCGCGGTGGGTGACACTTCCGCCCGGCGGCACGACCTCGAGTGGCCCGAGCGTCTCGAGCTCGCAGAACTCGTCGCACACGTAGACCTGCACGGCCGCCCCTCGGTCCGCATACGTGGCGTTCGCATCGACGTCGACACGCTTCTCGAACCGGTGCGTCCCCAGCCGGTAGCTCACGCGCCCGTCGCTCGGCGCCGCGCCGAGCTTGAGCGGCGGACCGCTCATCGCCGCGTCGACGCGCACCTCGTCCCGGCCGAGCCGGATGCGCGGGTCGACGAGATCGGTGTACGGCCACAGGACGAGTGACCGGTCGGCCTGCGGTCCCTCTCCGCGCGGCGCGACCGGGAGGACGGCCTCCCCGCCGGTCCGGAGCTGCGTGATCGCCCAGGGCGCGATCGTCATCGAGCTGGGCGATGCGTTCCGCACGACGTGGTCGACGATCCAGCCCGGCAGGTCTCGTCGCACCGCGATCGACTTCGCCAGCTGCGACCCGTCCGGCGGCGCCTCGACGATGACACCGTCCTCGACTTCGGTGACGGCGCACGCGCGATCGTCGGACCGGTACGTGATCGACGGAACCTCGGGCGCGACCCAAAGCCGGTGACCGCCGACGAAGCGGAAGCGTTCGCCGTCCGGTCCATCGAGGAACGCGTCGGGAAGGACGGCGAACAGATTGACCCCGTCGACCAGCAGCCCGAGGATGCGCGGCCCCCTCGAGATCGTCACGACGACGGCGACGTCGCCGTCCTCGAGCCGAACGCAGTCGTGTCCTTCGAAGGAGTCGGTCTCGAGGGTCACCGAGCGCCGAGCAGCAGGTCGATCGTGAGCTGGTCGAGCTCCTCGTACGGCTGGCCGCGTGCGCCGACCGCGCGCCGGTCGAGCTCGAGGTCGTGCAGCGCGGCGGCCCGCTCGGCCGAGTACGGGCCGAGGTACGGCGCCATCGAGCCGTCGTCGTGTGTGATGCGCGCGACGAGCTCCTGGATCTGCGGGTCGGCGTTCCAGCGCTCGGCCTTCTCTTTCAAGATCAGGTAGGTGCGCATGCAGCCGCGCGCGAACGCCTTCACGTCCTCGTAGTCCGACGTGCGATACGCGTGCGCGTCGAAGTGCCGGCTCCCCGAGTACCCCACGTCCTCGAGGAACTTCACGAGGAAGAACGCGGCCTTCGGGTTCGCCGAGCCGAAGCGCAGGTCCTGATCGAACCGGCCGGGGGTCTGGTCGTTGAGGTCGATGTGGAAAAGCTTGCCCATCGACCAGGCCTGCGCGATGTGGTGCGTGAAGTTCAGACCGGCCATGTGCTCGTGGGCCATCTCGGGGTTCACGCCCACCATCTCGGAGTGCTCGAGCGTCTCGATGAACGCGAGCATCGCGCCGGTCGTGGGCAGGTACATGTCGGCACGCGGCTCGTTCGGCTTGGGCTCGAGCGCGAACTTCAGGTCGTACCCTTGGCCCTTCACGTACCCGCACAGGAAGTTCATCGCGTCGGCGTACCAGCCGAGCGCGCGCAGCGGGTCCTTCGACGAGTCCGTCTCGACGCCCTCGCGACCGCCCCAGAACACGTAGGTCGTCGCGCCGAGCTCGACCCCGAGGTCGATCGCGCGCATCGTCTTGCGGATCGCGAACGCGCGAACCCGCGGGTCGTTCGCCGTGAACGCGCCGTCGCGGAAGATCGGGTCGCGGAACAGGTTCGTCGTCGCCATCGGCACCACGATCCCCGTCGCGTCGAGCGCCTTGCGGAAGTCCGAGACGATCTGGTCGCGCTCGTGCGCGCTCGCGTCGATCGGGACGAGGTCGTTGTCGTGCAGGTTGACGCCCCAGGCGCCCACCTCCGCGAGGAGCTCGACGAGCTGGACGGGTGAGAGCACCTCGCGCACCGGGTCACCGAACGGATCGAAACCCGGGTGCCCGACGGTCCACAGGCCGAACGAGAACCGATGCTCCGGCTTCGGCTCGTACGTCATGGCTCGATCATCTCCGCGATCAGGCGACGCCGCGCGCGGTGCGGCTGCGCTTGGACAGGGCGTCGATCAGGACCGCCCCGAGAAGGACGAGCCCGGTGATGATGAACTTCAGGCCCTGAGACAGGCCGAGCAGGTTCATCCCGCTGGTGATCGAGGCGATCACCAGCGCTCCGAGGAGCGCCGAGACCACGCGGCCGATCCCTCCGAACAGGCTCGTCCCGCCGATCACGGCCGCGGCGATGACGTTCAGCAGCAGGTCGCCTCCGCCGGAGCTGGTGGCGACCGACCGCAGCCGCGACGCGAAGATGATCCCGCCCGCGCCGGCCATGAACCCGTTGATCATGAACACCACGATCCGCACGCGGTCGACGTTGATCCCGGCGCGTCGCGCCGCCTCCGGGTTGCCGCCGACCGCATACACGTGGCGGCCGAACCGCGTTCGCGACGCGACGAAGGTCCAGAACACGATGAAGAACCCGAGGATCACGGTGACGGTCGGGACGCCGCGGTCGAGGTTCGCGTACCAGACCGCGGAGAAGGTCACGACCGCCAGCCCGACGACCTGCAGGGCAAGGAGCGAAACCGGCTTGGTGTCCAAGCCTCCGGCCCGACGGGAACGGGCGGTCTGCAGCTGCGAGAACGCATAGCCGATCACGATCAGCGCGCCGATCACCACGCCCCACGCGTCGGAGAGGAAGTTGTTCGCGATGCCGACGATCGTCGGCTCCTGGATCCGGATCGTCCCCGTGGTCGTCGCCTCGGTCATGAGGTACAGCACGACGCCGGACCAGATCAGGAGCCCCGCCAGCGTGACGACGAACGAGGGCACGCCGGCCTTCGTGATGATCAGTGCGTGAAGGAACCCGATGATCATCGTGACGAGGAGCGCCGCGGCCACGGCGATGAACCACGGCAGTCCCGGGTCGTCGGGCCGGATCAACAGGGTCATGACCACGCCGCCGACCGCGCTGACGAACGCGACCGACAGGTCGATCTCGCCGATCAACAGGACGAACACGATGCCGATCGCGATGGTCGCCACCGGCGCCATCTGGAGCAGGAGGTTCGTGAAGTTGCGCTCCGTGAGGAAGACGTCGTCGAGCGAGCCGAAGACGATGACGATGACGACGAGACCGACCACGATCGGCAGCGAGCCGAGGTCACCCCCGCGGACCTTCTGCCACCACCGACGCGCATAGCCCGAGAGCGTTTGGTCCGCGGCCTGGACCGGCTGTCCCGTTTCGTCCACCGCGACGGCGGCTTCGTCGCGCGGCTCCACTCCGGTGCCGGGTTCGACGGTCATGCCTTGATCACCCTCGCGTCCACCATCCCGGGCACGTGCTGGAGTGTCCCGGCCGTGATCGCGTGCACGACCTCCTGCTGGTCGGTGTCCGCCCGGACGAACTGTGCCACCCGCTGACCAAGGCGCAGCACCGTGATCCGGTCGGCGGCCTCGAAGACGTCGTGCAGGTTGTGCGAGATCAGCACCACGCCGAGGTCCCGTTCGGCCAGACGGCGGACGAGGTCCAGGACCTGGCGTGTCTGCGCGACGCCGAGCGCGGCCGTCGGCTCGTCCAGGATCACGAGCTTCGAGTTCCACATCACCGCCTTGGCCACGGCGACCGCCTGCCGCTGCCCTCCGGACAGGCCGGCGACGAGCTGGCGGACCGACCGCAGCGTGGTGACGGAAAGGCTGCGGAGCGTCTCCCTCGTCGAGCCCTCCATGCTGGACTCGTCCAGCGTGAGGCCGTAGCGCACCCGTTCCCGGCCGAGGAACATGTTGCCAACGACGTCGAGGTTGTCCGCGAGCGCGAGGTCTTGGTACACGATCTCGATCCCGAGGCGAGCGGCATCGCGCGGTCCGTGGATCCGGACGGGTTTGCCCTCGAAACGCACCTCACCCTGGTCGAAGGGGTAGATCCCCGCGATGCCCTTGATGAGGGTGGACTTGCCGGCGCCGTTGTCGCCGACGAGCGCCATCACCTCGCCGCGCCGGACCTCGAAGTCCACCCGGTACAGGGCCTGGACGGGTCCGAAGGCCTTCGAGATCCCTACGGCCTCCAGCACGGGTGTGTCGGCCACGAACGGATGCCCCCTTCTCGACCCGGCAAACGCGACGGCCGGGACGCGTATCCTCGCACGTCCCGGCCGTCACCCGCTTGCGTCAAGTCGTTAGGCGGCGTTCTCCACGCAGAAGTCCGTCTCCGCGACGTCGCCCACGCAGATCTCCTCGACGGTCCGGAACCCGTCGGCGATCACCGTGTCGGCGATGTTGTCCGCCGTGACCCCGATCGGCACGAGGCCGAAGTACGGGACCACGCCCTCGCCCTCGGCCGAGTCGGTCGGCTCGCCCGTAGCCGCCTCGATCCCGATGATCGAGAAGTCGAACCCGGGATCGATCGCGGTGATGTCCTCGCCCGCCCGAAGCGCGAGCGCGACCGCTGCCGCGACCGCCGCCTCGGCCTCGATCGGCTTGTAGACGCTCATCGTCTGCTTGCCGAGCAGGATGTTCTGCATCCCGACGGCGGTGGCGTCCTGTCCGCTGACCGGCACGGGACCGATCCCGGCCCCTTCGAGGGCGTTGATCGCGGAGGCCGCGAGCCCGTCGTTGGCGGCGAAGACCGCGTCCACGCCGTTGTCCACGTCGACCAGGATCTGCTCCATGATCGTCTGGGCTTCGGCGTTGTCCCACCCGGGAACGTGCTGGTCGGCGACGAGCTCCCAGTCGCCCGCGTCGACACGCGCCTGGACCGTTGCGTCGTATCCCGCCTTGAACAGGAACGAGTTGTTGTCCTCCTCGCCGCCGTTCAGCTCGACGATGCGGACGGGGCTGAGCCCAAGAGCGTCAATCGCCGGCTCGAGGACCTCGGCCATCGTCGCGCCGACCGCAACGTTGTCGAAGCTCACGTACGCCGCGCCGCCGGCGCCACCGGTGTTGAACCGGTCGTACTCGACCACGTCCACGCCGGCCTCGGCCGCCTGGTCGATGATCGTGGCGCCCGAGCCCGTGTCGAGGCTCGTCAGCACGATCACGCTCGCGCCGTCGGCGATCGCCTGCTCGGCCTGCGACTGCTGGGTTGCCGCGTCGCCCTCCGCGTTCACGATCGTGAAGTCCTCGCCGTCGGCGAGCCCGGCTGCGGTGAAGATCTCGCCGAAGAAGCGGCGGTCGTCTTCTTCCCACCGTGTCGATGACTCGGTGTCGGGGAGCAGGACCCAGATACTGCCCTCGCCCTCGCCGCCGCCGCCGCC
>CAZMNP010000148.1:0-3397 GCA_964567675.1 uncultured Actinomycetes bacterium
GTCGATCCTGGAGACGGACGTGCTGCCGAGCCGCGTGCAGGGCTACCGCCCTGCGGACCTCGACGCGCTCTGCGCGAGCGGGGAGCTCGTGTGGATGGGCGCGGGCGGTGTGGGCGCCGACGACGGGCGCATCGCGCTCGCGTTCCGCCATCAGGCACGGCTGATCACGCCGGGCCCGGCCGAAGAGCCTCCGGACCGCCCGATCCACGACGCGATCCGAGCGCATCTTCGGACCCGCGGTGCCTCGTTCTGGCCGGATCTGCTCGAGGCGTCGGGCGTCGCCGACGAGCGCGTGGTGCTCGCGGCGCTGTGGGAGCTCGTGTGGGCGGGAGAGGTCGCGAACGACACCCTCGCGCCGCTTCGGGCGTTCCTCGGCCGCCGGCCCAAGGCCTCCCGGCCCGCCGGCAGGCCGCGACCAGGCGCGCTCCGCCGCAGCGGCCCACCGGCGGCGGCGGGACGATGGTCGCTCGTCGCTCCCCTGCTCGAGCCCGTGCCGCCCGCGACGGAGGCCGCACACGCCCGCGCGATGCAACTGCTCGACCGCCACGGCGTGCTCACTCGGGAAGCCGTCCTCTCCGAGGGCGCGCCCGGCGGGTACGCCGGCGTCTACGCCGTCCTGCGAGCGCTCGAGGAATCGGGCAAGGCGCGTCGCGGCTACTTCGTCGACGGGCTCGGGGCCGCGCAGTTCGCCGTCCCCGGCGCGGTCGAACGCCTCCGCGACCTTCGCGAGACTCCTCGTGATGCGCACGTGCTCACGCTCGCGGCCGCCGACCCCGCCCAGCCCTACGGCGGGGCGCTGCCGTGGCCCGCGAACGCGGGCCGGCCGGCTCGCGCGGCCGGCGCGTACGTCGTGCTCGCAGACGGCGTTCCGGCGGCGTATCTCGAACGCGGCGGGCGAACGCTGCTCACGTTCTCCGATGGCGCGGCGTCGGACTGGCCCGACGCGATCGCGTCGCTCGTGAAGGACGGACGGATCCGCCGGATCGAGATCACGCGGATCGACGGCGAGCCGGTGTCCGGATCGTCCTTCGCCGATCGACTGCGAGCGGCGGGGTTCGCCGACGGCTATCGCGGGCTCACGCTCCGCACCTGACCGCGATGCCCGAAGGCGACACGATCTTCCGAACGGCGACCGTCCTTCGAACCGCCATCGCCGGCAAACCACTCGTGGGCTTCGAGACGCCGCGGCTGCGCGCCACGCCGTTCCCGCCCGAGACCGTCGTCCGGTCCGTCGAGGCGCGCGGGAAGCATCTGCTCGTCGGGTTCGGCGACGGCCGCATCCTGCATACGCACATGCGGATGTCGGGGAGCTGGCACGTGTACCGGCCGGGCGAACCGTGGCAGCGGGCCGAGCACCGGGTGCGCGTTCGGATCGACGTGCCCGACGCCGTCGCCGTCTGCTTCGACGCACCCGTCGTCGAGCTCCTGCGCGAACGAGACCTCCCGCGGCATCCACGGCTCTCGGCGCTCGGCCCCGACCTGTGCTCGCCCGACGCCGACCTGGCCGAGGGGCGCGGGCGTCTCGACCGGCTTCCCTCGGGGACCGAAGTCGCCGTCGCGCTCCTCGATCAGCGCGTCGCGTCCGGCGTGGGCAACGTGTACAAGAGCGAGGTGCTGTTCGCGCGCCGGGTCCACCCGTTCGCGACGCTCGGCGACCTCGACGCCGCGACGAAGCGGGGCCTCCTGGACACCGCCTCGAGGATGCTGCGCGCGAACCTCGGCGGGGGCCGAAGGACCACCGCCCCCGGAGGCCTGGCCGTCTACGGGAAGGCGGGCCGGCCGTGCCCCCGTTGCGGGACCCCGATCCGGAGCGCCCGGCAAGGGGAGACCGCCCGCACCACGTACTGGTGTCCCAGCTGTCAGCGTGCACCCGCGCTCGAGGGAACGCCACGGTGAACGACGCCCCGGCTCGCGGACGGCGGTTCGCGATCGCGACCCCGCATCTCGAGGCCACCGCGGCAGGGGTGAGCGCGTTCGACTCGGGCGGCAACGCGGTGGATGCGGCCCTGGCGGCGGCGTCGACGCTCGCCGTGGTCTACCCCCACATGTGCTCGGTGGGCGGCGACCTGTTCGCGCTCATCCGGGAGCCGGACGGACGAACCGTCGTCCTGAACGCGAGCGGGGCCGCCCCGGCTTCCGTCGATCTGGACGCGCTCCGGAGCCGGTTCGAGGAGATGCCGTCGACCGGCCCCGAAACGGTGACGGTCCCGGGTGCCGTCGCGGGTTGGGGTCAGCTCGCGGTCCACTGGTCGAACCGGGGCTTGGCCCCGGCCCTCTCGAGAGCGATCGCGCTCGCCCGCGAGGGGGTCCCGGTCGCGCGGTCGCTCGCGAGGGGACTCGTCGAGAACGCCGAGCAGATCGTCGCGGACCCGGGCCTCGCCGCCGTGTTCGCGCCCGGCGGCCGTTCGCTCGTGGAGGACGACGCGCTCGTCCAGCCCGCACTCGCGCGAACGCTCGAGGCGATCGCCGACGCAGGGCCCCCGGTCCTGTACGGCGGCGAGATCGGCGTTGCGATCGCGGATCACCTCAGCTCGCTCGGCTCGGCGATGACGATCGATGATCTCGCCGCAAACGGATCCGAGCTGGACTCGCCGATCACGCTCCGGTACCGCGACCTGGACGTCAGCGTGGCGCCACCGAACTCGCAGGGATTCGTCCTCCTGCAGGCGCTCGCCGCGATCGAGCGGCTCGGGATCGACCCTGACCCGCTCGGCCCCGACGCCGGCATCCTCGCCGAGATCTTCCATGTCACGGCGGCCGACCGCGACCGGCACAACGCCGATCCGCGTCATGCGCGGGTGCCGGTCGGGACGCTGCTCGACGACGGCCACATCGCCGGCATCCTCGACATGGTGCGCGAACGCGCGAGCAAGGCCGCCCCGTTCGTCCGCGACGACACGGTCGCCTTGGTCGCCGCCGACGACAGCGGTCTCGCGATCGCGCTGATACAGAGCCTCTACAGCGGCTTCGGAGCCGGGATCCTCGAGCCGACGACCGGCGTGATCCTCCACAACCGCGGGGCGGCCTTCGTGCTCGACCCCGAGCACCCGAACGTGCTGGCCGGCGGTAAGCGCCCGGCGCACACGCTCCTTCCGGTGCTCGTGCACCGCGAGGGCCGTCTGGCCGCCGTCACCGGGACGATGGGTGGTGGCGCTCAGCCACAGATCGACGCGATGTCGTTGATCCGGGCGTTCGATCTGGAGATGGACGCGCAGGCCGCCGTGTCGGCGCCTCGGTGGCTCGTCGGCGGGATGGACATCCGCAACGACGAGCGGATGCTCATCGCCGAGGCGTCCGTGCCGGACCCGACGCGCGATTCCTTCCGGGAAGCCGGATACCGCGCCGAGGGCGTCGGCCATCTCGACGAGGACGTGGGGCATGCGCACCTGATCCGGGT
>CAZMNP010000149.1:0-6492 GCA_964567675.1 uncultured Actinomycetes bacterium
GCTGAAGGGCGACTACGCGTACAAGTATCGCTTCGGCGCCGTGCCGCGCGCCGTCAAGCGGCTCGTGGTCACTCGCTAGGTCTCGATCTCGGCGCTCGCGAGGACGCCGCTCTCGTCCCAGAGGTTCACGCGGTCGTAGGAGGCCAGGTTGGACGAGGTGACGAGCCACGTCGAGCCTTCGCCGCCCGGCCCGAGCTCCATCGGGTGCAGGTCGATCCGGCGCTCACCGGCGAGCATCGTGACGTTCACGGTTCCCTCCCAGCCCGGCGCGCGACACAGGACGAGGGCCCAGGACTGCCCGACGTTGGACTCGTAGATGACGACACTTCCCTGCAGGTCCTGCGATCCCTCCGCCCGCAGGGCGCCCACCCGCACGTTCTCGCCGCCCAGCCGGGCGAGGAACGCCTCGTATCTGTCTGCGGCCTCCTCGTAGTTGAACGCGAGGACCGTCGCCACCGCGCCCCAGGCGAGCGCCGCCGCGAGCGCCGCGATCACCGCGACCCGGCCGGGCCGTCCGCTCCGGATCCGCGCGGGGGCGGCCGATGCCCACTCCTCGTCGAGCGTGGTCAGCACGCGTTGCCTCAGATCGCCGGGGGGATCGACGTCGTGGGCGGCGGCCGCGAACGTTCCGACGCCGTCGGCCATCGCGCGGAGTTCCGCGCGGCAGGACCCGCAGCCACGCAGGTGGACGCGGACCTCACCGTCGACGGTCGCGTCGAGCGTTCCGAGCAGGTGCTCGGCGAGTTGCTCGCGGACCTTCTCACACGTCACGCCGCTGCTCCTCCAACGCGTCGCGAAGCTTCAGCAGGGCGGTTCGGATCCGTGTCTTGGCGGTCCCGAGTGGGATCCCCTCGAGCTCGGCGACCTCGGCGCTCGTCTTCCCGCCGAAGTAGGCCAGCTCGAGCGCAGCGCGCTGCCCGTCCGTGAGCGCGCCCATCGCGCGGCGCGCGCGGTCGGACAGGTCGGCGACCTCCGCGCGCTGATCGGGACCCGGTTCGTCCGAGGCCTCGCGGGAAACGCCGTTGCGCTCGAGCACTCGGGCCTCGAGCACCCGTCGGCGCAACGCGTCGATCGCCAGGCTCCGGGCGACGAGCAACACCCATGTCTCGAGCTTGCCTCGCGTCTCGTCGTACCGGCCGGCGTTCCGCCACACCTTCACGAAGGTGTCCTGCACCAGATCCTGCGCCGCGGCGTCCCCGCCCAGCATCACGATCCCCAGCCCATACACGCGGGAGGCGAACCGCTCGTACAACTCGTCCGCCGCCGCCTGGTCGTGTGCGGCGAAGGCGCGCATGAGCGCGGAGTCGGAGCGAGGTCCTCGGGAGCGCACGGTCAGCACGGTACTCGCTAGATGTACGGGCCGGAGCCCGGAGTGGCTCGCCTACTCGACGAAGGCGCGGAGGTGGGTGAGCACGGTGAGCGCGAGCTCCTCGTCGCCCCCGACGACGAGCGCTCCGTCGTCCAGGAACTCCCCGGCGTCGTAGCGTCGCCCGGCGACGAGCCCGAAGGCGAGCCCGCGGCCACTGATGAACGCGTCGGGCTTCTTGTCCTCGGGAGGCGTCTCACGAGGCGCGAGGGCCCAGTGCCACGTGCCTTCCCCGACGCCCTCGAGGTCGACCTCGAGGCTCCGCCCGGGGTACGAGATCCCGGCCAGGCCAAGCGTGTAGGGGAGCATCCGGATCGCGAGATCGTTCGTCAGGAAGACCGGCCAGTGCTGCGGGTTCTCCTCCAGCGCAGCGCTCTCGCGGACGTCCTCGCCGTGCAGCCACCACTCGATCGCCCGCGACTGAACGAGGTAGCGCACGCCGATCGCCCCGGCAACCCAATCGACGCGCGTCGTGCGCCACTCGTCTTCGTTCAGGCGGGCGCAGAGCTCGAGCAGCGCATCGGCGCCCTTCCCCCAGTCCGTGATGATCTGCCGGGCGGGGATCTCCTGGCGAACCTTGACGGCCCACTCGTTGAACCCGTTCACCCACAGCTCGCCGTCGTTGGCCTCGCGGAACGCGT
Organism: uncultured Actinomycetes bacterium; assembly: GCA_964567675.1. Lineage (GTDB taxonomy): Bacteria > Actinomycetota > UBA4738 > UBA4738 > HRBIN12 > CALGFI01. Next base: position 2,008 of record CAZMNP010000149.1, read on the forward strand.
CGAACTCAACCGCCGGATCGCCCGCGACAAGTTGCGCCGCGGCGACCTCCTGCGCAGCCAGGTGCGCCATGATGTCGCGGTTGAGCCACCCGGCGCAGACGCTGTTCGAGTCCCAGGTCTCCGGCGGCGCGTACTGGATCGTCCTGCCGAGACGGTCGCGCTCGGCGTGCGCGATCGCGAGCAGCTTGTTCCGGTCCAGTGTCACGGCGCGCGGGCTCCTTCCGAGGGGGCAACCCCTATGGGCAACCGCGGCGGATTGTACCCTCGCCCGATGCGCGTCCTCGTGGCGCCGGACAAGTTCCGAGGAACCCTGACGGCGGCTCAGGCGGCGAGCGCCATCGCCGCGGGCTGGCGTCGTGAGCGACCCTCCGACGAGGTCGACGAAGTGCCGATGGCCGACGGCGGCGAGGGAACGCTCGACGCGCTCGTCGCGGCGCTGGGCGGCGAGCTCCGATCTGTGAGGGTCTCTGGTCCGCTGGGGGATCCGGTCGACGCGTCGTTCGGCATGATCGTGACGCCGTCCGGTCCCACGGCCGTGATCGAGCTCGCGCGCGCGTCCGGACTCGCGCTAGTCGGCGAGGCCAGACGCAACCCGCTCCGGGCCTCGAGCCGTGGAACCGGCGAGCTCGTCCTCGCCGCCGCGCGCGAGGGCGCCGGCGAGGTCCTCGTCTGCCTGGGCGGCAGCGCGTCGACCGACGGCGGTGCGGGGATTGCCGCCGCGCTCGGCGTTCGGCTGCTCGATCGCGCCGGCCGGCCGGTCCCCGACGGCGGACGCGGCCTGCTCGAGCTCGACCGCGTGGACGCGACCGGTCTCGAGCAAGTCGTGCGACAGATCCGGTTCGTGGTGGCGTGCGACGTCGACGATCCGCTCACGGGTCCTCGCGGTGCCGCACGCGTCTACGGCCCGCAGAAAGGCGCCTCGCCCGACGACGTGCTCTTGCTCGAGCGCGCGCTGGCGCACTACGCGGCCGTCATCCATCGCGATCTCGGGATCGACCTCCGCACGCTGCCCGGCGGGGGAGCGGCCGGTGGCGCGGGCGCGGGGCTCGTGGCCTTCCTCGGCGCCCGGCTGCGACCGGGCGTTGCCGTCGTGATGGATGCGCTCGACGTCCGGCGGCGCGTCGCGTCCGCGGACGTCCTCGTGACGGGGGAGGGCCGGCTCGACGCATCTTCGTTGCGCGGGAAGGTGATCTCTGGGCTGCTCGTGGAGGCGCAGCGCTCCGGTGTTCCGATGGCCGTGCTGTGCGGACGTTCCGAGATCGAGGTGCCCAAGGCGCGTGTCGCGTCACTCGTGGATCGGTTCGGCGAGGAGCGCGCGATGGGCGATGCGCGCAGCGCGCTCGAGGACCTCGCTGCCGAGGTCGCGCTCGATCCGGAGCGGCTATCGTCGCCGCCGTGAGCGATGCCATCGACCGGTTCCTCGAGGCGGCACGGGTGCTGGATCATCCCGTGGAGGTCCGTCGCTTCCCCGAGGGGACCAAGACGGCCGAGGACGCCGCGCGCGCGATCGGCTGTGACGTCGCGCAGATCGTGAAGTCGCTGGTGTTCGTCGCGGACGACGAGGCCGTCCTCGCCCTCACGAGCGGCGCCAACCGCGTGGACACGCGACGTCTGGCCGAGCTCGCGGGCGCGGGGACCGTGCGGCGCGCGAACGCGGACGAGGCCCGGAGCGCCACCGGATTCGCGGTGGGGGGCACACCGCCGTTCGGGCACCCGACCCGGCTGCGCGCGTTCTTGGACCGGGACCTCCTGGCCCACCAGGACGTGTGGGCCGCCGCCGGGACGCGGGACTCGGTGTTCCGGACCAGTCCGTCCGAGCTGCAGCGAAGCGCCGAGGCCCAGGTCGTGGAACTGAAGGAATCCGGGCACCCGAGCGATGGTTGAGCCGTTCAGCCGCTAGAATCGCGGGTACGGATCCATGGACCGGAGGACCGATGATCCAGCTGAGTGAGAGCGCGGCCGGCAAGGTGAAGGAGCTCCTCGTCGAGGAGGGCAGGAGCGACATCGCCCTTCGCGTGGCCGTTCAGCCGGGCGGCTGCTCCGGGCTCCGGTACGCCATGTACCTGGACGATCAGCTCTCGGAGAAGGATGTGGCCGAGGAGCAGTTCGGCGTTCGGATCGTGATCGACAAGATGAGCGTCCCGTACCTGTCCGACGCCAAGATCGACTTCGTCGACACGCTCGAGGCCTCCGGCTTCACGATCGACAACCCCGTCGCGCAGGGATCCTGCGCCTGCGGGAACTCCTTCCATTAGCCCGGCCCGCCACGAGCCTGTCTCACCCGAGCACGGCCGCCCAGTGGTACGTAGTCACGGCCGGTGGTACGTAGTCACGCGGAGTGCCGTTCAGCCTGCTCACGGCGGGGCCATCTCCTCTGCGCAGCCGGATCGGTCTCGTCGATGCCTCTTGCATGACCCCCCGAAGGCGCCGGTTGTGCTCGGGCCTGTTCCTGCGCGTCGGACGCCGGTTCGACGACGACTCCGGCTTCGCCCTCATCTTCGCCATGGGCATCGTGTTCGTCGTCCTGGTGCTGAGCACGACGGTGCTCGGCATGTCCGTCCACAACGTGGAGCAGAGCGCGTACGACCGCCGGCGCGTGAGCGCCGTGGTCGCCGCCGAGGCGGGTCTGAACCAGACCTTCAGCTTCATCGCGTCGGCCAGCCCCTCGGAGATCGCTTCCTCGGGCTGCCAGTTCGCACAGACGCTCGAGGGCGAGCCGCAGGATGCCTCGTTCACCGCCGTCGCCACGCTGTACGACGCGGCGGGGAACACGATCCCCTGTAACCAGGCGGCGACGATCGTGCCCGCCTCGCTCTCCCTGTACTCCGAGGGGACTAGCGGAACGACGACCCGCAGGATGGAAACGTACGTCCAGCTCCAGCCGGTCTACGGAGGGTTCGAGGGTGCGGTCGTCTCGGAGAGCGGCTTGAACCTGGTCAACAACCTGACGATCAACGGCGACCAGAGTCACGACGCCGACGTGATCGTGCCGAGCGGGAGCGCCGTCATCTCGAACAACTCGTCGATCGGCGGAAGCCTCTACGTGCCCAACGGCTCCGCGAGCGTGTCCAACAACGGATTGATCAGCAACGACATCTGGGCGAACGGCGCGCTCACGATCTCGAACAACTTCCAGATCCTCGGCGACGTCCGGTCGTCCACCTCGACGATCTCGATCACCAACAACGCCCACGTGGGGGGGAGCGCGACCGCGGGGACGGGCATCACCGGGTCGGCGAACGTGAGTGGCGGGGTGTATCCGAACAGCCCGTCGGGGCCGCCCCCGTCCTACACCTATCCGCAGATCACCTGGGACGAGCAGGAGTGGGTGTCTGCCGGGTACACGGTCACCACCTACACGACCTGCCCGGCCGCCGTCACGGCCCTCGCGGATCAGACCTTGACCGGCAACCGCGTGATCCGGATCACCGCCGTGTGTGCGCTGTCGTTCGGGGGCAACACGACGATCCGGTTCGACGGGAACCTGGCCGTCGTCACCGACGGTTCGATCCGCTCGTCGAACAACGTGAAGTGGGAAGCGGTGAACGGCCCCCGGAGCCTGTTCCTGATCACGGCGTATCAGTCGAGTCTTTCCTGCGCCGGAGGAACCCACGACGTCGTGGACTCGAACAACGTGTCCTACCCGGGGGCGATCGTCCTGTTCTATTCGGTGTGCGGCGTGACGATCGCGAACAACTCGGGCTTCACGGGGCAGGTCATGGGACGTCCTGTTTCGATCGCCAACAACTTCACGATGAACTACGAGCCGACGATCGTCCCCGGGACGAACGTGGTGGGGTTCGACCAGTCGATCATGTACCTCCGCGAGGCACGGCTGAGCTAGTCGGCGTCGTACGCAAGGTTGGGACGGAGCCATCCCTCGGCCTCGCGCCGTTCCATCCCGCACCGCTGCGCGTAATCCTCGACCTGGTCCTTGCCGAGGCGACCGACGTTGAAGTAGCGAGAGGCCGGATGTGCGAGGTACAGACCCGAGACGCTCGCGGCGGGGGTCATCGCGTACGTCTCGGTCAGCTCCATCCCGATCTCGCCTGCCCCGAGGACGTCGAAGAGGGCTTGCTTGCGTGAGTGATCGGGGCAGGCCGGGTACCCGAACGCCGGGCGGATGCCGCGGTAGCGCTCGCCGAGCAGTTCCTCGCCCGACATCGCCGGACCGGTCTCGTACCACTCCCGCCGGACCGTTTCGTGGAGCCATTCCGCGGATGCCTCGGCGAGCCGGTCCGCGAGGGACTTCACCATGATCGCCGAGTAGTCGTCGTTGTCGGCCTCGAACAACGCCACGAGGTCGTCGGCGCCGATCCCGGCCGTGCAGGCGAACGCGCCGACGTGATCGGGCAGCCCGGTCTCCTGCGGAGCGATGTAGTCGGCGAGCGAGCGGTTCGGCCTGTCGTCGCCGTGATCGGCCTGCTGCCGGAGCATCGGGAACCTCGTGCCGTCCTCGAGCAGGATGTCGTCACCCTCGGCGGC
>CAZMNP010000150.1:0-2659 GCA_964567675.1 uncultured Actinomycetes bacterium
GATCGTCCCGATGTGCGAGGCGAGCTCCTCGGCCGTGATCCGCTCCTCGCCGGCGGCACCGATCAAGACGACCTCGTCCCCCATCGCGACGTCCTCGTCCCCGCAGTCGACGAGGATCTGATCCATCGTGACCGTTCCGGCGACGCGGCGCCGGCGGCCGCCGATGAGCACCTCGGCCTTCGACGAGAGTCCCCGAGGGAACCCGTCCCCGTAGCCGACGGGCACCGTCGCGACGTTCGCGTCGCGTTCCAGCCGGTAGGTCCCGCCGTACGAGAGGCGATCGCCCGCCGGCACCCGCTTCACCATCGTGACCGCCGAGCGCCACGTGAGCGCGGGACGCAACCCGAACGTTGGTCCGATCCCGCCGCCCGGGTCGAGCCCGTAGACGGCCGCGCCGGGTCGCACGAGGTCCAGGTGTGTCTCGGGCAGCCGGATCGTGGCGCCGCTGTTCGCGGCGTGGACGAGCCCCGGCCGGATGCCCTCGGCCGCGAGCGCATCGCGCGCCTCGAGCAGACGCTGCAGCTGCTCCCGCGTGCCCTCGTCGTCGCGCTCGGACGCGGCGAAGTGCGTCCACAACCCCTCGAGCTGAAGTCCCGCGCCACGGATCGCGTGCGCGAACGCGGTCGCGCGGGAGGGCGGCCACAGCCCGACCCGGTGCATGCCCGTATCGAGCTTCAGGTGCACGGCGGTCGCCCGGCCGAGCGCCACGGCGGCCTCCGCCACCCCGGCCACCCCGTCTTCGGTGTAGACGGTCGGGGTGAGCGCGCCGGCGATCGCTTCCTTCTCCGATCCCGGCGAGAGCTCGGACAGGACCAGGATCGGGGCCTCGATGCCGCGTTCGCGCAGGCCGAGGCCCTCCTCCACCAACGCCACGCCGATCCACGTGGCGCCGGCCTCGAGCGCGGCGCGCGCCACGGCCTCGTCGCCGTGCCCGTAGCCGTCGGCCTTCACGACGGCCATCAGCTCGGCGTTCGGGGGCTTCAGCAGCCGGACGTTGTGCCGGATCGCCTCGAGGTCGACCTCGACGACGGTCGGCCGGTATCTCGTCACGCGCCTGCGACCTCGACAAACGCCTCGGCGACCCGCTCGAGCACGTCGCTCGCGGTCGTTCCCTCGCCGGAGACCTCCGCGACGGCAGACCCGGCGACGCCGTGGACGAACGCGGCGGCGGACGCCGCATCGACCGGCGCGAGATGGCGTGCGAGAAGCCCGGCGATCATCCCGGTGAGGACGTCACCCGTCCCGCCCGTCGCGAGGAACGGGCCGCCGGTCGGGTTCACGCGCACGGAGCCGTCCGGCGATGCCACGAGCGTGCGCGTCCCCTTCAGCAGGACGACGGCCTGCGTCTCGGCCGCGAGCTTTCGGGCGTGACCGACTCGGTCCGCCGCGAGGTCCTTCGCGCTCACACCCGAGAGCCGCGAGAACTCCCCCGCGTGCGGCGTCAGGACGAGGTCCGCCTTGCGGTCGGCGAGCTCGGGCGCTCGTCCGGCGAAGGCGTTCAGGCCGTCGGCGTCCAGGACGACCGGGATCTCGGAACCCCGAACGAGCTCGCGGACCCAGGCCGACGTGCGCTCGTCGGTCGTCATCCCGGGTCCGATCGCGAGCGCGCCGGCCTGCCCGATCAGCTCGGAGAGCCGTTCGGTGCCGCCGGACGCGGTTCCGTCCTCGGTCTCGGGCAGCGGGGCGAAGACGGCCTCCCGGACCGCGCCCTGGACGACCGGCAGGATGGAGGAGGGGACCCCGGCGGCCACGAGACCGGCACCGGAGCGGTACGCGGCTCGCGCCATGAGCGACACCGCGCCCGTCATCGCGCGCGACCCACCGATCACGACGACGAACCCGGACGCTCGCTTGTGCGTGTCATCGTCGCGGCGCGGAAGCCATCCCGCGACGTCCTCGGTCTCCAGGAGTGCCAGGTCGGATCGAACGAGATCGGGGGGGAACCCGATGTCGGCGACCTCCACGATGCCCGCGTGCGTCGATCCCGGGGGGAAGACGACCCCGGGCTTGGCCGCCCCGAACGTCACCGTGATGTCCGCTCGGACCGCGACCGACTCGACCGCACCCGTCTCGCCGTTCACGCCGGACGGGATGTCCACCGCGACCACCGGAACGTCGCCGTCGTTCAGGGATCCGATCGCGCCGGCGAAGACCCCGTCGGGCGCGCCTCGGAACCCCGTTCCGAAGATCGCGTCCACGGCGACGTCGGCGCGCGCGAGCTCTCGCTGCACCAGTTCGGTCGACCATGGCCGGACGCGAACCGCGGTCCTCCTGAGCCGAGAGAGGTTCATCGCCGCGGGCTCGCGTGAACGGTCCTCGAGGAGCACGACCGTCACGCGCATCCCCCACGCGTCCAGGTAGCGAGCGGCGACGAGCCCGTCACCGCCGTTGTTGCCCTTCCCGGCCACGACGACCGCTCGCCGTCCGTACGTCCCTCCCGTCAGCCGGACGGCCGCGCCGGCCACCTCGCGACCCGCGTTCTCCATGAGTGTCTCGGCCGCGATCCCACGCTCCTGAGCCGCCCCGTCGAGCGCGCTCGCCTCCGCCGGCGACAGGATCGGCTTCACGGGCTCACGGCCACGGCGAAGGCCACCGCCGACGTCCGCTCGTGCGTGAACGTGACCATCACCCGGTCGACGCCGAGCGCGTCGGCGCGCTG
>CAZMNP010000151.1:0-2631 GCA_964567675.1 uncultured Actinomycetes bacterium
GTCGAGCTCGACGGGAAGGAACGACTCCCCGTCGCGCGGGTCGACGAGCTCCACGCCGAGGAGGAAGCCGCGGCCGCGCACCTCGCGCACGATCTCGGAACCCACGAGCGCCGACGCGAGCTCGTCTCGCAGGCTCGGTCCCCGATCTCGGACCCGCTCCACAAGGCCGCGTTCGACGAGCAGATCCAGCACCGCCAGGCCGATGGCAGAGGAGAGCGGGGCGCCGTCCCACGTGTGGCCGAGGTCGAACTCGCGCGAGCCCTGATCGAGGGCGTCGTACACCTCCTGACGGCAGAGCACCCCGCCGAGCGGCGCGAAGCCCGCGCCGAGACCCTTCCCGATCGCGACGATGTCGGGCTCGATCGGCAGCTGGTGCGCGGCCAGCCAGGAGCCCACCCGGCCCATGCCGGTCACAACCTCGTCGAAGCAGATCAGGAACCCGTGCTCGTCGCGTCGCTCGGCCAGTCCGTTCCAGAAGCGGTCCGGAGGGCTGTAGGCCGGGAGCGCCGCCGCACTCACGGGTTCGCAGAAGAAGGCGGCGATGGTCTGCGGTCCGGCCTCTTCGAGCAGCCGGTCCAGCTCCTCGAGCGCGGCCTCGCCGCTCGAATCGAAGCGCCACGTCGAAGGCGCGAGGTGGAGGTGGGAAGCGAGGTAGGGGGTGTAGGGCTCCTGGAGCGTTCGCCGACCGCTCAGCGCAAGGGTTCCCATCGTCGATCCGTGGTAGGCCTGCGCCGGGGAGATCACCCGCCAGCGATCGGTCTCACCTCGCTCGACGTGGTACAGCCGGGCCAGCTGGAGAGCCGTCTCGTTGGCCTCCGACCCCTCCGACACGAACCGGACCCGCGCCATCTCGGGTGCCGCGACCTCCAGCAGGCGCTCGGCGAGGCGCTCCTGTGGCTCGTTCGTGAAGTGGTGACTGTAGAAGTAGGAGATGCGCTCGGCCTGTTCGGCGGCGGCGGCCACCACTTCGGGCACCCCGTAGCCGAGACACGTGACCATCGCGCCGCCGGAGCACGCGTCGAGGATGCGCCGCCCATCGGTCGTCGAGAGCCAGACGCCGTCGCCTCGCTCGATGTTCGGGTACCCGAGATCGAGGAAGCGGGGGAACAGGTGTGTTTCCTCGGATCGGATCGTCCCCTGCATCTCGACTCCATCGGCGGTCATCGAGCGCGCGCCCTCACCCCGCGGCGCGCCGGTCCGCCGCGCCGTCCGGGGTCGCCTCCGTGCTCAGCCCGGCGACGTCGCTCAGGTAGCGCTCCAACAGTTGCCACGACATCCGCCGGCTCTCCGATGCCCGTCGGTGCGTCTCCTCGAGCAGGGCGTCGGGATCGACGCCGTCGGCGTCGAGCTCATGGCGGTAGACGCGCACCCAGTCGTCCATGATCTCGGGGGTCACCTCGGGGTGGAACTGAAGGCCGAGGCTCCGCCCCGCGACGAAGGCCTGCGGACAGAGGTCGGTCTCGGCGATCACGCTCGCACTCGGTGGCGCGGTGAAGACGTCGAAGTGCCACTGGAACCACGGGCCCTCGGGGACCAGCTCTGGATCGCGGCTCCGGACCGGCAGCCAGCCGATCTCGGACTCCGATGAGCGGAACACCTCGCTGCCGAGCACCCTCGCCAGCATCTGGCCGCCGAAGCACAGACCCAGCACGGGGACGTCGGCGTCGACGGCACGACGCATGAGCTGCGCCTCGCGGGGCACGAAGGGCTTCGAATCGTCGAACGCCGCGAACTCGGAGCCGAGCGAGACGATGAGGTCGTGGTCGGTGACGTCGACCTCGCGGTCGTCGAGGTCGATCCGGAGCGTCTCGACGCTCGCCCGGTGCGCATCGAGCCATTCGGTGACGAGTCCCGGGGGTGTCGGTTCCTCGTGCTGAAGGATGAGGGCTCGCAGGCGAGGTTCGCTCTCTTCCGTGGGACTCATCGCGGACCCCCGGTGATCGATGGGGTCAGTGGTGCGGCCGCGGACAGCTCTGGTTCCACTTCTTCGGCGACCTGGTGGACCGTGTCGGCGAACCGAGACACCATCTCCGCGAGCTCCTCGTCGGTGGATGTGAACGGCGGCGCGAAGAGGGTCTGGTCTCCGGCGTAGCCGTCGCGTGTCGGTTGGGTGGAGAGCGTGATGAGGCCCTTGTCGAAGGCGGTGGCGTCGATCCGGCCGCCGACACGCAGCTCCGGCGGGAGGAACGAATCGCCGTCGCGCGGATCGACGTACGACACCCCCAGCAGATACCCGTGGCCGCGAACCTCCCGGACGAGCGGGATGCCGGAAAGGGCGGCGGCGAGCTCGTCTCGAAGGCCTGGCCCGCGTTCGCCGACGCGCTCGACCAGCCGCTCCGAACGCATCGCGTGCATCACGGCGAGGCCGATGGCGCACGCCAGCGGCGCGCCGTCCCACGTGTGCCCAAGCGTGAAGCGGCGCGAACCCCGGACGAACGCCTCGTAGACGTGGTCCTTGACGAGCACGGCCCCGATCGCGGTGTACCCCGCGCCGAGGCCCTTCGCCGTCGCGACGATGTCCGGCGAGCACGCCGTGCCTTCGCCGGCGAACCAGCGGCCGGTCCGGCCGACGCCGGTGACGACCTCGTCGAAGCACACGAGGAAGCCGTGTCGCTCGCGCCGCTCGGCGAG
>CAZMNP010000152.1:0-7128 GCA_964567675.1 uncultured Actinomycetes bacterium
TCACCGCCCGATGCTACGGTCCCCGCAGCGCGTCCGCGACGGCCGCGTGGACCTCCGCGTGGCGTCGCACGTTCTCCCCGCGGTCGATCGGAATCTCGACGACATGGACGCCGCCGGCCGCTCGCGCCGCCTCGATCGCCGGCACGAGCTCGGCTGCGCGCTCGACACGCGCATGACCGGCTCCGGCGGCCGCGCAGATGGCGGCGAAGTCCAGGCCGTGCGGTGTCGTGAACAGCTCCTCGAGCTCGGGAAGCGCTTGTTGCGGCAGGAACGAGAAGATCGCGCCGCCGTCGTTGTTCGGAACGACGAAGACGGCGTCGTGTCCTCGTCGCGCGCTCCAGAGCAGCGAGCCCACGTCGTGGAGGAGCGTGAGGTCGCCGCAGTAGGCCGTGGTCGGCGCTCCCGAGGCGGCAACGCCGAGCGCGGTGGAGACGAAGCCGTCGATGCCGCTGGCGCCGCGGTTCGCGAGGACGCCCAACCCTTCCCGCGGAGCCATGTACGCGTCGAGATCGCGCACCGGCATGCTCGAACCGACCACGAGCGTCGAGCCGTCGGGAAGCGACGCCGCGAGGTCGCGAGCCACGCGTCCCTCATACGGTTCCTGCCATCCGTCGATCGTGTCGTCGACGGCGAGCCGAGCGCGAGCGTCCGCTTCGACCCATTCCGCGAACCACGTCTCGACCGCACGCTCGTCGAGGTCAGCAGCCGCGGCATGCGCGAGCTCGTCGGCATGGACGACGAGCCGGTATTCCGCTCGCCGGTGCGGATCTGCCACCACGTCGTCCGGATCGACGATGACGAGTCTCCCCGCAGCGCCGACCAGGCCGAGCGCGGCGCGTGATGTTGGAGCCGCCCCGAACTGCACGACGATGTCCGGCACGTGTGCCTCGGAGAAGCCCTCGTTGGAAAGAAGGAACTGTCCGGCCGCCAGCGTGCCGGGAACGCGAAGGCCCGAGGTCGGCTCGGCGATCACCGGCCACCCGAGCCGCGTCGCGAGCTCCACGACCGAAGGCGAGAGCGACCTCAGCCCGCCCAGGTACAGCACGCCGTGGCGCTCACCCCGGATCGTCCGGACGAACCCATCGACGTCCTCCTCGACGGGGAGCGCTCCTTCGTTCACGAGGGTCCCTCCGGACGTCGTCATGACACTGCCCAGTCGAACCTGCTCCCCGTTGGGGATGAGCGGCTCGCGATACGGGAGGTTCACGTGCACCGGTCCGGGCGAGCACGCACGCGCATGCGTCTCCGCCGCCAGGCTTGCCCAGCCGGTTGCCGCGTGTGGGCCATCGATCGGGAGTGGCGCATCAGCGAACCACCGGACGTACCGCCCGAACAACTCGAGCTGGTCGATCGTCTGGTTCGCGCCGACACCCCGGAGGTCCGGGGGACGGTCTGCCGTGAGCAGGATCAGGGGGACACGAGCCATCGAGGCCTCGACGACGGCCGGCAGGAGGTTCGCAGCCGCCGTGCCGCTCGTGCACGCGACCACCACCGGACGGTTCGACGCCTTCGCGAGCCCGAGTGCGAAGAACGCCGAGGCCCGCTCGTCGAGATGCATGTGCACACGCACATCGGGCTGCCGCGCGAGCGCGAGCACGATCGGGGTCGAGCGCGACCCCGGCGACACGCACGCATCGGTCAGTCCGAACCGGGCGAGCGTGCCCACGAACGCCTGGGCACACGCGAATGCGACGTCTCCCTCGCTCACGGTGCGCTCGCTCCGGCGATCCAGAGACCGAGCGCCAGAAGCGCGCCGAACACGAGCTGCAGTCTCGCCGTCCCGACGAGGACCGCGATCAAGTCTCGACCCTGCGCCTTCGCGACCCTTCGGATCGGGCCGATCGCCGTAACCGACGCGACGAGCGCCAGCGCCGCCAACCCGGGCATCCCTCTCGCCGGGTCCACGATCCCGACGGCCACCCCAAGCGCCACCACGGAGAACGGGGCGGCGATGAAGGCCCGATAGAGGGCACGCGTCCTCGGGTCGCCGAGCCGCACCGCGAGGGTCCGCTTGCCGGCCGCCTCGTCCGTCCGGATGTCGCGCAGGTTGTTCGCGACCAAGATCGCGACGGCGAGGAACCCCATCGCCGCGCTCGACCACCAGGCCGCGCGCGAGACGGTCTCGGCCTGCACGTAGGCGGTGCCCGCCGTCGCCATCACGCCGAAGAACGCGAACACCATCAACTCACCGAGTCCGAGCTCCGCGTACGGTCTCGGGCCTCCGCTGTAGAACCAGAGCGCCAGCATCGCGATCGCGCCGAGCGGAACAAGCCACAGCGTGGTGGCGGCGGCGAGCGCGAGTCCCGCGATCCCGGCCACCAGCACACAGGCCAGCGCGGCAACCGTGACGGCCCGCGGCGATGCCAGCCCGGTCGCCGTCAGCCTCGTGGGACCGAGTCGCTCCGGCGTGTCGATCCCTCGGACCGCGTCGTGGACGTCGTTCGCGTAGTTCACGCCGACCTGGAGGGCGACCGCGACGACGAGCGCGGCGGCGAAACGCCAGAGCTCGGCGGTTCCGGCGGCGGCGGTCCCGACGACGACCGGCGTGACACCGGCTCCCAGGGTTCGGGGGCGCGCGCCGTGGAACCAGACCGGCCGCCGGCTCACGGCCTTTTCGGGAATCTCGCGAAGTCCGGGTCGCGCTTCTCGACGAACGCGTTCCGGCCCTCCTGCGCTTCCTCCGTCATGTAATAGAGGAGTGTCGCGTCGCCGGCGAGCTGCTGCACCCCCGCCAAGCCGTCGGCCCCGGCGTTCAGGCCGGATTTCAGCAACCGCAGAGCGAGCGGGCTCATCCGCAGCATCTCGCGACACCACCGAACGGTCTCGGCCTCGAGGTCCTCGAGCGGCACCACCGCGTTAACCAGACCCCAATCGAGGGCGGTTTCGGCGTCGTACTGTCGGCAGAGGAACCAGACCTCCTTCGCCCGCTTCTCTCCGATCTGGCGCGCGAGCAGATTGATCCCGTAGCCGCCGTCGAACGAACCGACCTTCGGTCCCGTCTGGCCGAACCGCGCGTTCTCGGCCGCAATCGTCAGATCGCAGCACACGTGGAGCACATGCCCGCCCCCGATCGCGTAGCCGGCAACCATCGCGACGACCGGTTTCGGCAGTCGCCGGATCTGGATCTGCAGGTCGAGCACGTTCAGGCGGCCGGTCCCCTGCTCGTCGACGTAGCCGTCGTCGCCCCGGATCTTCTGGTCGCCTCCGCTGCAGAACGCGTCCGGCCCCTCGCCGGTCAGGATGACGACGCCGACGGCGGGATCGTCGCGGGCGACGGCGAACGCTCGACTCATCTCCCGGACCGTGAGCGGCCGGAAGGCGTTGCGAACCTCGGGCCTGGCGATGGTCACTTTCGCGATCCCCTCGGCCGTCTCGTATCGGATGTCCGTGTACTCGCCCGATGCCTGCCAATCCATGTGACCATCTACTCCTAGAGCGCTCACTCGCAGGGTCTGGGCTAGCCTATCGGATGTGGCAGGCACCTTCAGCCCGAGCGACGCCGGTGCCCGCCGGGGCATCTCCGAGCGCGACCTGGTGGCCGTCACGCTTCCCCCCGGCCCCGGATGGCTCGACCTTGTCCGAGACGTCTGGGCCGCCGGCGCCGCCGTCCTGCCGATCGATCCGCGTCTTCCCCGAGCGGAGGCCGGCGAGCTCCTGCGCCTCGCGAGACCGACGGTGCTGATCTCGGATCCGGAGGGCGAGCGATCGGGACGGCGGTTGGAGGACGGCGTCCCGGCCGAACCCGGGGTGGCGCTCGTCGTCCACACGTCCGGTACGGCCGGGACGCCGAAGCTCGTGCAGTTCGAACGTCGGGCGATCGACTCGGCCGTGGCGGCTTCGGCGTTCGCGCTCGAAGCGACCCCGCATGACCGGTGGATCTGCTGCCTACCCCTGGCCCACGTCGGCGGGATGCTCGTGCTGTTGCGCGGCGTCCTGCTGGATGCTCCGGTAAGCGTTCACCCCGTGTTCGATCCCCAGCGAGTCGGCGCCGAGGCGAATGCCTCCTTCATCTCGATCGTCCCGACGATGCTGGGCCGTCTGCTGGATGCCGAGATCGACCTCACCGGATTCCGCAGGATCTTGGTCGGCGGTGCACACCTCACCCCGGATCTCCGTGCACGAGCGGCTCGAGTGGGCGCGCCGGTAGTTGAGACCTATGGCCTCACCGAGAGCTGCGGCGGGGTGGTGTACGACGGGCTCGCCCTGCCGGGGGTCGAGATGCGGATCAACGCGAACGGTGGTATCGAGCTGCGAGGTCCGATGCTCATGCTCGGGTACCGCTTCGACGATCAGGCGACCTCCGCCGCGTTCACGGAGGATGGCTGGCTCCAGCCCGGCGACGCCGGGGAGGTCGACGCCTCGGGGCGGCTGCACGTCGTCGGCCGGATCGACGACCTCATCAACACCGGTGGAGAGAAGGTCTGGCCCCACGAGGTGGAGGTGGCGCTTCGCGAGCACCCCAAGGTCGCGGAGGTCGGCGTCGGCGGGCGGCTGGACCCCGAGTGGGGGCAGCGGGTGGTCGCCTTCGTCGTTCCGGCCGACGCGGAGGAGCCTCCGAGCCTGGCCGAGCTCCAGGCGTTCGCGGCCGCCCGCATCGCGCGCCACAAAGTGCCGCGGGAGCTCGTACTGGTGGACGAGCTGCCGCGAACGTTCTCGGGCAAGCTTCGCCGGGCTGCCCTTGCCCGGGAGTAGACCGGAATAGGCTGCGGTTATCCTCGGTGGGAGTGCCTGAGATGACTGAACAACGCAACGTCGTGATCCTGGGGTCGGGCCCGGCCGGGTACACGGCCGCGCTGTATGCGGCCCGGGCGAACCTGAAACCGCTGGTCCTGAAGGGTCTCGAGGCCGGTGGGCAGCTCATGTTGACCACCGACGTCGAGAACTATCCGGGCTTCCCCGACGGGATCATGGGCCCCGAGCTGATGGAGGCCATGGAGAAGCAGGCGGCGCGGTTCGAAGCCGAGATCGTCGCCCAGTCCGCCACTCGGGTGGACCTCTCCGAGCGGCCGTTCCGCGTGTGGGCCGGCGACCAGGAATGGCGGGCCGCAACGGTGATCGTGGCGACCGGCGCGACGGCCAAATGGCTCGACGTCCCCGGCGAGGAGCGGCTGCGCGGCAGAGGCGTCAGCGCCTGTGCGACCTGCGACGGCTTCTTCTTCCGCGACCGGGACCTCGTCGTCGTCGGTGGAGGCGACACCGCGATGGAGGAGTCGAACTTCCTCACCAAGTTCGCGAAGAAGGTCTCGATCGTTCACCGCCGCGACGAGTTCCGCGCCTCGAAGATCATGCAGGACCGCGCGCTCTCGAACCCGAAGGTCGACGTGATCTGGGACACCGAGGTCGACGAGGTCACGGGCGACGACGCCGTGACCGGCGTGAAGCTGCGGAACGTGCGCTCGGGCGACGTCACCGACTTCGCCACCGACGGAGTCTTCATGGCGATCGGGCACACGCCGAACACCCAGCTCTTCGAGGGACAGCTCGAGCTGACGAAGACCGGCTACATCGTGATCGAGGAGCCCACGACCAAGACGAGCGTGCCCGGTGTGTTCGCCGCCGGCGACGTCACCGACTCGATCTATCGTCAGGCGGTGACCGCGGCGGGTCAGGGTTGCAAGTCGGCGATGGATGCCGAGCGGTTCCTGGAGCAGGAGGCACACGCGGGGCGCTGAGTGGCGTCGGACAGGCAGCATCGGACGAGCGAAAGGACGGGGCACGTGGCGTTGATCGGCAACGTGACGGATCAGGACTTCGAGGAGCGGGTGCTGAACGCGGAACGTCCGGTGCTCGTCGACTTCTGGGCGGAATGGTGCGTGCCCTGTCACATGGTGTCGCCCGTCGTCGAGGAGATCGGGCGTGACAAGGGTGAGGCCCTGCAGGTCGCGAAGCTGAACATCGACGAGAACCCGGAGATGACGCGCCGATTCGGTGTGATGAGCATCCCGACCCTGATGCTGTTCAAGGCCGGGGTCGAGGCCACCCGGGTGGTGGGCGCCCGCGGCAAGGACGCCCTGCTCAAGGAGATCGACCCCCACATCCCCACCTCGGAGCCCGCATCGGAGCCGTAGAACCAGCCGAGCGCTCGTCGTTTGCCGCTCTGGTCCGCTGGCGCGGAAACTCCCCCCGTGGAACTCATCCGGCGAGGTACACGGAGCGAGGCGGTCCGCGACGTGCAGCATCGGCTGCTCGGCGCCGGCCTTCGCGTGGACCCCAACGAGCTCGACGGAACCTTCGGGGTCTCCACCGAGACCGCCGTTCGCGAGTTCCAGCGGCGCCGGGGCCTTCCCCCCGACGGGATGGTCGGCCCGGACACGTGGGGCCAGCTCGTCGAGACCGGCTACCGGATCGGCGATCGCACGCTGTATCTGCGCTCGCCGGCGTTCCGCGGCGACGACGTCCGGGAGCTCCAGCGGATGCTCGATTCGCTCGGGTTCGACGCGGGCAAGCAGGACGGGATCTTCGGATCGCGGACGGCGCGTGCGGTGCGTGAGTACCAGCGCAACGTCGCCGCGAAAGACGACGGGATCGTCGGCCTCGATACGGTTCGATCGCTCGAGCGCATGCGACCGACCCTGGAGGGCCCGAGCCGGGCCGTCGTGCGCGAGGCCGAAGCGGCGAGCCGGATGGGCGGATCGCTTGCCGGCTCGGTGATCGCGATCGATCCTGGCCACGGAAGCTCGGAACCGGGGATCGAGGCACACGGAATCGTCGAGGCCGAGCTCGCTTCGCGGGTCGCGACCGAGCTCGCCGCGGAGCTCGAACGAAGGGATGCGCGTCCGCTTCTTCTCCGCGGCGCCGGGGCGGACCTGGACGTCGAGGACCGGGTTCGGCGCGCGAACGGCGCCGACGCCGCGGTCTGTGTCTCGATCCACGTCGGCGACGGAGGGCTCGTTCCCGCCGGCACCGTCTGTTGCTATTACGGCACCCCTTCGACGCACTCCCCCATGGGTCTGCACCTCGCCACCGCGATCGCGTCCGCGCTCGCCGAACTCGGCCTGCCCGAGGGTGGCGTCAAGCCACTCGCGATCACCGTCCTGCGCGAGACACGCATGCCCGCGGTTCAGGTGGAGCTCGGCGTCGCGACGAACGAAGACGAGGCCAAGCGGCTCCTGGACCCCGCGTTCGCCG
>CAZMNP010000153.1:0-3824 GCA_964567675.1 uncultured Actinomycetes bacterium
GAACGCTCACCGCGCGCGGTCTGCTCGACGACGACGGGGACGAGGTAATCCTTCATGACGTCTCCTTCTTGGGCTCTTCCCGGGGTTCCTGGGATCCTTTGGGTTCAGTTGATGCTTCGGCGGACGATGTGTCCTCCTTGACCGAGCCCTCGTGCTGGTGGGCTACCGCTTCGCTGCTTGAGCCCTCCTGCTGGACGTTCGCGTGCTCGACCAGGATGTCGAGCGCCTTCGAACGGATGATATCACCGGCCAATGAGACGACCTGACCGGTTTTGTCCAGACTCTTCGCCACTTCCTTCGGGTCTCGTCCGAGCGCCTGCGCGAGCCCGCCGATCTCACGCCCGAGCTCCTCGGTGGTCACTTGGACGTCCTCGGCGCGCGCCACGGCCTCGAGCACGAGGTCGGCGGTGATCGCGCGAACGGCGTGCCCGCGCGCGTCGGCGCGGAAGCGCAGCTCGTCGAAGCCCTGCGCCTCGAGAAGCTGCTCGAGCGTGAGGCCGACCTGCTCGGCACGTTCGCGCGCATGCGCGATGCGGTGCTCGGTCTCCTCGTCGATCAGCGTATCGGGGAGGTCCACGTCGGTGCGGTCGACCATCGCATCGAGGGCACGATCGCGGACGGCCGCGTCGGCGGCCCGTTCCTTGTTCTCCTGGAACTGCTCGCGGAGCTTCGCCTTCAGCTCGTCGAGGGTGTCGAACTCGGACGCGGTCTTGGCGAAGTCGTCGTCGGCTTCGGGGAGCTTCTTCCCCTTCACGTCTTTCACGAGCACCTGGAGCGAGACCTCCTGGCCGGCCCGCTCCCCGAACCGCTCCGGGAGCGCATCGTTCAGCTTCAGGATCTCGCCGGCGCGCTTGCCCTCGAGGTCGGCGTCGAGCTTCTCGCCGAACTCCCCCGAGCCCACCTCGTACAGGTAGTCCGGACGGGTCGCCTCGGGGACCTCCTCGCCGTGGACGGTCGCGCGGAGGTCCATCACGACGAAGTCGCCGCGACGAGCCGGATGAGTCACGGGCTCGAGCTCGGCGAAGCGCTCGCGGAGCGAGTCCACGAGCCGGTCGATCTCCTCGTCGGAAACCTCCGCCGACGGTCGCTCGATCTCGATCCCCTTGTATTCCGCTTCCTCCAGCCGGAGGCGCGGCCGCACCTCGACCGTCACCGTGAAGACGAGTGGCTTGCCCTCTTCGAGCTGCTCGACGTCGATGTCGGGATCGGCGATCGGCGCCAGGTCGTTCTCGCGGAGTGCGTCTCGGTAATAGGAGGGAACGGAGTCCTCGAGGAACTCACCGAGCACGGCGTCGCGCCCGATCTGGGCGTCGATGATCTGCCTCGGGACCTTCCCCTTGCGGAACCCCGGGATCCGGACCTGTTGCGCGATCTTGCGGTACGCGCGCTCGAGGTCCTTGCCGAACTCGTCCGGAGGCACCTGGATCGTCAGCTTGACGACGTGCCTGTCGGTCTCCTGGACGGTGGTCTCCATCAGAACCCGAATCTAGCAGGCACGACGCAAGTGGCCGGGTAGTCTCCCCCCGGTTCACGGCCTCGGAGCACGCGGAACGACACGGAGGTCCCGAACGGCGATGTTCGAAGACGAGCTTGCGTTCGCGGGCGAGCTTGCCGACGAGGCGGGCCGCATCGCCCTGTCCATCTTCGGCAGAGAGTTCGAGGTCAAGTTCAAGGCCGACCACAGCCCGGTTACCGAGGCGGACGTGTCGATCGAGAAGATGATCCGCGAGGCCGTCCACGAGCGCTACCCGGACGACGGCGTTCTCGGCGAGGAGGGCGGATCGGAGGGCGGCGGAAGCCGGCGCTGGATCGTCGACCCGATCGACGGGACCAAGAACTTCGCGGACGGCGTCCAGCTCTGGTCGACGCTGATCGCGCTGGCGGTCGACGACGTTCCCGTCGTGGGCGTGGTGGGCCTGCCGGCACTCGGTGAGCGCTACACCGCGGCGCGCGGGGGCGGGGCTCGGCTGAACGGGGAGGAGATCCGGGTGTCTCGCGCCGACCGGGTCTCGCGCGCGTTCGTCGTCTTCGCCGGCATGGTCGATTGGCTGGACGGACCGGACGCGCCGGGGGTCCAGGACCTCGTCCGTGATGCGCGCCGCAACCGAGGCTTCGGCGACGCGTGGGGCCACATGCTCGTCGCGCGCGGCTCCGCGGACGTGATGCTCGAGCGCGAGCTGGCGACCTGGGACTGGGCCGCCGTGGAGGTCGTCGTCGAGGAGGCGGGTGGGCGCATGTCGCAGCTCGACGGCGCGCCTCTCGCGCACGGCAAGAGCGTGCTCACGACGAACGCCGTGCTCCACGACGAGATCCTCGTGCGACTGCTCGCCGCTCGCGCCTAGCCGGGCTCGTTGATACCGTTGGTCGACCGCCGGAGGGAGACGAGCGATGGCGAAGATCGACGTGTTCGAGATGGAACGCATGCAGTCGCTGCACGGCCACGATGTCGAGTACGACCTGTCCGAGAGCGGCGTCCTTCCCCTCCAGGTCGACGAGGTGCTCGGCGAGCACGTCGATACGCAAGCGTTGCTCGACACACGCCTCGGCTATCCGCGTTCGGAGGGTTCACTGCAGACGCGCGAGCACGTTTCCGAGTGGTACCCCGGTGCAGGTCCCGACGAGGTCACGATCGTGAACGGAGGCTCGGAAGCCAACCAGCTGGCACTGTGGACCTTGCTCGAACCCGGCGACCACCTCGCATTCATGGTGCCGAACTACCTGCAGGGCTGGGGCCTCGGCCGGCACTACGGAGAGGCGACCGATACCTTCCCGCTCGTCCGCCGGGGAGACTCGTGGGCGCTCGACACCGACGCGCTCGAAGCCGCGGTCGGCCCCAGGACGAAGGCCGTCATGGTCTGCAACCCGAACAACCCGACGGGCCACGTGCTGTCGGAGCCGGAGATGGATGCCGTCGTCGCCGCGGCCGAGCGGGTCGGCGCTTGGATCGTCGCCGACGAGATCTACCGGGGCGCCGAGATCGACACGGACGAGACCTGTCCGACGTTCTGGGGCCGCTACGACCGCGTCGTCGTGACGAGCGGCCTGTCGAAGGCCTTCGCGATGCCCGGCTTGCGGATCGGGTGGGCGGTCGCACCGGCATCCTTGGTGAAAGAGCTCTGGATCCGCCACGACTACACGACGCTGACGCCGGGGATGCTCTCGGACTGGTTCGCCTCGATCGCGATGGAACCGGACCGGCGCGAGGCGATCCTCTCGCGGACCCGCGGCATCGTCCGCGCGAACCTGCCTCGTCTCGAGGAGTGGATCGAGACCCAGCCGGTCCTTTCCTACGTGCGCCCGAAGGCCGGGGCGATCGCGTACGTCGAGTACGACCTTCCGGTCTCCTCGACCGACCTCATCGAGCGGATGCGAACCGAGCAGAGCGTGCTGCTCGTCCCGGGCGACATGTTCGGGCTCGGCAAGGGATTCCGGGTCGGGTTCGGCTACGACGCGGAGAAGACCGTGAAGGGCCTGGAGCTGGCGGCCGCCTGCTTCTCGTAGCCGGTCGATCGCCGCCCCGCGTTCGGCGGCTAGAGCGGTTTGCGAGCGGCCACCGAGCCGGCGCGTGAGGGGTCCGCTCCGCCCCGGCGCATGGCGGCCTGCGCGTCGGCGATCGAGACCGAACGCCTCCGGTAGTTGACCAGCGCGAACCGGTCGCACGTCGTCTCCGCCGACGCCCCCCGCCCGTCGAGCGAGTTCAGGTACCAGTGCATCCACTCGTGCAGGTAGAGGAAGCGCAGGACCTCGCGAGGCGTCCGGAACG
This sequence comes from uncultured Actinomycetes bacterium, assembly GCA_964567675.1. Lineage (GTDB taxonomy): Bacteria > Actinomycetota > UBA4738 > UBA4738 > HRBIN12 > CALGFI01. Next base: position 3,764 of record CAZMNP010000153.1, read on the forward strand.
TCACGCCCTCGGTGAGCCAGATGAACCGGATCGACCTTCCCGGCCGGCGCCGGGCGCCGTA
>CAZMNP010000154.1:0-6263 GCA_964567675.1 uncultured Actinomycetes bacterium
CAGGTCGGGCTCGGGGAAGTAGCGATAGTCGAACGCCTCCTCCTTGGAGCGGAGCGTGTGCGTCGCCCCGGTTTCCTCGTCGAAGTGACGTGTCTCCTGCCGGAGCGGCTCGCCCGCGTCGAGGGCTTTCCGCTGCCGTTCTTCCTCGTATCGCAGCGCGCGCTCGAGCGAACGGATCGAGTTGAGGTTCTTGATCTCGACTTTGGTCCCCAGGGTCTTCTCCCCGACCGGGCGGGTCGAGATGTTCGCGTCGCACCGGAGCGAGCCCTCCTCCATCCGCACGTCCGAGACGCCGAGCGCCTCGAGCGTCGCGCGGAGCTCGGTCAGGTACGCACGCGCCTCTTCGGCCGAGTGCATGTCGGGCTCACTCACGACCTCGACCAACGGGACGCCGGCGCGGTTGTAGTCGACCAGGGCGTAGTCGGCCTGGCCGATGCGGCCGGACTGCCCGACGTGCGTGGTCTTGCCGGTGTCCTCTTCCATGTGCGCCCGGGTGATCTGGATTCGGCGAGCCCGGCCGTCGACCTCGATCTCGAGGTGTCCCCCGACGCAGATCGGAAGGTCGTACTGGCTGATCTGGTAGTCCTTGGGCATGTCCGGATAGAAGTAGTTCTTCCGGTGGAACAGGGAGTCGGGAGCGATCTCGCAGTTCAGGGCGAGGCCGATCCGCGTGATGTACTCGATCGCCTTCTCGTTCGGGACCGGCAGGGACCCGGGGAGCCCGAGGCACACCGGGCACGCGCTCGTGTTCGGCGGGGCTCCGAACCCGTTGCGGCAGCCGCAGAACATCTTCGTCTCGGTCGAGAGCTCGACGTGGCACTCCAGACCGATCACGGATTCGTACGCGGCCATGTCGGCGAAGCCTATCGAACGCCGCCGACCTCGCTCTGCCATCTCACGCGAGCCCGCGGGCGGGGCGTTCCATCGAGGGGCTGATCGCGTGAAGCGCGCAGTCCAATCGGTAACCGGCTAGGACCAATAAGGCGGTGACGATGGACCCGAGGCGTCCTAAGGTGATGGCCATGCCGCGGGCGCGATCGGATCACGATGTCCGCGCCTCTCCCACCTTGATCTGGACCGCGCTGTCGGCCGTCTACATCATCTGGGGCACCACCTACCTCGCGATCCGCGTCTCCAATCAGACCCTGCCGCCGCTCATCGCTGCCGGCATCCGCTTCTTCATCGCCGGCGCGGTGCTCTACGCGGTGACCGTGCGCCGCGGCGACGTCGAGGGCGATCGCCCGACGCGCACCAACTGGATCGCCGCCGGCCTCGTCGGTGCAGGACTCGTCGCGGGAGGCAACGGCCTCGTGGTGCTCGCCGAGGTCACCCTGCCCTCCGGGATCATCTCGCTGATCATCGCGCTCGTCCCGCTGTGGATGGCGCTCGTCGACCGGGTGCTGCTGCAGCGGCGCGTCGGATGGGTCACGACGTTCGGGCTGATCCTCGGTTTCGGCGGCGCGGCCTTGTTGATCGGCGTGGCGGGGCTCGACGCCGGGGTGCCGCTCTCGGGGATGCTCATCGGGGTCCTCGCGAGCCTTTCGTGGACGAGCGGGTCGCTCTACTCGCGCAATGCCCCGCTGCCCAAGCGCCCGCTGGTGGGTGCCGGGATGGAGATGATGGTCGGCGGCGCGATCCTCGTGATCGCCGGCGTGCTCCGCGGCGAGATCCCGTTGATCCGGTTCGAGGATTTCTCCGCGGCGTCGCTCCTCGCGCTCACGTACCTCATCACGATCGGGTCGTGGGTCGGGTACACCTCGTACGTGTGGCTGCTGCGGAACGCGAGGACCTCGCTCGTGTCGACCTACGCCTACGTGAACCCGATCGTCGCGGTGTTCCTCGGCTGGCTGATCCTCGACGAGACCGTGACGCTCCGAACGATCGCCGCGGGGGCCGTCATCGTGATCGCGGTCGCGATCATCATCTCGACCAACCGACCGGCGGACCGCGACGAACCCGTCGGCGACCAAGACGAGCCTGAGGAAGCGGTCGCCTGAGCGGAGAGCGCTCGCTACGCGGCGAGGTCGGTCAGCAGCCCCGGGCGCGCGTCGAACCCGATCGCCTGCTCGAGCGCGAAGGCCGCGCGCAGCAGCAGATCCTCGCGGAGCACCGGCGTCGTGAGCTGGAGCCCGACCGGCAGGCCCTTGTCGTCCAGGCCGCTCGGGATCGAGATCGCCGGCATCCCCGACAGGTTCGCCGGGATCGTGAAGACGTCGTTCAGGTACATCGCGAGCGGGTCGTCCACCTTCGCGCCGATCGGGAACGCCGTCGTCGGCGACGTCGGCGAGACCAGCACGTCGAAGTCCGCGAACGCGGCTTCGTAGTCGCGGATGATGAGCGTTCGCACCTTCTGCGCCTGGCCGTAGTAGGCCTCGTAGTACCCGGCCGAGAGCGCGTACGTGCCGAGCATGATGCGCCGCTTCACCTCGGGGCCGAACCCGGCGCCGCGCGTCTTCGTCATCATCTCGACCGAGTTGGCGCCGGGAACGCGCAGCCCGTACCGAACGCCGTCGTACCGCGCGAGGTTCGAGGAGGCTTCGGACGGCGCGATCAGGTAGTACGCCGAGAGCGCGTAGTCGGTGTGCGGCAGTGAGACCTCACCGACGCTCGCGCCGAGGCCCTCGAGCCGGTCGACGGCCGCCTGCACGCTCGCCTTGACGCCGGGCTCGACGCCCTCGCCGAACGCCTCGCGAACGACGCCGACCTTGAGCCCGGCCACACCTTGCTCGAGCCCTTCGGTGTAGTCGCGTCGCGGCGTGTCGAGGCTCGTCGCGTCCATCTGGTCCTTGCCGGCGATCGAGGACAGGAGCAGCGCCGCATCGCGCACCCCCCGCGTGAACGTCCCGACGGTGTCAAGCGAGGACGCGAACGCGATCAACCCGTACCGGCTGATCAACCCGTAGGTCGGCTTCAACCCGACCACGCCGCAGAGGGACGCCGGCTGGCGGACCGACCCGCCCGTGTCCGTTCCGAGCGCCCACACGGCCTCGCCCGCGGCGACCGCCGCGGCGCTGCCGCCGCTGGAGCCACCGGGCACCGTGTCGAGATCCCAAGGGTTGTGCACCGGCCCGAACGCCGAGTTCTCGTTCGAGGAGCCCATCGCGAACTCGTCGCAGTTCGTCTTGCCGAGGAGCACGGCGCCGTCGGCCTGCAGCCGTTCCCATGCGGTGCAGTCGTACGGCGGCACGTAGGTCTCGAGGATCTTCGAGCCGCACGTCGTCGCGATGCCGCGGGTCGAGAGCACGTCCTTCAGCGCCAGTGGGATGCCGGCGACGGCCGGCGCGTCGCCGTCCGGCAGACGGGAGTCCGCGGCGACCGCCTGCGCCTGCGCCAGATCGTCGGTGCGAGCGAGGAACGCCTTCACGCGGCCTTCGACGGCATCGATCCGCGCGAGGCATGACGCCGCGATCTTCGCGCTGGACGTCTGTCCCGCGCGGAGCATCGAGGAGAGCTCGGTCGCGGTCCGGTCGCAGAGCTCGGTCACTCGACCTCCACGATCCGGGGAACCTTGAACCGGTCGTCCTCGACCTCGGGCGCGTTCGCGAGCACATCCTGGAGCGGCAGCGACTCGGTCCGGACGTCGGGTCGGAGGACGTTCGCGCGCGGGATCGCGTATGCGGTGGGAGGGACGTCGTCCGCCGCGACCTCCCCCACCTTCGCCGCATGCTCGAGGATCAGGCCGAGCTGCGCCCGAAGGCGCTCCTTCTCTTCGCCCGTCAGCTCCAGACGCGCGAGCCGCGCGACGTGATCGATGTCGATCTCGACCGGCATGGCGCGCAGTCTAGCCGGTGCCCGATGGGCCTCGGCCTCGCGCTACTCGCGGCCGGCGTCCGGGTCGATCGGAAGGTCGAACGCCGGGATGTCGTCGTGCGCCTCGACGTACCCCTCGGGAGGCAGCTCGCCCGGCGACGGCTCATGCACGAGCCCCGGACCGGTGTCCTCCGGAGGCGGGATGTCGAAACGGGCGGATGCGAGCAGCGAGAGCATGTCCACGCCGACCTCGGCCGGGTCCACGCTTCGCACCACCGTCGCCAGTGGCTCGCCGTCCGATCCCGTCTGCGAGAGGTCGACCTCCACCGGCTCGGACTCGGCGCCGTTCACGTCGAGGACCATCCGCACGATCGGACGAGCGAGGAGCTGCTCGTGGTTGCGGACGACGGCGCCCACCTCCCCGGTCGACAGGCGGACGAGCGAGCCCACGGGGAAGATGCCGACCATCCGCACGAACGTGCGGACCACGCGCGGGTCGAACGACCGGCCCGCTCCGGCCTGCAGGATGCTGAGGGCCTGCCGGCGCTCCTCCGGCTTGCGGTACGAGCGCTTGCTCGTGACCGCGTCGAAGCAGTCCGCGACCGAGACGATGCGCGCGGGCAGTGACGGCGAGCGCCGCCCCGAGAGCGACGGATATCCGGAGCCGTCGAACGCCGCGTGGTGCTCGAGGACCGTCGCGACGGCGGGGTGGTACGCGTTCCGGCTCGTGATGAGGACGAGCCCGGCGCCGTCGACCGGGTGCCGCTGGATCAGGCGCCATTGCTCCTCGTCGAGCGCGCCCTGGTGTTGCAGGATCTCCGACGGAACCTTGACCTTGCCGACGTCGTGGAGGAGCCCGCCGATCCCGAGCGCCACGGCGTCGTCCCTCGACAGTCCGATCGCCCGCGCGAGCGCGAGCGACAGGATGCACACGTTCACCATGTGGTGGTACGTGTACTCGTCGTACGACTTCACGGTGGTGAGCAGCAATGCCTGCGCGGGATCCGCGACGAGGAGGTCGGCGATCCGCTCGGTGAGCCGGACCGTCGCGTTCATGTCCGCCGGGCGTCCCGCCAGCAATCGCGTCGCCGTCGTCCGAAGCAGGTCGAGCCCGGCCGCGTAGCTCTGCAGGAGGTCGGCCATCGTGCTCTCGGGGGTGTCGGGCGGCGTGTTCGGGCCGGCTCGGTTGACGCCGACGGTGAGGAGCTCGTTCGTTGCCTCCGGCTCACCGGACAGGAGCCGCAGGACGGCGTCCATCTCGGCGTCCGTCGGGTTCGGGAGGAACTCCAGCGAACGCACCCCCGCCTCTGCGAACGCGTGCGCGAGTCCGTAGAGCGTGAGCGACTCCCACGCGAGCAGCGTCGGTCCGAGGTAGAAGTTGCCGTCGGTGACGAACAGGACGGGATCGCTCGGACGGACCTCCCGGAGCTTGAGGACGAGCTCCTCCATCGCGCGCGCCGCCTCCATGCGCTTGGGATGCGCTCCCGGATACAGGGCGTACACCTGCCGGCCCGAGGACATCGTCCGCAGCAGCTCTCGGACGACGAGGATCTCGGGATCGGCGGCTTGAGCCCCGTTCATCGCCGCTCCGCCGTCGGGCGCGCGAGGGCCCGGCGGATGACACGCCGGAGACGCCACGGAAGACGCGTGTCGCTTCCGCGTGCGAGGAGCGGTTCCAGCGTCGCCCGTCCCTCGGGGCGCGCGGCGAGCCGTTCGAGCGCCTGGGTCCGCAGACCGCGATCGGAGGATCCGCGGACCACCTCGGCGAGCCCCTCGGCGGCCTCCGGGCCCGTGAGGGTTGCGAGCGAGCTCACGGCCTGAGCGCGCAGGTCGGGCTCTCCCTCGAGCGCCATCCGGACGAGGGAGGGAACCGCCGCCGCGCCTGCGGCCGAGGCGACCGCATCCGGCACCTCCGCACGGACCTCCGGAGACGGGTGCCGGGCGGCCTTGGCCAGCCGTGGGAGCACGTCCGCGTTCCCGGCGCTCCCCAGCAGCAGGACGGCGTTGCGAACGACGAACCACCGCTCGTCCGAAAGCCTCGCGACGACCGGCGTGGTGTGCTCGGGGATGATGCGGCGAAGCGCGCCGAACAACAGCCCGCGCCGGTTGCGGTCCTGTTCGTCGCCCAGGAGATCCAAGAGCGCCTCGACGCCCTCATCCCCGAACGGCCCGAGCAGGGTGGCCAGGTGGGGATGGTCCTCGGCCGCCTCCGCCGTCACCGCCTCGAGGACGATCTCCGGCGCGAGCGCGCTGCGGATGCACGCGGCGTAGAGCGCGGCGCGATCCTCGGTGCCGCCGAGCAGGGCCTCTCGGAGCGGATGCAGCAGCGATGCCACCTCGCGGCTGTCGCGAGCCCGAACGGCGCGCCGCAGCTCCTCCGCCCAGATGTCGAGCGCTTCACCCGTGCGCTCGAGATCCGTCTCGAGGGAGAGGTAGTCGGCGACCGCGAGCAGCTGCGCCGCGTGAAGTTCCGGGCCGCCGACCTCCGCGGCCGACTGCATCGACCGGAGGTC
>CAZMNP010000155.1:0-2709 GCA_964567675.1 uncultured Actinomycetes bacterium
CCGCCCCGGCGATGGATGGCGCCGTCCACGCCGCCGCCGCCAAGGAGCGAAGCGTTGGCCGCGTTCACGATCGCGTCGACGTCTTGCTCGGTGATGTCGCCCTCGACGAGGTCGATCCTGGGAGCCATGCCTGCATCGTAGCCACGGCTCTACGCGCCGGTTCGACCTGGGAGCCGCAGGTGAGGTTGAATATTCAGGTCGAGCCGGTGAGGAGGGTCCGTGGCCGGGATCGTGTTGGATGACGTCAGCAAGATCTATCCAGGTGGGGCCGTCGGCATCTCCGATCTGAGCTTGGAGATCAAGGACGGCGAGTTCATCGTGCTCGTCGGGCCGTCGGGGTGCGGGAAGACCACCGCGCTGCGGATGGTGGCGGGTCTCGAGACGATCACCGACGGGACGATCCGGATCGGCGACCAGGTGGTCAATACCGTGCCGCCCAAGGAGCGGGACATCGCGATGGTGTTCCAGAACTACGCGCTGTATCCGCACATGAACGTCTACGACAACATGGCGTTCGGGCTGAAGCTCCGGAAGCTGCCCAAGGAGGAGATCGATCGGCGCGTCCGTCAGGCGGCCTCGATCCTGGGTCTCGAGGACTTCCTCGAGCGCAAGCCCAAGGCCCTGTCCGGCGGGCAGCGGCAGCGGGTGGCGATGGGACGCGCGATCGTCCGCGAGCCCAAGGCGTTCCTCATGGACGAGCCGCTCTCGAACCTGGACGCGAAGCTCCGTGTCCAGATGCGCTCGGAGATCGCGCGGATCCAGCACGAGCTCGGCGTGACGACGCTGTACGTCACCCACGACCAGACCGAAGCCATGACGATGGGCGACCGCGTCGCCGTGATCCGCAAGGGCCTGCTCCAGCAGGCCGACACGCCGCAGTACCTCTACGACCATCCCGTGAACCTGTTCGTGGCCGGCTTCATCGGCTCGCCGGCGATGAACATGGTCGAGGCGACGCTTTCGCGCTCGAACGGTTCCCTCACGCTCGAGTTCGGCGGCTTCCGGCTGGGGATCCCCGACGACGTCGAATCCGCTCGTCCGAGCCTCCGTGCGTTCGAGGGGAAGCGGGTCATCCTCGGCGTGCGTCCCGAGGACATGGAGGACGCCGCGTTCGGCTCGGACGCGCCGAGCGATCGCCGCATCCGCTCCACCGTGGAGCTCCGCGAAGCCCTCGGCTCCGACGTCGTCGTTCACTTCAAGGTCAAGGCACCGATCGTGGTCACCGAGGACGTGAAGGAGCTTGCTAACGACGTCGGCCAAGAGGCCCTGGACGCCGTGGAGCAGGAGGCGGCGCAGGGCGAGTCGACCTTCGTCGCCCGGCTGAATCCGCGGACCAAGGCGACGCAAGGGGAGCCGATCGAGCTCGTCGTCGACGTGGGGCGCCTCCACTTCTTCGATCCCGACACGGGGCTCGGCATCTACGAAGGCGGCCGCTGAGCCTGCCCGATCCGGTGAACCAGTTCCCGGCCGGGTTCCTGTGGGGCGCCGCGACCTCCGCGTACCAGGTCGAGGGCGCCGCCTGGAAGGACGGCCGCGGACCGTCGATCTGGGACACCTTCAGCCGCACCCCCGGGAAGACGCGGAATGGGGACACGGGCGAGATCGCCTGCGATCAGTATCACCGGTACGAACAGGACGCCGACCTGATGGCCCGGCTCGGGATCGGCGCGTACCGTTTCTCGATCGCGTGGCCGAGGATCCAGCCGACCGGGAGCGGCCAGGCGAACCAGCCCGGGCTGGACCACTACCGGCGTCTCGTCGAAGCGCTGAACCGGCGCGGCATCGTCCCTATCCCGACGCTCTTCCACTGGGATCTGCCGCAGGCGCTCCAAGACCTCGGTGGATGGCCGAACCGGGACACCGCCGAGCGGTTCGCCGACTACGCCGACATCGTTCACGGAGCGTTCTCCGGCGAGGTTCCTTCCTGGATCACCATGAACGAGCCGTGGTGTGCCGCGTGGCTCGGGTACGGATCGGGCGTCCACGCTCCAGGCCTGCGGGACGACGCCCTCGCGCTCGCCGCCTCGCACCACCTGCTGCTCGCGCATGGCCTGGCGGCGCAGGCCCTTTCGACCGGCGCGGTCGGCATCGCGTTGAACGTTCAGCCGACCGCGCCGGCGTCCGACGATCCGGAGGACGTCGAGGCCGCCCGGCTCGCGGACCTGCACATGAACGGGCAGTACCTGGATCCGATCTTCGGGCGGGGCTACCCGGCCGAGCTCCTCGATCGGTACCGCGACCGGAGCGATCTGGCCTTCGTGCGCGACGGAGACCTCGAGACGATCGCCCGGCCGGTCGACTTCCTCGGGGTGAACTACTACCGGCGTCACACCGTGACCGCGTCACGCCCCGAGGACGGCGTCGCCGAAGAGCTTCCCGGATCCCTGGGGGCCTGGTCGATCGTTCCGCCGGGGGTCGGCGTCACGGCGATGCGCTGGCCGATCGAGCCCGACGCGCTCACCGAGGTGCTCCTTGCCCTCCAGCGCGACTACGCCCCCGGGCGGATCGTGATCACCGAGAACGGGGCGGCGTTCGACGACGTTGTCGGCCCGGCCGGCGTCGAGGATCCGGCGCGGGTCTCCTACCTGGTCGACCACGTGGAGGCCGCTCGGGAGGCCATCGGCGCCGGTGTCGAGCTCGGAGGGTTCTTCGTCTGGTCCCTGCTCGACAACTTCGAGTGGTCGGAGGGGTACGACCGGCGATTCGGAC
>CAZMNP010000156.1:0-12633 GCA_964567675.1 uncultured Actinomycetes bacterium
CCGTTCGTCGCCGGACGGCAGTGGCGTCCACGGCATGGCAGCGGCACGGCAGCGGCACGTCCCATGGTGACGGTAGCCGCGAGACCGAACGAGGAAGGGGGCAACCGCGGTTGAGGGGACGGACGGAACCGGACCGACGGAACGGGACCGACGGAACGAACGGAAGGAGGAGACATGAGCACCAAGACGATGCAGGACCGGCATCGCTCCGCCGAGGACAGGCTTGCCGCCCTTGGACGGCGGATCGACGACGTGCGCGGCAGCGCTCGGGGCGACCGGGAGAAGGCGAACCGGAGCATCGAGCGTCGCCTCGACGCGGTTCGCGCGAAGGACGCCGAGATCCGCACAGATCTCCGCCAGATGGCGGAGGAGGACGACGCGGTGTGGAGGGCCTACTTCGACGAACTCGACCGTGAACTCGACGAGCTCGATGCCGAGGTCGTCGTGATGGAGTCACAGCTCGCGGCCAGCGAGGCCGAGGACTGGAACGCCTTCGAGCGCGCGATCGAGCAGGAGCTGGAGGCCTACGACCGCCAGCTCGAGGCAGCACGCGAGCGCGTTGCGCGGGCGAAGGATGACGCGCGCCGCCGGTCGACCGAGGCCGTCGAACACGCTCGCGAGAAGGCTCTGACCGCGGGCGAGACGCTCAGGCGGGTCCGCGCGGACGCCGCCCGCCCGTGGAAGTCGATGCGGGACGAGATCCGCGCCGACATGGACGCGGCCGACGCCGCGATGGTCGAAGCGGTCGCAGTCATCGAGGCGGACCTGATGGCCGACATGACCGACGGTCAAGGGTGGAGGTCCGACCGTGAGCACTGATCTGCACACCGACGGACACCGTGGCGCCACGACGGCGCCGACAACGAGGAGGGGGACGATGGCACAGTCAGTCGCAGGGAAGACGCAGTTCCAGAAGGACACCGAGACGTTGACGAAGCGCGTCTCGTCGTGGATCGGGCTCAGGGGCGCCGTGGCGCTGATCTTCGGGATCGTCCTGCTCGCCTTCCCGGGGATCAGCTTGGCCGCGCTCGTCCTGACGTTCGGGGCGGTCGCGTTCGTGGACGGGATCGCCGTGATCGTCACGGCGTTCGCCGGCCGGCAGGTGTCGGGTCGAGGGTGGATGATCCTCCACGGGCTCCTCGGCGTCGTAACGGGCGTCGCCGTGTGGGTCTGGCCCGACCTCTCGGCGCTCGCGCTGCTGTACGTGATCGGCGGGTGGGCGATCGCGATCGGCTTGCTCCAGATCGCAAGCGCATTCGAGCTGCTGCTCGACGGCGGGGACCGGGTCCTGCTCGTGCTTTCCGGCCTCGTCAGCATCGCGTTCGGCGCGATCATGTGGATCCACCCGGGCGCGGGCGCCCTGGCGCTGATCACGCTGATCGCAGCGTTCGCGGTCGTGACGGGCACGACCTTGCTCGTGACCGGCTTCAGGATGCGGCGCAGCACGGAGGCCGTTGCCGAGGTCGCCGGCCGTATCGGCAAGGCCGAAGCGGCGTAGCGGAAGCGGCGTAGCGATGGCCTGGAGAGGGAGGCGCGTTGCGCCTCCCTCTCCGCTCCGCCGGCACGGACGTCGGAACGGACACGAAGGAGGAGACCGATGAGCACGGAAGCCAGGGAACCGAGGCGGCCGCACCCTGTGCTCCTCCTTCACGGTGAGGAGCGGGCACGGAGCATCCAGAACCGGATCGCCGACACGATCACGCGACGCGCGGGCTCGATGGGTTTCGTGTACGTGCACATCGCGGTGTTCGCGGCATGGATGATCTGGTTCGAAGCGAACCCCTGGCCGACCCTGACCCTGGCTGTCTCGCTCGAAGCGATCTTCCTGTCGACGTTCGTGATGATCAGTCAGAACCGGACCGACGAGAAGCGGGCCGTTCTCGCGAGCTCGGCGTGGGACTCGGTGCAGCGCGAGGAGAAGCAGAACGAGGAGCTCATCGACTTCTCGCGCCAGATCCTGGACCTGACCGACGCGATCTACCGGTCGACCGTTCCTCGGTCCGACGGCACCGACGCGTCATGAGCGGCGACATCGAACACCGCGATCTCGTCGCTCGCCTGCGCGTCGCGAACGAACACATGCGGCGGCTGCGTGAGGAGGCGGGGAGCGCGGGCAACGTGATCCGGTTCCGGGTCGAGCGCCACCTGGAGGCGGCGGAGGAGACGCTCGGGGACCTCAACGTTCGGGCGACCGACGTGCCAGCCGCCGGGTCCTATGCACGGCGACTCCTCGAGCGCGGCCTGTGCCGCGCGGAGTCCGAGATCGTGTTCGCGGAGGCGAAGTTGGAAGCCGCGTGGGCGGAGGAGAGCGATGATCCGCGCAGGTTCGTCCGCGCCACGCGTCGAGCGATGTCCGCGCAGCGATCGGCCCTGTTGGCCGAGATCGCGCGGGATCCGCACGAGCACACGCCGAGATGGTGAAGGCTGCGCCGGCGAGCCCGGCCCATGCTCGAGCCGATCCGCAACACGATGATGACCACGGAGCGGAAAGGTCGATCCGCCGTCACGACCCCTCGGCCCCGGTCTCCGCTGCCGGAGGCGACCAGTCGTCCTGCGCGTAGGGGGACCGGTACACGACCTCGTGGCCGTGGCGGTAGTTCTTGATGAAGGAACAGATGAGCGCGGCGACCGGCAGGGCCATGAACGCCCCCATCGGTCCGAACAGCGCGCCGCCGGCCAGGGCGGAACCGAAGGCGAGGCCAGCGTTCAGCTCCATCGTCTTGGCGCTGATCTTCGGGCTGAGCCAGTAGTTCTCGATCTGCTGATAGACGAGCACGTAGCCCAGCACGATCAGCGCGGGGACGGGCCCCTGGATCGCGAGCGTGAGCGCGATCGGGATCGCCCCGCCGATGTAGGTGCCGATTCCGGGGATGAACTCCGAGACGAACCCGCCGAAGATCGCGAGCGGGATCGCCGGGCCAACGGGCACCCCAACCGCGACCATCACGGCGAAGAACCCGAGCCCGTTGATCGCCGTGAGCAGCAGCCGCGAGTACAGGTACCCGCCGACCTGGGTGATGGACTCGTCGATGGTCCATCCCAGGCGCTGCTGGCGGGCCGGGCTGAACCAGGACAGGAACCCCCGCAAGAGGCGGGGGAAGTCGGCGGCGATGTAGAACGTGAACGTGGCGATGGTCGCGACGCTGAAGACGAAGCCGACACCGGTCGAGACCACGTCGCTCGCCGCTCCGATGAGCTTGTCGGACCACTGGCCGAGGAACTCCTTCGTGGTCACCGCGGCGTCCCTCGAGGCCTGGGCGCTCACGATGTGGATCCCGAACGTGTCCGACGTCCAGCGGTCGAGGCTCGTCAGCCACCGTGTCCCGTCCTGGCCGATCCGCTCTGCGAGCTGGCCGATGTTCGGGATCAGCACCAGGGTCAGCAGCGCCAGTACGAGGATGCCGGCGAGGTAGATGAACCCGACGGCGGCTCCCCGCTTCCAGCCCCGTTTCTGGTGGAGGTGGTTGACACCCGGGACGAGCGCGAGGGCGAAGAACAGGGAGATGACGAGCATCGACGTCAATTCACGGGCCTGATTGACCGCCCATAGGCCGGCCATGGTCGCGAGGATGACCCCGACCCCGCGCCACAGCGTGCTTGTGGTGATGACGACCTGAGTCACGTCCTGCTGGGTCGCCGGCACTTCGACCGGCCCAGCTGGAGACGATCCTCCCCCACCGGAGCCGCCATGTTCGGACGTCGTGCTGTCCATCTCTTCACCCTCTTTCGGGCTTGCGTTCGGCGGCGCGAAGCTACACCCAGACCGGGATCGTTCGCTCCATCTCGACGATCGCGGTGGCGATGGCTGCGATCAGCGCGAGCCTGACCGCCGTGACCACCAGCCGTGCCAGCGACATCCCGCACCCCCATCACCTGAGGTGTGCACGATGTCCCGAGACAGGTGGGAACGACGTCGTGAAACCAGACACCTCCCGTCTCACGAACGAACGACGACGACACCACGACCGGCAACGCCGGCTCAGACGCGAACTGAGACCGGCTGCTCGACGCGGTTGCGGCCGAGTTGCTTGGCCCGATAGAGGACCTCGTCCGCTTCTTTGAGCACCTCGCTCGCCGGTCTGCTGTGGCCCGGATCGAGCATGGCCAGGCCCCCGCTGATGGTGAGCACCCCGAGGGGGTTGTCGGTGTGCGGGATGGCGAGCCGTTGGAGGCCGATCCGCATCCGCTCGACCGCCATGAATCCGTTGGCCAGGGACTGCTCGGGGAAGATGCACAGGAACTCCTCGCCGCCGTAGCGGTAGAGGGCGTCCCCTCCGCGGGCCTGAGCTTCGAGCTGGTCGGCGACGGTGCGGAGGATCTGGTCGCCGGCCTGGTGGCCGTAGGTGTCGTTGTAGGACTTGAAATGATCGACGTCGAGCAGGGCCATGCAGTAGCGGTGACCGTACCGAGTGACTCGAGCCTCCAGAAGTTCCAGGTCTTCGTCGAGGGCCCTGCGGTTGCCGAGTCCGGTCAGTGGATCGCGCCGAGCCATGGCGGTGAGCTCTTCGTTCAGCTTCTCCAGCTCGGTCTGTTGCTCGGCGAGCTTCCGGTGGAGCGACGTGACCCTTGCCGCCCCAACCAGACGGGCCTGCAGATCTTCGGAGTCGAGCGGCTTGACGAGGTAGTCGTCGGCGCCGGCGCTCATCCCTTCGAGGATCTCGTCGAGGTTCCCATGGCTCGTGACCATGATGAAGTACGTGTAGCCATCGGCGACTTGGGCCCGGATCGTGCGGCACAGTTCGAGCCCGGTCAGACCGGGCATCGACCAGTCGCTGATGATCACGTCGGGCCGGTGGGATCGGTACGCGTCCCACGCCTGTGCGCCGTCGCTCACGGCGTCGCATTCGTGGCCGAGGTTCCGAAGGGCCATCTGGGCGATGAGCCGGGAGGTGGGGTCGTCGTCGGCGACCAGGATCCTCATGGTGCCGGCGTCCGTGAATCGAGGGCGTGGCGGACCCGTTCGAGCTCCGCTTCGATCTCCTGCAGGAGTACGCCGCCACCCGCGGGATCGCCGGCGGCGCCGTCCGTCGCCATCGTGGCACAGAGGCGGGCCAGCTCGGTTGCGCCGAGGTTGGCGCTCGCTCCGCTCAGGGTGTGAGCCGAGCGGACCACCGCAGCGGCGTCGTCGCGCGAGAGCGCCTTGCGCATCGCGTTGACTCGGGCGTCGGCGTTGGTCAGGAACATGACGGCCAACTGCTCCATGAGATCCTCGCCTGCCCTGTTCCCCAGCCGCTCGAGCCGGTCGACGACGCGGGCATCCAGGACGGGGCGGGCTCGATCGGCCGCGTCGGCTAGGCCGGCGTCGGGGAGGGGTTCGCCCCATTCATCGGCGATGTCGGACCTCGATCCATCCGGTGCCCAGTGGGCCAACACCGTGGCCAGCGCCTTCAAGGTGAGGGGTTTGGTGAGGCAGTCGTCCATGCCGGCCGCCAGACAGCTCTGGCCGACGGACTCCACGGGCGAGGCGGTGACCGCGATGATCGGGGTGCCACGGGATGTTCCTTGGAGGCGCCGGATCTCGCTGGTCGCCTGGTAGCCATCCAGGCCGGGGATGTCGCAGTCCATGAGGATCGCGTGATAGGGCGTGAGGGTCGCGGCTCTCACCGCTTCCGCACCATCGGACACCACGTGGACGTGGAACCCGAGATGCTCCAGCATCGCCGCTGCCACCCGCTGGTTGACCGGGTTGTCCTCGGCCAGCAGGATCCGGCGGGTGGTCTGCACGGCGATCACGGACGACCCTTCCCGGTCGCCGGCGACAGCCGCTGCGCCAGGGTCCGGCGCAGGTCCAGGTAGTCGGTTTCGACCTCTTGGAGATCGGTCCGATCCAGGGACAGACCGCCGGAGTTCGCCCTTCGCTCCAAACGGTCGAATGACGAAGCGAGACGCCGGCCGCCCAGTTGGCCGCAGCTTCCCTTGATGTTGTGGGCGATGCGGCCGACCGTGGGCGCATCTCCGGCTTCGATCGCCTCGCCGAGCTGGACGAGAAGCGGTTCCGTGTCCTTGACGAACGCATCGACGAGCTCGGTGAGCAGGTCCTGACCGCCTGCCGCTCCGAGAGCGCGGAGCTCGTCGAACACCACCGGGTCGATCGTGACCTCATCTGCCGAGGCCTGAGCGGCACGCGCCCGTTGGGCGGTGTCGCCGGGCCCTTCTTTCAGGGACCGAGTCACCAGTGCCAGCAAGGCGTCCTTGCTCACCGGTTTGGCGAGATAGCTGTCCATGCCCGCGGCCAGGCAGCGGTCCCGGTCTACCCGGCGCGCTCCGGCGGTCATCGCGATGATGGGGGTGTGGCGCTCGGGACCGTCGTGCGCCCGGATCGCGGCGGTTGCCTCGTAGCCGTTCATCTCCGGCATCTGGCAGTCCATCAAGATGGCGTCGTAGGTTTCGGCGGCGACGGCTTTCACGGCCGCCGCTCCGTCGAGCACCGTGTCCACGTCGTACCCGGCGCTGGAAAGCATGGCGAGGGCAACCTTCTGGTTGATCAGGTTGTCCTCGACCAGGAGCAGCCGGCCCACTCCGAGTTCGACGGGCGTTGAAGGATCCTGCGCGGTGACCTCGGTGGGGGAGGCGCCGGTCGCATCCGTGCGCGGCTCGGACGACATGCTCCGCTCGATGCCGTTCGTCGAGTGCCCGGAGCCGCCGTGAACGCAGATGGTGAACCAGAAGGTGCTTCCCGCACCGACCCGGCTGGAGACGCCGCAGTCGCCCCCCATCAGCGCAACCAGTTGACCGCTGATGGCCAGGCCTAGGCCCGTACCGCCGTACCTCCGCGAGGTGGACGTGTCGGCCTGGACGAAGGGCTGGAAGATCGTCGCGAGCTTGTTGGGGGCGATCCCGTCACCCGTGTCGGTGACCTCGAACCGGACGATGGTGGCCGTGCAGCGACGTTCGCATTCGAACCTCGCGCACCAGCCCTGCAAGCTGCTCGCCATCGGAACGTCCTCGCCGCCGGGCTCGACCGCGGTAGCGCGGACGAGGATCTCGCCGCTCTGGGTGAACTTGATGGCGTTGCCGATGAGATTGGTGAGGACCTGGCGCACGCGCCCCGGATCGCCGCTGACCACCGCGGGGACGGAGCTCTCGACGACCGCGACCAACTCGAGGCCCTTGGCCTTCGCCGGGCCACCCAATAGATCCACGACATCGCCCACGATGTCCCGAAGGCCGAACTCGATCTCCTCGATCTCGAGCATCCCGGCCTCGACCTTGGAGAAGTCCAGGATGTTGTTGATGATCGTCAGGAGCGCCTCCCCCGAGTTGCGCACCGTCTGTGCGTAGTCGCGCTGGCGAGTGTCGAGGTCGGTCTCGAGCAGGAGCTCGGTCATGCCGATGACGCCGTTCATGGGGGTGCGGATCTCGTGGCTCATGTTGGCCAGGAAATCCGACTTCTGCCGGGATGCATCGGTCGCCTTGTCCCGGGCGTCGGACATGGCCGCCTCCGCCCCCGCCTCCGCGGTGACGTCGGCGACGGTGCCGACCCAACCCGCGGTCTCTCCGTCGCTGCCCGCGACGGACTTGGAGGTCACCAGGACGATGCGCGGGTCCGAGTCAGGGGCCAGGATCTCGTATCGATGACGGAGCTCGGTCCGCTCCACGACACCGTCGGGCAATTCGGCGATCAGGCCGGCGCGTTCCTCCGAGTTGATGAGCGTCTCCCAGCTCAGACCGGCCGCTTCGTCCGGTGCGATGCCGGTCATCTCGGTCCAATATGGATTCGTGTACTCGTACCGGCCCTCGTTGTCGGTCTGGAAGATGCCGATCGGGGCGGCCTCGGTGAGGAGCCTCAGTCGGTCGGCGGAAACCTGGACGTCCCGAGCCTGCGCGGCGAGCTCCTCCGCCTTGACGAAGAGGTTCGCGAAGGCCCTGACTTTGGCTCGAAGCTCGAGCGGTGGGACGGGGGCGAAGATGAAGTCGACCGCACCTTCGGCGTACAGGTCCGGATTCGCGATCTCATCTCTTCCGTGCGCGGTGATGAAGATGATCGGGGTCGTCTCGGACTGCCGGCGCTGACGGATGAGCGCGGCAGTTTCGAAACCGTCCATGATCGGCATGAGGACGTCGAGCAGGATGACCGCGAAGTCCTGGGCCATGACGCAGCGCAGGGCGGCGAGTCCCGAGTCGGCCTCGACGATGGAATAGCCGAGCGGCAACAGGACCGCCTTCAGCGCCAGCCGCTTCGCGGGGTTGTCGTCCACCATCAGGATCGGCACGGCAGCGGGGTCGAACGGCGCCGCTCGATCGGTGGTCTGCGATCCAACGGAACGCACCGTGGTGTTCATGCGATCGACTTCACCGGCGCCGGCAACCACGGCCCGACGACCGTGAGGAGCTGGGCGGTGTCGACGGGCTTGGGAACGTAGTCGGTCGCTCCGGCTTCGATGCAGCGTTCGCGTTCACCGGCCACCACCTTGGCGGTGAGGGCGATGATCGGGAGCGACCGGAATCCGTCCAGCGCACGGATCGCGCGGATGGCGCCATACCCATCCATGCCCGGCATCATGATGTCCATCAGGACGAGGTCGATGTCGGGCATCCGCTGCAGGGTGGCGACGGCGTCGGGACCGTTCTCGGCCGCCTGGACTTGGGCGGATCCGCGTTCGAGGAGCGCGGTCAGCGCGAAGATGTTGCGGAAGTCGTCGTCGACCACCAGGACCTTGATGCCCTCGAAGGGGTGATCGTCGAGGTCGTTGTGCCGGCTTCGAGCGATCCTCAGACGGGTCTCCCTGGCCGTCCGATCTTCGGCAGCGACGGACTCGCTCGAGGGCCTCGGCGTGGGCGGCAAGCTCTCAAGAGCGGTGGTGGGTGCCGCCGGCGTGGGACGAACCAAGGGAAGGTAGATCGTGAAGGTGCTGCCGTTGCCCGGTGTGCTGGCCACGGTGATCTCACCGCCGAGCAGGCCGGCGAGCTCGCGGCTGATCGAAAGGCCGAGGCCGGTGCCCCCGTACTCGCGGGCGCTGGTGCCGTCGCCCTGCGCGAACGCCTCGAAGATCCGCTGTTGCTCTTGTTCTCCGATCCCGATCCCGGTATCGCGGACGGACAGGGCCAAGACCGGTGAGGCCTCGACGAGCGGCTCGCTCTCTCGGCTCCATCGGTGATCGGCCAGGCTGACTTGGACGTGCACCTCGCCGTGCTCGGTGAACTTGAACGCGTTGGCGAGCAGGTTCTTGAGGATCTGGCGGAGGCGTTGCGGGTCGGTGACGATGTCATGGGGGACGTTGGGGGCGACGTCGATCGCGAACCCGAGACCCTGTCCTTGCGCGACGAGCTCGAACTCGCGCAAGAGCCCGTTGCGGAGCTCTCCGACGGAGACGTCGGCCATCTCCACCGTGACGGTTCCCGACTCCGCCTTGGCGAGGTCGAGGATGCTGTTGAGCAGAGCCAGCAGCTCCCTGCCCGAATCCAGGATGACGCCCGCGTATCCGACCTGGGTGTCGGTCATCGTGTGCTCGGGGTCGTCTTCGAGTTGCTCCGCGAGGATCAACAGGCTGTTCAACGGCGTACGGAGCTCGTGGGACATGTTCGCGATGAACTCGGACTTGTACTTCGACGAGATGGAGAGCTGACCGGCCTTCTCCTCGACGAGGCGTTTCGATCGTTCGATCTCCTGGTTCTTCCGCTCCGCCTCGGTGTACTGCTCGGCGAGGAGCGCGGCCTGACGTCCGAGGTCTTCGTTGGACTCGCGGAGCTCCTCCTGCTGCGAGCGGAGTTCTTCGGCAAGAGACTGGGACTGTTCGAGCAGGGTCTCCGTGAGGGTGTTGCCTTCGATCGTGCTGAGGACGAGGCCGATGCTCTCCGTGATCGAATCGAGGAACGCTTGATGGGTGATGCTGAACGGGGAGAACGACGCGAGCTCGACCACGGCGCGCACCGATCCCTCGAATAGCACGGGCAGGACGACGATGTTGAGGGGAGCCGATCCGCCGAGTCCCGAGTTGATCCTGACGTAGTCGGCGGGAACCTCGGTGAGCAGGATCCGCTTCTTCTCCTTGGCGCACTGGCCGACGAGGCCTTCACCCAGCCGGAAGGACGTCGCGAGGTGCTTGCGCTCTTCGTAGCCGTAGCCGGCCTGGAGCTGCAGCACCGGGTCGCTGCCGTCCGACGGGCTGGTCATCGAGTAGAAGACGGCGTGTTGGGCCGACACCAGCGGCGCGAGCTCGGATAGGATCATGTTCGACGTGACGGCCAGGTCGCGTTGGCCCTGGAGCATGCGGGTGAACCGCTCGCGATTGGTCTTCAACCAGTCCTGCTCGATGTTGTACTGGGTCGTCTCGCGAAGGTTGCGGATCATCTCGTTGAGCTTGTCCTTCAAGACCGCGACCTCGCCGCTCGCTTCCACCCGGACCTGCCTGGTGAGGTCGCCCTCGGTGACGGCGGTGGCCACCTCCGAGATGGCTCGCACCTGGTTGGTGAGGTTGGCGGCCAACTGGTTGACGTTGTCGGTGAGGTCCTTCCAAACGCCCCCGACCTCCTTGGACTGCGCCTGGCCGCCCAGCTTGCCCTCGACGCCGACCTCCCGGGCGACCCTCGTGACCTCGCTGGCGAACGCGTTCAGCTGATCGACCATCGCGTTGACGGTGTCCTTCAGCTCGAGGAACTCGCCTTGCACGGCGATCGAGACCTTCTTGCTCAGGTCTCCGTTGGCCACCGCGGTGGTCACCTCGGCGATGTTGCGCACCTCGGCGGTCAGGATGCCGGCCATCAGGTTGACGTTGTCGGTCAGGTCCTTCCAGACGCCGCCGACCTCGATGGTGACGGCGGCGGCCTGACCGAGCTTGCCCTCGGTCCCGACCTCGCGAGCGACCCGCGTGACCTCGGAGATGAACCGGTTGAGCTGGTCAACCATCGCGTTGATCGTGTTCTTCAGCTCGAGCATCTCGCCGTGCACGTCGGCGGAGACCTTCTTGCTCAGATCGCCGTCGGCGACCGCACCGATGACGCGCTGCATCTCGATGGTGGGACGCACCAGGTCGTCGATCAGGCTGTTGACCGACTCGACGCTTCCGGCCCAGCTCTGGCTTGCCCCGCCGAGCACGACACGTTGTGAGAGCTCGCCTTGCTTGCCGACCACGCGGCTGACCCGGGCCAGTTCCGCCCCGAGCGTTTGGTTGGCGATGATGACGTCGTTGAGACCGTCGGCGATCTTCCCCGCGACCCCGGTCCAATCCAACGGCATGCGGGCGGTGAAGTCACCTTCCTTGATCTTCGCCAGGACGCTCAGCAGGATCTTGGCATCGACCGCGTCGGCGGTTGCCGCCCTTGGAACTGGCATGGAGCCTCCAGAGGAGGACGCGATGTCTCGCGAGTTGTTCGACATCCGTGTCCCTGATAAGGAACATCGACCGTAGGCCCGTTGGGCTGGAGGAACGGACGCTTCACCGACGGCCGCAGCGACCGCGAAACGGTCGCCGGGCGTGCGTTCGGTCGAGAACTCTGACTTCTCGCGCGAGGTAGAGGCGATCGGCGCGTGCATGTTCGCGCGAACGTGCGGGATAGCCACACGGTTTGTCGAAGATCGTCACGTGAGCACGTGAGGGGGGGTCTTGGATCCGATCGTGCATGGCGTCGCGCTCATTTCGCCGGCATCGCCGCAACCTCTGGCTGCGAGTCAGGCCTCGGGGTGTGCCACTGAGCGAGGCCGCGCTTCCGGTCGCCGAGGATCCCGCGCGGCGTTGACGCAACGGTTATCAGCGCCATGAGCATCCAGTAGAAGATCGGGTAGATCACCGCGACGGGGGCGTCGCGGAGGAGACCACGGTCGTAGCGGCGGTCGAGTGCCATGCCGACGCCGAACTGCAAGATCGCGAGGCTTCCGATGATCATCCCCCATATCCCCGGGAACGGGCTCACGCCGGCGGGAGGAAGCCCCAAGAGAAGCGAGAAGATCCAGAACGTCGACAGGCCGACGAACAGGAATGCCCAGACGATGGACAGAACCGCTTCGGACGCCACCGGCCACATGCGTCGGCACCGCCAGCTTGTGAATATCACGGGCCCGTGGCGCCGCAGTACTTGACCGAGGCCCAGTGCCCAACGCCGGCGTTGTCTCACGAGCGCCCGCAACGTGGTCGGGACGCGCATCCACACCATCGCGCCGGGCTCGTAGCGGACGTCGAAGAAGCGCTTCTGGAGCTTCCACGTCATGTCGATGTCCTCGGTCGCCATGTCGGGACTGAACATCCCGACGTCTACGACCGCCGAGATCCGGAACATCGCCACGACCCCTGAGACCGTGAGGATGCGCCCCCAGACGCGCTGTGCTCGGCGCAGGAGGCTGATGATCGACGTGAACTCGAGCACCTGCATCTTGGTCAGCAGCGTGTTGCGCTCGACGACTCGAGGGTTGCCGGTAACCGCAGCGACCCTCGCGGACTCGAAGTGTGGCACGAGGTGGCGCAGCGCCTGAGGTTCAGGGCGGGCATCGGCGTCGACCACGAGGAGGAGCTCGCCGGTCAGGCAGGCGATCGCGTCATTGAGCGCCATCGCCTTCCCCTCGTTCCGCATCTTGCGTACGAGGCGGACGCGGCCCGCCTCCACGAACGGAGAGACCTTGTCGACGGTGCGATCGGACGAGCCATCGTCTACGACGACGACCTCGAAGTTGGGGTAGTCCAGGTTCAGACACGCCTCGAC
>CAZMNP010000157.1:0-3880 GCA_964567675.1 uncultured Actinomycetes bacterium
ACCTGAAGGCGGTGGCCCCGGTAGTAGATCTCGAACTCGATCGCCTGGAACTCCTCCGGGATCGCCGGGTTGAACCGGAGGACGTCGCCGCGGACCTCGAGGCCCGCGTACCCGCGCTGGAGCAGGTCGACGGTCCCCGCCATCGCGCCGAGGTGGATGCCCTCGGGCGTGGTGCCGCCCTGGATGTCGTCCACGTCGCTCTCGAGCGCCTGGGAGAACAGCTCCCACGAGCGTTCGCGGTCCGATCGCGCCACGACCCACGAGTGCACGACGCGCGACAGCGTGGAGCCGTGCGAGGTCCGCTCCAGGTAGTAGTCGACGATGCGCGGGATCGCCTCGGGCGGCAGCGCGTAGCCCAGCCGTTCGAGCAGCTCGCGCAGCTCGTCCGCCGACAGCAGGTAGAACAGCATCAGCACGTCGGCCTGCTTCGAGACCTTGTACCGGTTCGGGGTGTCGCCCTCGGCCTCGAGGACCCGATCGAGCCGTGAGATGTCGCCGTACCTGCTCCGATAGGCGTCCCAGTCGAACTCCTCGAGGTCCTCGTAGCCTTGGAACTGGCTGAGGATGCCGTCGTGGTGGGGAACGACCATCCTGCGGCTGATGTCCTCCCACCGGTCGAGCTCCTCGCGCGAGAGGTGGAGCGTCTCCCACAGCGCCTGCCGGTGGTGCTCGGGAAGCCGATCGAGGAGCTCGAGGATCCGGGAACAGAGCCACACGACCATCACGTTCGTGTAGGCGTTGTCGTCGAGGCCGGGCTCGTCGCGGTCCGGGTACCCGTCGTGGTACTCGTCCGGACCCATCACGCCGCAGATCCGGTAACGGCCGGACGCGCGATCGTAGGTCGCGATGCTCGCGAAGAACCGCGCGATCTCGACGAGCATCGGCGCGCCGCGGAACCGGAGGAACTCAAGGTCCTCGGTGACCTGGAAGTACTGCCAGACGATGTAGGCCACCGCGATGTTGATGTGGCGCTGGAGGTGGGAGTTGTCGGGCAGCCACCGTCCCGAGCGCGGGTTCAGGTGCAGCGTCTGGGTCTCCTCCCGGCCGTCGCTGCCCGACTGCCACGGGTACATCGCCCCCTCGTGGCCGGCCTCGGCGGCCGCCACCCGGGCCTCCGGCAGGCGACGGAACCGGTAGTTCAGCAGCGTCCGCGTGAGCGCCGGCAGGCGGAAGTTCAGCAAGGGGAACACGAACAACTCGTCCCAGAAGACGTGCCCACGGTACGCCTCGCCGTGGAGCCCGCGCGCCGGGACGCCGACGTCCAGGTCGATCGTGTTCGTCGAGACCGTCTGGAGCAGGTGGAACAGGTGCAGGCGCACGATCATCTGCGCGCGCTCGGACCCCTCGATACGGATGTCGAAGCGCTGCCAAAGTTGGTTCCACGCGAGCTCGTGGCGTTCGAGCAGGGCGTCGAACCCGCCGGCCCGGGCGAGCCGCTTCACCGCGTGCTCGGCGGGCTCGTAGATCGCGTGCGCCCGCTGCGTCACTAGGCTCACGACCTTTTCGACGGTGATCCCCTCGGCCCGCTCGACCGTGAGCGCCAGCTCGTGGGCGACGGAGCCGGCCTCGTCGCGGAGCAGCGCCCTGGCGACGCCCAGCGGTTCGTCGTCGTGGAGCACTCGGGTCCGCGCGGCCTCCGCGATCCGCACGTGGGAGCCGCGGGTCCGCGTCACGAGCAGGGTCGACTCCTCGTCGACCTCGGACGTGTCGAGCGGGACGAGATGGTCGCCGCGCAGGTTGCGGTACCGCGCCACGCCCGAGTTCGTGACCGTGCCGTCGAGCCCCGATCGGATCTCGAGCCGCCCCGACCAGTCCTCGGGGACGATCGTCGTCTCCAGGGCGGCCAGGTACGGGTCCGCCATGCTCACGATGCGTCGCTCGGTCACGGACGTCGTCCGTCCCGCGCCGTCGCGGAAGCGGAACGAGCGCATCAGCAGCCCGTTGCGCAGGTCGAGCTCCTGCCGGTGCTCCAGGATCTCGACCCGGCGTAGGTCCAGCCACTCGCCGCCCTCGGGGCGGAACGTCAACACGAGCCAGTTCGGGAGGTTCACGAGGTCCTCGTTCTCGACGGTCCGCCCGGCGATCTCCGTCTCCAGCCGGTCGTACACGCCGGCCGCGTACGTGCCGGGGTGGTGCACGTCGTCGGCGGAGGACTCGGGCGCGGCGCCCCGGGTCGCGAACACGCCGTTGCCGAGCGTGCACAGCGCCTCGCGCAGTCCCTCCTGCTCGGGTGCGAAGCCCTCGTACGCGAGGGACCATCCGTTCACGCCGAGCCCTGCCGGACCACCGCGTCCGCGACGAGCTCGAGGAACGCCCGCGACTCCTCCGGGTCGCGAAGCGCGTAGCAGGCGAGCGTCGGCCGGTCGTCGCCCTCGCCGCGGACGACCGCGCCGACGCCCCGGTCCCGGATCGCGGCGAACGCGTCCTCGTCCGTCTCGTCGTCGCCCAGGTAGATCGGAAAGACGCCTTCGCCGGCGAGCCCGAGCGTCTCGAGGAGCCACAGCAGCGCCTTCCCCTTGTCCCAGTCCACGTCCGGCCGGAGCTCGAAGACCCGCTTCCCCCCGGTCCGCCGCAGCCGCGGGTGGGCCCCGGCGACCTTGGCCACCGCCGTCTCGACCTGCGGCACGAGATCGTCGTCCACCTGCCGGTAATGGACGGCGACGGCGAACCGCTTGCGTTCGATCCGCGCGCCGGGGATCGCCTCGAGGCGGGGTGCCAGCTCGCGCTCGGCGGCGTCGAGGTCGGGGAGGAACTCGCGCGCCCGCTGATCGGCGGACCCGTCGGGCCGCACGAGGTCGAACCCGTGGCTGCCGGCGTACCCGATCCCCTCGACGCCGACCAGCCGGCGGACGTCGGCGAGGTCGCGGCCGCTCACCACGGCCACCGGGACGAGCGCGGCGAGCGCCTCGATCGCCGCTCGGGTCTCGGCGGGCAGCAGGGCGTCCTCGGGACGCTCGACGATCGGCGTGAGCGTCCCGTCGTAGTCGAGGAACACCGCCGGGCGCCGTCCTTCGACCAGGCCGCGGATCTCGCCGGCGCGTTCGAGGGCGAGCGGGAGGTCACGGACGTTCGCCCGGGTGTCGAGCTCGAGCTCGGCGAGGTCGCCCACCACCACGTGGGCGCCCGCGGCCCACAGCGCGTCGGCGTTCCCGCCCCGGTCCACGCCGACCACGAGCCCGAACCCGCCCCGCCGGCCTGCCTCCACGCCGGAGAGCGCGTCCTCGACGACGACGGCGCGCGACGGATCGACGCCCAGGCGCCGGGCGGCCTCCACGAAGACCGCGGGGTCGGGCTTGCCGGGCAGGCCGAGCTCGTCGGCGACGATGCCGTCGACGCGCACGGGGAACAGGTCGGCGACGCCGGCCGCCTCCAGCACCTCGCCCATGTTCCGGCTCGAGGAGATCGCCCCCGTCCGTACGTTCCGCCGCGCGAGCTCGCGCACGAGGGCTGCCGTCGACGCGTACGGCTCCGCGCCGTGCTCGCGCAGGTGCTCGAGGAACGCGAGGTTCTTCCGGTTCCCGAGGCCGCACACGGTGTCCCGGTCGGGGTCGTCGCCCGGGTCGCCCTCGGGCAGCTCGATCCTGCGGGAGGCGAGGAAGCTCCGCACGCCGTCGTACCGGGGCTTGCCATCGACGTACCGCAGGTAGTCGTCGTGGGTGAACGGCACGAACGGCTCGCCGGCGCGCTCGGCCCGGTCGGCGAGGTACGTGTCGAACAGTCGCTTCCAGGAGGCCGCGTGCGCGGACGCCGTGTCGGTGATGACGCCGTCCGTGTCGAAGATCGCCGCGTCGATCCGCTCGAGCGGCAGCGCGGGTCGTGCGGTGCGCCGCAGGTCCATCGGTCGGACAAGACTACGCGCAGACTACGCCGAACGGTGCCC
>CAZMNP010000158.1:0-6246 GCA_964567675.1 uncultured Actinomycetes bacterium
CGAGGTGTACGGCATCGCGCTCGACTACATCGAGCTCGCTCGGAGCGGCGGAGGGCCGTCGTTGATCGAGGCCAAGACGTACCGGCACGGCGGTCACTCGCGCGCCGACCCCGGCAAGTATCGCCCGGACGCCGAGATCGAAGAGTGGATGCGCCGCGATCCGCTCGATCTCTATCGCGCGCGCCTGCTCGAGCTCGACGTGAAGGCGGAGACGCTCGACGCGATCGATGCCGAGATGGACGCCGAGGTGGACCGCGCGACGGAGGAGGCGAAGGCGGGGGCGCCGCCGTCGCCCGGATCGCTCGAGACCAACGTCTGGGCCGACGGAGGCAGCTCGTGGCGGAACTGACGTACCGCGCGGCGGTGACCGAGGCGATCGCGCAGGAGATGGAGCGCGACGAGCGCGTGTACTTCATCGGCGAGGACATCGGCGCGGCCGGTGGTGTGTTCAAGACGACGCCCGGGTTGTTCGAGCGGTTCGGACCGCGCCGCGTCCGCGACACGCCGATCTCGGAGGAGGCGATCATCGGGGCCGCGATGGGCGCCGCGATGATGGGGCTGCGTCCGGTCGCCGAGATCATGTTCTCGGACTTCTTCGCGACGTGCTGGGACCTGATCGCGAACCAGATCGCGAAGACCCGGTACATGACGGACGGACAGGTCTCGCTGCCGCTCGTCATCCGCACCGCGAACGGCGGAGGGCTCCGGTTCGGCGCGCAGCACTCGCAGGCCGTGGAGAACTGGGCGATGGCAGTCCCGGGGTTGAAGGTCGTTGCCCCGAGCACGCCGGCGGACGCGAAGGGTCTGCTCGCGGCCGCGATCCGCGACCCCGACCCCGTGATCGTTCTGGAGGCGAAGGCCCTCTACCCCGAGAAGGGAGAGGTGCCCGACGGCGAGCACGTGCAGCCGCTCGGCAAGGCCTCGGTCCTCACCGAGGGCGACGACGTCACGATCGTGGCGCTCGCCGCGATGGTGCCTCGAGCGCTCGCGGCGGCCGAGCAACTCGCGGCACAGGGAATCGGCGCTCGCGTCGTCGACCTCCGAACGCTCGTTCCGCTCGACGTCACGACGCTCCTGGACGCCGTGCGCGCGACCGGCCGCCTGTTCACCGTGGAGGAGAACCCGCGGCTGTGCGGGTGGGGCGCAGAGATCGCATCGATCGTCGCCGAGGAAGCGTTCGACAGCCTGGACGGCCCGATCGTTCGGATCACCACGCCGCACGTGCCGCTCCCGGCGGCCGATTCGCTGGAGGACCTCGCGATCCCGTCGGTCGAACGGATCGTCGACACCGTACAGCGGAACATGGGGTGAGCGGGACCGCCGACGCCGGACCGCACGCCCGCGACATCGGACCGCACGACCTGGTCGCCGGCGGCTACACGATCTCGGGTTCGCGCGCCGCCGTTGCGGGCTGGGCCTTCACGATCGTGAAAGGAGATTCGGTGACGTTCGAGGCCGGGCCGGACGGGCTCCGGCTCTTCGTCGTCACCCTGGACGCATGAGCGATCTCGCCGCCGCCGGCCTTCGTGGCGTGTTCCATTTCAGCTTCACGGTGAGCGATCTCGACCGGTCGGTCGCGTTCTATCGGGACCTGCTCGGCCTCGAGCTCGTCCACACCCAGGAACAGGACAACGCGTACACGCGCCGGCTGGTCGGGTTCCCCGGCGCCGTGCTGCGGGTGGCGCAGCTGGCCGTGCCGGGCCAGCCGCGAGGGATCTCGACCCACGACCTGGAGCTCGTGGAGTACGTGCGGCCCGAGGGCGTTCGTCGCGAAGGGCGCATCAACGATCCCGGTGCCGCGCACCTCGCGTTCACGATCACCGATGCGTGGGCGGCGTATGAACGCCTCACGGGAGCGGCCGTGCGATTCGTGTCGCCGCCCAACGCCATCACGGCGGGTGTCAACGTCGGCGGGTATGCGTGCTACTTCTACGATCCGGATGAGATCGTGCTCGAGCTGCTCCAGCCGCCCGCCCACCGGCTCGCCGAGGCTTAGCCGAGCGCGCGGCTCAGATGCGAACGTTGCCGAGCCAGCTCCGGTAGAGACCCGCGTACGTCCCGCCGGCCTCGACGAGCGCAGCGTGGCTGCCCCGCTCGACGATACGCCCGGCGTCGAAGACGAAGATCTCGTCGGCGCCTTCCGCGGTGCTCAGCCGGTGGGCGATCGTGATCGTCGTCCGGCCGGCCGATACGCGACGCAGCGCCTCGGAGATCCGCCGTTCGGTCGCCGGATCCACCGCGCTCGTCGCCTCGTCCAGGATCAGCACGCCCGGGTTGCCGATCTGCGCTCGCGCCAGCGACACCAGCTGGCGCTCGCCGACCGAGAGCGATTCGCCGCGCTCGCCCACCCTCGTGTCGAGTCCCTGGGGGAGCGACTCGACCCAGTCGCCGAGGCCGAGCTCTTCGAACGCCGTCTCGATCTCGCGGTCGGTGGCTCCCTCACGGCCGGCGCGGACGTTCTCGCGCACGGTGAGGTCGAACAGGAACCCGTCCTGCGGCACCATCCGGACCGCCGACTGCCGCGACTCCCGCTGAACCTCACGGAGGTCGGTCCCCTCGAGGTCGATCCGGCCCTCGACGGGATCGGCCAGTCGCGTGAGCAGCTTGCAGAACGTCGTCTTGCCCGATCCGGTCTCGCCGACGACTGCGACGTGCGCGCCCGCGGGCACCTCGATCGACACATCTTTCAGCACGAGCGGGCCGTCGGCGTACCGGTACGAGACACCGTCAGCGTGCACGGCCAGCGCCCCGGCGCCGAGCGCCACCCCCGGTGAGGGCTCCGCGATCTCGACGGGCAGCTCGAGCAGCGCGAGGATCTTCCGCCAGCCCGCGATCGCCGTCTGGGTCTCGGCGTAGATCTCGGGCAGGTCGGTGAACGGGTGCAGGAACAGGTCGGCGAGGAACAGGAACGCGGACACCTTGCCGAACGTGAGTCCCCACTCGGGTCCGAACATCACGCCGACGAAGACCACCGTCGAGAGCGCGAGGCCCCAGAAGATGGTCCCCATCGGCCAGAGCCTCGCCGTCCTTAAATGTGCGAGGACGTGCGCCCGATACCGGTCGCGGATCGAGCGCTTGACGCGCGCGTCGACCTGCGCTTCGAGCCCGTAGGCGCGAACGACGTCCGCGCCCATCACGCTCTCGGAGACCTCGGACAGCATCTCGCCGACCCGTCCGCGGACCAGGTCGTACGCCTCGGACATCTTCGCTTGGAGCTTGCCCATGACGAGCAGCAACGGGACGACCAGCAGCACCACCGGGATCGTGAGCTGCCACGAGTACCAGAGCATGATCACGAGCGTCAGCGTGATCTGCACCACCGCCCAGATCCATTCGATCCCGCCCTCCTCGGTGAACTTCGACAGCGTGTCGACGTCCGCGGTCACGCGCGCGACGAACACGCCTCGGCGTTCCCGCGACTGCGTCGCGATCGACAGCCGGTGGATGTGCTCGAACCCGCGAACGCGGAGCTCCATCAGCGCCTCCTCGGACGCGCGCACCAGCCGGCGAGCTGCCGCGCGCCCGGCGAGGAACGCGACGAGGACCAGCGCGAACGCCGCGCCGCACAGCCCGAACACGAACGCGGGACGGAAGCCGCCGCGGAACCCGTGGTCGAAGATCTGCTGCACGAGGATCGGCACGACGAGGTTCCCCACGACGGCGCCGAGGGATACGGCGACGGTGAAACCGAGGCCCTTGCGCAGCTCCGGGCTGAGGCGGAGCCCACCGATCAGGACGCTCCACGCGCTCCTGAGGTGCTCGGGGATCGGGAGGTCCTCGTCGCGTGGAGCCTCGACCGGAGCCTCCGCCGGCGCGCTCATCTTCTCTCCCAAGGGCGTTCGCGCTGCGAACGCCCTTGCGCGCCTACCGCTTCGCTGCTTGGGGCCCGCTCGCCTCGTTCGTAAGCGTGGATCATCGCGGCGTAGCCGGGCTCCGCCATCAGGTCCTCGTGCGAGCCGCTCGCGCGGAGCCGGCCGTCCTGCAGGTACAGCACCCGGTCGGCGAGCCGGATCGTCGACAGGCGGTAGGCGATCACGATCAGCGTCGTGTCGAGCTCGCGCTGCAGCCCCGCGAGGATCTCCGCCTCGATCGTGGGGTCCACGGAGCTCGTCGCGTCGTCGAGGATCAGCACGCGCGGCTTGCGGACCAACGCGCGCGCGAGCGCGACGCGCTGGCGCTCGCCGCCCGAGAGCGTGTGCCCGCGCTCGCCGAGGACGGTGTCGTACCCGTTCGGGAGCGCGCCGATGAACCGGTCGGCCTGTGCGATGGCGGCCGCCCGCTCGACCTCGTCGCGGCTCGCACCGGAGTCGCGCGCGATGTTCTCGGCCACGGTGGTGGCGAAGAGGAAGGACTCCTGGAAGACGAGCGACGCGGCGCGGCGGAGCGACGCGGGCTCGGCATGACGGATATTCACGCCGCCGATGAGGATCTCGCCGCTCGGCGGGTCATCGAGACGCACCAGGAGCTGTGCGAGCGTCGATTTGCCGACGCCCGTCGGCCCGACGATCGCGACGGACTCGTCCGGCTCGACGTGGAACGACACCTCGTCGAGGACGCGGTTCCCGTCGAAGGCGTACGTGAGGGCCTCGGTGCGGACGTCGAGCGGACCCTCGGGCAGCGCGGCGGGTTCGGCGGAACGCTCGATCGTGACCGGCTCCTCGAGGACCTCGGTGATGCGGCCGTGGCCGATCACCGCGCGCGGCAGCTCGGACAGGATCCAGCCGACGAAGCGCATCGGCCACGCGAGGAGGCCGTACAGCGTGACGACCTGCACCAGCGTGCCGAGGGTCACGTCGCCCGTCGACAGTCGCCACGCGCCGATGGCGAGCATGAGGATCACCGCGAGGTTGGGGAGCGCCTCGAGCGCCTCCTCGAACCCGGCGCGGATGTAGCCGGCCGCGACCCGCTCGGTCTGCAGCTGCTCGGCCTTCTCGCGGAGCCGTTGCACCTCGGCACGCTCGCGTCCGAGCGTCTTCACGACGAGCGCGCCGTCGATCGACTCGTGCGCGACCGCGGACACGTCCCCGAGCCGCTCCTGGACCCGCCGCGCCGGCGCCTGCATCCGCAGCGCGAACGAGCGGTTCATGAAGCCGAGCGCGGGGATGGTCAGCAGCCCGATCAGTGCGAGGAACGGGTCGGTCATCACCAGCGAGACGAGTGCGAACAGCACGAGGAACACCACGCCGATCGCGAACGGGATCGGATACAGGACCTCGATGGCCGCCTCGACGTCGGCCTCCATGTGGGCGAGCAGCTCGCCGGTCGGCCGCGTGCGGTGATAGGAGAGGGCGAGGTCGCGGTAGCGGTCGGACACGCGGTCGCGCAGCGTCGCGGCGACGGCCGCCCCGGTCACGCCGCTGTAGTAGCGGCGGAGCCCGATGCCGAGCGCCCGGATCGCGGTCAGCCCCATCACGGCGCCGATCCCGATCCACACGGTGGAGGCGTCGACGCCCTCGGGGGTGAACGCCGGGCGCAGGATGCGGTCCGTGACGCGCCCGAGCGCGACCGTGACCGCCACGGAGCCGACCGCGAACAGGAACGCCCCGACCACGGCGATCGAGAACGACCGCGGGTGCATCCGGACGTACGAGACGATCAGCCGCAGGCCGCGGCGGAACAGGACCCGCGGGTCGAGCTCGCGGTCGGGTGCGGCCGGGTCGCGTTCGGCGATCTCCATGTGGCTACATGATGCGCGAGCGTGACAACGCTCGTCTGCGGAGGGGCCCGGTATCCTTCGCCCATGGCGACGTACGAGTACCTCTGCCTCGCGTGTGAGCACCGGTTCGAGGAGCGGCGCGCGATGACGGCCTCGGTCATCACCGAACCCGCCTGCCCGTCGTGTGGCGGCGACCGGGTCCGGCGTCGGTTCTCGTTCGTCGCGGGCAGGCCGGCAACGAGCGACGTCGGGTCGCGGAGCACCACGGGATGCGGCTGCGGCGGCGCCTGCGCCTGCGGTCGCTGATGCCAGCGCCAGAGCTCCTGTTTGCTCGGTTCGGACTCGGGTAGGCTTCGGCTATGGCCTACGTGATCGCTGAACCCTGCATCGACGTGAAGGACAAGGCGTGCGTCGACGAGTGCCCGGTCGACTGCATCTACGAAGGTCCGCGCATGCTCTACATCCAGCCGGACGAGTGCGTGGACTGCGATGCGTGCGTGCCGGTCTGTCCCGTGACCGCGATCTTCTCCGACGAGGACCTGCCCGCCGAGTGGAAGCCGTTCGCGCAGGTCAACGCGGAATGGTTCACG
>CAZMNP010000159.1:0-11866 GCA_964567675.1 uncultured Actinomycetes bacterium
TCCGGGAGCGGCCACTCCGCGCGCTTGCCGCTCGCGCCCTCGCACACGACCAGCATGGTCGGCCCGAACTCGTTCAGCACCTGCCGGCATCCGCCGCACGGCGGGGTCGGCTCGTCCTCGTCGGCGACGACGGCGATGACCTCGAGCGAGCGGTCTCCGGCGATGACGGCCGCGGCAACGGCGTTGCGCTCCGCGCAGACGCTGAGCGGGTACGAGGCGTTCTCGATATTCGCGCCGTGGTACACGTTGCCGCCCGCGAGCAGGGCCGCCCCCACGTGGAAGTTGCTGTACGGAGCGTAGGCGCGTTCCTTTGCCTCCCGGGCGGCCGCGACCAAGCCGTCGACGACGTCTTTCGAGACGCTCACGGAGTGCCCACGCCCCGCGAGTCGGCCGTCTCGGACTCCTCCTCCTCGTTCCGGGTGATGAGGATCTTCGAGATCCGCCGGCCGATCACGCGCTCGGCTTTGAACGTGAGGTTGAGGAACGTGACCTCCTGGCCCTCTACCGGGATGGAGCCCAGGAGGCCGAGCATCAAGCCTCCGATCGTGTCCCACTCCTCGGCCGGCAGCTCCACGTCGAGGATCTCGTTGACCTCGTCGATCGACAACTTGCCGTCGACGCGGTACATGCCGTCGCCGACCTCCTCGATCTCGGGCTCGTCCGTGTCGTACTCGTCGGCGATCTCCCCCACCAGCTCTTCGAGCAGGTCCTCGAGGGTGACGAGCCCGACGACGCTCCCATACTCGTCCGTCACCATCGCGATGTGGAACTTGTCGCGTTGCATCTCGCGTAAGAGGTCGGCGACCTTCTTCGACTCCGGCACGAAGTGGACCTCGCGGACGATCTCGCGGAGCGGCGCGTCGTGTTTGCCCTGGTGCAGGGCTTTCAGCACGTCCTTCGCGTAGACGATCCCGATCATGTTGTCGAGGTCGCCGTCGAAGACCGGGATCCTCGAGTACCCGTGCTTGAGGACCGCCGCCTGCACGTCGCGGAGCGTCTTGTCGTCTTCGATGCCGACGATGTCCGGCCGGGGCACCATCACCTCTCGAACGATCGTGTCGCCGAACTCGAAGATCGAGTGGATCAGCTCGGTCTCCTCGCGCTCGATGGAGCCCTCCTCCTGGCCGAGATCGGCCATCGTGCGGAAGTCGGCCTCGGACACGAACGGCCCGGTGGCCAGGCCCTTGCCCGGCAGGATGACGTTGGCGAGACCGATCAGCGCGCGTGTGGGGAGGGCGAGCACCCGCCCCAGGAACCACACGAGCGGCGCGACGGCGAGCGCCGAACGGTCGGAGTGGAGCACTCCGAAGGTCTTGCACGTCGCCTCGACCAGCACGAAATACAGCAGCGTGAAACCGATCGAAACGAGCGTCACGCCCAGCCCGCCGTAGGACCGCTCCGCGATGATCGCGACCAGGATCGCGGACCCGTTCTGGCAGAACATCACCGCCAGGTAGACCGCGTTCAGGTACCGAGGCGGATCGGACTCGATCCGTTCGAGGAGGACGGCGTTGCGCCGGCCCTCTTCGACGAGCGCGAGCGCCCGAACCCGCGACATCCGCGTCAGCGAAGCCTCGGCGATCGCGAGCACCGAGCCGCTCACCACGAGGACCGCTACGAGGAACCAGAGCCAGTTCACGCGCGTTCCTCTCCGGCGCTGTCCGTCCCCGCACCCACCGCCACACCCGAGTACCGCTCCTGGCGGGACCACATCTGGTCCCGGTCGGCGTCGTCCATGTGGTCGTGCCCGAGGAGGTGCAGGATCCCGTGGACGATCAGCAGCCGCAGCTCCCCCGCGGGATCGTCCGCGTTGTTCCGTGCTCCCACGACCGGCGCGATGATGACGTCCCCCAGGATCCGAACCCCGTCCTCGTCGAGGTCGCCCATCGGGAAGGAAAGGACGTCGGTCGCGGCAGCCTCGCCGGCGTACCGCGAGTTGAGGTCGGCGATCTCGCGCTCCGTGACGAACGAGACCGAGAGCTCCGCGTTCGCCGCGTCCTCGCCGACAAGCGTCTCCTCGGCCAGCGCGGTGAGGCCGGCGAGGTCGATCGGAACGTCGTCCTGGCGGTCGTCAATCAGGATCCTCGGCAGACGATGCTCGCCCTCACCCATCGGCACGCGCCCGCTGCTCGCCGAACACGCGGTATGCCTCCACGATGTCCTGGACGATCTTGTGGCGGACGACGTCGCGGGCGCCGAGATGCGCGACCTCGATCCCGTCGATGTCGCGCAGGATCTCCTGCACGATCACCAGGCCCGAGGTCTGGCCGCTCGGCAGGTCGATCTGCGTGATGTCGCCGTTCACGACCGCCTTGGATCCGAATCCGAGCCGTGTGAGGAACATCTTCATCTGCTCGGGCGTCGTGTTCTGCGCCTCGTCCAGGATGATGAACGAGTCATTGAGAGTCCTTCCCCGCATGAACGCCAACGGCGCAACCTCGACGGTTCCTCGCTCCAAGAGCCGCTGCAGCGCGTCGGCGCCCATCATCTCGAAGAGCGCGTCGTATAACGGCTTCATGTACGGGTCGATCTTCTCGTAGAGCGTGCCCGGCAGGAAGCCGAGGCGCTCACCGGCTTCCACGGCCGGACGCGTGAGGATCAGACGGGAGATCTGTTTGTCCTCGAGCGCCCGGACCGCCGCCGCGACCGCGAGGTACGTCTTGCCGGTACCGGCAGGGCCGATCGCGAAGGTGACGGTCGCGTTGCGGATCGCGTCGACGTACTGCTTCTGCCCGAGCGTCTTCGGCGCGATCCCTCTCCCGCGCCCGGTGAGGAACACGTCGCCGAGCACCTCGGTCGGGCGCGCCTCGTCGCCTTTGATCAGCTCGATCGATCGGCCGACGGATGACGGATTCAGCTCGTGGCCCTTCGCCAGCAACGCGAGGAGCTCCTCGAAGAGCAGCGCGACGCGTTCGGTCTCGCGTTCGGGGCCGGAGATCGTGATCTCGTTCCCACGGACGACGATCTGCGAGTCGAAGGCGCCCTCGATGAGCTTCAGCAGCTCATCACGCTGACCGAGGAGGGCGACCATGCTCTGGTCCCCCGGCACCAAGATCTTGACTTGCGTCGTGGCTCTCGCCAAACGGTGCTCTTGGGGTGGGTGCCCCGTTCCTCCTCGTTCGGTCCTGGTCGGCGTTCGACCCTTGACCGGAGCCCTCGGCTCCGGAGCATCGGATTCTACCCGCGAGGGGGGTGCGCGATGCGGCATCTCGGCTTCTTCTCGGGCGACCGTGTGCCTGCTCGAACGCTCAGCCGGGTGGCCAGCTCATCGGGCGCCCTCCGAGCAGATGGAAGTGCAGGTGGAACACCGACTGGCCGGCGTCGGGCCCGACGTTCGCGACCAGGCGCCAGCCGCTCTCGTGGATCCCTTCGGTCTCGGCGAGGTGCGCCGCGGCTTTCACGATGTCGACGAGCACCGCTCCGTGATCATCGCCGATCTCGGTCAAGTCCTCGATGTGCTCCTTGGGGATCAACAGGATGTGGGCCGGCGCCTGCGGCCGGAGGTCGCGGAACGCGAGGACCGTGTCGGTCTCGTGCAGCACGTCCGCCGGCGCGCCGCCCGCGACGATGCGGCAGAACGGACAGCTCGTGCTCACGAGGGACCCGCCGGTCCCGGCCGCCGCAGCGCGCTCTTCACGGATGCCTTCTTGCCCGCGGGCTCGCCTCGAAGCGCGGCGAGCTGCTCGAGGAGCTCGCGCTCCTGCTTCGAGCCTGGCTTGGGGGTCGCGACGCGGATCGTGAGGAACAGGTCCCCGCGGCCCCGCCGCCCGAGGTTCGGCACTCCCTTGCCGTGCAACCGAAGCGTGGTGCCGGAGGCGGTTCCGGGTTCGACGTCGATCCGTTCGGGGCCGTCGAGCGTCTCCACCTCGACCTCGGCTCCGAGTGCGGCCTGCACCATCGGCACCTCGAGGACGGCGAACAGATCCGTGCCGCGGCGCTCGAACACCTCGTCATCGTCGACGTGCAGCGTGAGGTAGAGGTCGCCCGCGGGGCCGCCCGCCCTTCCCGCATGCCCGGCCCCGGCGATGCGCAGCTCGAGCCCGTCCGAGACTCCGGGCGGCACGTCGAACGGGACCGACGCCTCCACCGCCACGCGGCCTCGGCCGTCGCACCGCTCGCACGGCGTGAGGATCTCCTCCCCCGTTCCCGCACAGGTGGTGCAGGGGTGGGCGGTCATCACCGTTCCGAAGATGCTGCGGCGAACGTCCTGCACCTGCCCGGTGCCCGAACACGTGCGACAGCGCTCGGGCGAGGTTCCGGGCTCGGACCCCGATCCGGCGCATCGATCGCACGGATCGAGCTTGCCCAGCCGAAGGTCCTGCCGGGCCCCGAACACGGCCTCTCGGAACGTGAGTGGAACCTCGCTGAAGAGGTCTTCCCCTTGTTGCGTTCGGCTTCGGCGCGACGTCGTGCGCCGTCTGCCGAACGTTCCCTGTCCGAAGAAGGCCTCGAAGATGTCGGCGACGTCGCCGAAGGGGAAGTCCACCGGCCCGCGGCCCGAGCCGTAGAGGTCGTACTGCTGTCGCCTCTGCGGATCCGACAGGATCTCGTAGGCGGCCGAGATCTCCTTGAACCGATCCTCGGCGCCGGGTTCCGCGTTCACGTCCGGGTGGTGCTCGCGCGCGAGGCGCCGGTACGCCTTCTTGATGTCGTCGTGCGACGCGTCCCGGCCGAGGCCGAGGATCTCGTACAGGTCGCGGGTCGTCGCCATGAGCGGTTAGGCGTCCAGCTCCGTCGCGAGCTCGGACAGCCGTCGCGCGACGGCGCGGACGGAGGCCATGACGGAGACGTAGTCCATCGCGGTGGGGCCGACCACACCAACGGTGCCGAGCGACGTAAGCCCAGCATGGAACGGCGCGGAGACGATCGAGGCCTCCCACTCGCCGGTCTGCGGGTGCTCGGCACCGATCGTGACGTTGACATCCTCGTGGGGCGTCACGTCGCGAAGGAGGACGAGCATCTCCGATTCGTGCTCGAGCGCCTCGAAGAGCCGGCGCACGGTCTCCCTTCTCCAGTGCGCCGCCTCGTCGGCGAGATTCGCGACGCCGCCGACCACGACGTGGTGCGTGCCCGCCCCCATCTGCATGTTGGCGAACGTGTCCGCGGCGGCGAGGAACACCGGGCGCTCGCCCGCGGGCGCCGTCGCGGCCGACTTCAAGGCCTCCGTCTGCGCCTCGGCGGCGTTCTTCCCGCGGAAGATGTCCGCGAGCTTGCGATCGAGCGCGGCGAGCTCTTCCGAGTCGAGCCACTCGGGCCGGTCGACGATCGCCTTGTCGACCCGGCCGTGCTGGCCGATCACGAGGAACATCAATGCGTTCCCCACCTCGATCAGCTCCGTTCGAAGGACGGCCTCATCCGACCCCGACGGCGGAACGGCCAGGCCCGCGTATTGGGTGACGCGGGACAGGAGCTGCGTCGTCCCCTTGAGGACCTCCTCCAGGTCAAGCATCGTCTCGGCGAAGAACCCGGCGATCGCCCGCCGCTGCGCGTCGCGAAGACGTCCTCCCGGTGGGAGCGTGTCGACGTACTTGCGGTAACCCGTGTCGGTCGGGATCCGTCCCGCGGACGTGTGCGGGTGCATGAGGTAGCCGAGCTCCTCGAGCGCGGCCAGCTCGTTGCGGATCGTCGCCGCCGAGACGCCGAGGCCCGAACGCTCCGCGATCGTCTCGCTGCCGACGGGCTCGCCGCTGCGCACGTACTCCTCGACGACGGCGCGGAGAACGCCGACCTTGCGCGATCCCAACTCGGGTTGATCCATGACGGTTAGCAGTCTACCCCGGAGAGTGCTAGCAACCCCGCGTGCACCGCTAGCTCGCGAGGGCGAGGACGAGCTCGTTCAGCAGAAGCATGCCGCGTTCGGTCGGGATGAGCGCTCCGTCGTCCTCGCGGAGCAGGCCGGACTCGAGGAACGGCGCGGCCTTCTCGGGCTCGACCCATGACGACGGCACGCCTTCGAGGATCCGCAGTCGGAGGAACACCTCTTCGAGATAGGCGTCCGACGGCTCGAGGCGCTCCTCGCCGCCGACCGGCAGATGGCCGGACTCGACCAGTGTCAGGTACTCCTCGGGCGGCCGAACGTTCCACCAGCGGCGCTCGTCGCGGTACGAGTGCGCGCCGGCGCCCAGGCCCAGGTACGGCCTGCGCTCCCAGTACCCGAGGTTGTGCACGCACGCGAACCCGGGCTTCGCCCAGTTCGAGACCTCGTAGTGGTGGTACCCGGCCTCGCCGAGCAGCGAGCACGCGAGCTCGAACATGTCGGCCTGCAGGTCGGGATCGGGAGGCGGCACGGCTCCGTGCTGCACCTTGCGGCCGAGCGGCGTCGACGGCTCGATCGTGAGGGCGTACGCGCTCACGTGCTCCGGCCCCAGGTCGATCGCCTCGCGGAGCGTCGCGTCCCACGAGTCGAGTGCCTCGCCGTCCGCGCCGTAGATCAGGTCGAGGTTCACGTTCGTGTATCCCGCCACGCGAGCAGCGCGCATCGCTCGCCGGACGGACTCCGGGTCGTGCAAACGCTCGAGCGACGCGAGCACCGCTCGGTCGAACGACTGCGCGCCCATCGAGAGCCGCGTGTAGCCCGCCTCGAGCAGTCCGGCGAGCTTCGCGCGATCGACGGTGTCGGGGTTCGCCTCGATCGTGACCTCGGCATCGGCGGTCATCGCGAATCGATCGCGCAGCCGGGCGAGCAAGGCCTTCAGGTCCGCGACCTCGAGCGTGGTCGGCGTCCCGCCGCCGACGAACACGCTCACGACCTCCTCCTCCGACCCCGGCGCTGCGAGCTCGGCCTCTCGGAGCAGGGCCGCGACGTACCTCGAGGCGAGATGATCGAGCCCGGCGTAGGCGTTGAAGTCGCAGTAGCCGCAGCGCGTCAGGCAGAACGGCACGTGGACGTACACGCCCGCCGTCACGACTTCGTCCCCGCCTTCGACGAGTTGTCCACCCGCAGCGCCGCGATGAACGCCTCCTGCGGGACGTCGACGCGGCCCACCCTTCGCAGGCGCGCCTTGCCCTTCTTCTGCTCCTCGAGGAGCTTGCGCTTCCGCGTGATGTCGCCGCCGTAGCACTTGGCGAGGACGTCCTTGCGCTTGGCCTTCACGGTCTCGCGCGCGACGATCCGCGATCCGATCGAGGCCTGGATCGCGACGTCGAACATCTGCCTCGGGATCAGCTCCTTGAGGCGCTCGACCATCTGTCGTCCGTACACCGGTGCCTTCGCCCGGTGCACGACGCTGCTGAAGGCGTCGACCGGTTCGCCGTGCAGGAGCACGTCCACGCGGACCAGGTCGCTCGGCTCGTAGCCCAACGGTTCGTAGTCGAGCGAGGCATAGCCTCTGGTGCGCGACTTCAGCTGGTCGAAGAAGTCGAAGATAATCTCGGCGAGCGGGAGCTTGTAGTGGACCTCGGCTCGCTCGGGCGACAGGTAGCTCATGTCGATCAGCTCTCCGCGCCGCGACTGGCACAGCTCGAAGATCGGACCGAGGTACTCGCTCGGCGTGATAACCGTGGCGAGGACCATCGGCTCCTCGACGCGGTCGTAGGTGCCGGGCTGCGGCATCTCGCTCGGGTTGTGGACGATGATCGTCTCCTCGCCGCGGATCACGTGGAACTCGACGTTCGGCGCCGTCGCGATCAGCTCGAGGCTGAACTCGCGCTCGAGTCGCTCCTTCACGATGTCCATGTGGAGCAGGCCAAGGAACCCGCACCGGAACCCGAACCCGAGCGCCAGTGAGGTCTCCGGCTCGAACGCGAGCGCCGCGTCGTTCAGCTTCAACCGGTCGAGCGCCTCGCGCAGCTCCGAGTAATCGCCCCCCTCGGCGGGATAGAGCCCGCTCCAGACCATCGGCAGCGGTTCGCGGTAGCCCGGTAGCGGTTCGACCGCGTGGTTCTTGCCCGCCAGCGTGATCGTGTCGCCGACCGTCACCTGGTGCACGTCCTTCAGCCCCGTGACGAGGTAGCCGACCTCTCCGGCCTCGAGCTTCTGAACGGGCGTGGCCTCGGGCGCGAAGACGCCCGCCTCCTCGGCCTCGGACTCCTGGCCGGTTGCCATGTACCGCACCTTCGCGCTCGAGGGCAGTACGCCGTCGAACACGCGGACGTACGCGATGACCCCGCGGTAGGCGTCGAAGCTCGAGTCGAAGATCAACGCTCGGAGCGGGACGTTGCGATCGCCCGAAGGCGGAGGGACGACCGCGATGACGCGCTCGAGCAGCTCGGTCACGCCCTCGCCGGTCTTCCCGCTCACCGCGAGCACGTCCTCGGGCACGCACCCGACGAGCGCGGCGAGCTCGCGCCGCGTCTCCTCGACGTCGGCATTCGGCAGGTCGATCTTGTTGATCGCCGGCACGATCGTGAGCCCCGCGTCCCGTGCGAGGTGGAAGTTCGCGAGGGTCTGCGCCTCGATCCCCTGCGCCGCATCCACGAGGAGCACCGCGCCCTCGCACGCCGCGAGCGAGCGGGAGACCTCGTAGGTGAAGTCGACGTGCCCCGGCGTGTCGATCAGGTTCAGCTCGTGCTCGGCGCCGCCCGAGACGTACGTCAATCGCACCGCCTGAGCCTTGATCGTGATCCCCCGCTCGCGCTCCAGGTCCATCTTGTCCAGGTACTGCTCGCGCATGTCGCGGTCGGCGACGGCATGCGTGAGCTCGAGCAGGCGGTCGGCGAGGGTCGATTTCCCGTGGTCGATGTGCGCCACGATGCAGAAGTTCCGGATGCGGCTGGGGTCGGTCACCGCGTCATCGTACGAGCCCGCGGACGCGCCGCCCTCGAGCTCGGTCCGGGGCCGGGCGAGAACAAAGCCGCTGGTACACTCGGTCGTCCATGGCCAACATCAAGTCTCAGATCAAACGGAACCGTCAGAACGAGAAGCACCGTCAGCGGAACAAGGACGTGCGCACCTCGCTCAAGACGGCATCCAAGAAGGTCCGGACCGCCGCTGCTGAGGGCGACGCCGAGACCGCGCAGACCCAGGGGCGGGACGCCTCACGCGCCTACGACAAGGCCGTTGCCAAGGGCATCGTCCACAAGCGGACCGCGGCTCGGAACAAGTCGCGCCTCGCCAGGGCCGCGAACCGCGCCGCCGCTTCGGGCGGGTAACTCCCCGAACGTCAGACCGGGACCGCGGCGGGATCTCCCGCGATCGCGGTGACCACCATCGGGAGCACGATGTCGTCGGTCGCGCCCGACTTCAATGCCCGATCGGCCCACACGATCCGCTCGTGCACCGCGGCGAGCTCCTCGAGCGTGTAGCGCTTCGCCAGGTCGCGGTAGCGACGAGCCTGCCACTCGAAACGCAGACCGGCCTGCTTCGCGAGCTGAGCGGGCGGCATCCGCTCGGGCAGCGAGCGGACGCGGATCAGGTCGCGCAGCCGTGAGGCGAGACCGCCGAGGATCATCAGCCCCTCGCCCCGCGCCTCCATGAGCGTGCGCAGCGATCGCATCGCGCCCGGAAGGTCGCGTCCGAACGCCCGGTCGCAGAGGTCCCAGATGTGCTGCTCGCCGAGGCCCCGGAACTGCCGGCCGACGAGCTCGGCGGTGATGCGTTCGCCGGGGAAGGCCGACGCGAGCTGTTCGAGCGCCTGCTCGAGCGCGGCCGGGTCCTCGCCGAGCGTGTCGACGAGCGCGACCGCCCCCTCCGGCGCGAGGTTCAGCTCTTTGGCGCGAGCCCGCTGCGCCAGCCAGCCCGGAAGTTCCTTGCGCTGGACCTTCACCTCCACGACCGAGCCCACGCCGTCGAAGACCTTCGCGAGCGCGGCGGGCGCCTTCGCTCGCTCCCCCACCGTCACCGTGACGATGAGCGGCGCGTCGGGGTCGGGCGCCTCGAGGTAGCGCTTCAGCTCGGCGACGGCGTCATCGGGAAGCGCCTTCGCGTTCGAGACCAGGAGGGCGCGCCGTTCGCCGAACAGCGACGGTGTCATGAGGTCGGCGGTCTCGCCGCCTTCCCATTCGGCGGCGTCGACCTCGCGCGGTCGGAGGTCGCCGAGGATCTCGAGCGCGGCCTCGCGGAGC
This sequence comes from uncultured Actinomycetes bacterium, assembly GCA_964567675.1. Taxonomy (GTDB): domain Bacteria; phylum Actinomycetota; class UBA4738; order UBA4738; family HRBIN12; genus CALGFI01. The sequence goes on from CAZMNP010000159.1 coordinate 10,003, forward strand.
AGGAACTCGTCCTGTCCCCAGAGCAGGTGAACGGGCATCCGCGCGGCCTTCGGCGTCACGCGCCGGACTCTACAAGGACGCCCCGATCCCCGAACGCCACGGCCACCTCACCGTCGCGATCGGTCCGGAAGACCTCGGCGCCGGTCGCGGCGATCCACGCGAGCACCTCGGGAACGGGATGGCCGTACGTGTTCGGCCCGACGCTGACGACCGCAACCTCCGGGTCGACCGCCTGGAAGAACGACTCGATCGACGTCGCACTCCCATGGTGCGGGACCTTCAGGACGTCAGCCGAGAGATCGATGCCCGCGTCGAGCATCACCTGTTGCGCCGGCTCCTCGGGCTCGGTGGCGAACAGGATGGAGTCCCCGCCGATGCTCGCGCGCAGGACGATCGCGTCGTTGTTGGTGTCGGACTCGGTACCGGTCCAGCACCGGTCCGGCGAGAGCACCTCGAACCTCACGTCGCCGACCACGAGGACGTCCCCGGCACGAGGGTGGCGTACCGGCACGCCCTCGGCCTCGACGGCTTCGGATAGCGCGAGGGCGTCCGGCGAATCCGCAGGACAGCCCGGCTCGAGCAACAAACCGACCGGGATGCGCGATAGCACCGCCGGGAGCCCGATCACGTGGTCGGCGTGCGGATGGCTCGCGACCACGAGGTCGAGCCGCTTCACGCCCAGCGCGACGAGCTCGGTCGCGACCTGGGCCGGATCGGGTCCGCCGTCGACGAGGACCGAGACGCCCGCCGGAGACGTGAGGAGCGCCGCGTCTCCCTGCCCGACGTCGAAGAACCGAACGGTGAGGCTCGACGGCGGACCCGAGGAAAGCGCGATGGACCAGATCACGAGCGGGGCGAGGAACGCGCCCGCGATCAGGACCGGCCGCGGAGCTCCGCGACCCGAACGGATCCACCATGCGAGCGCGATGACGACGAGCGACCCGACGACGAGCGTCGCGATCCCACGTCCCGTGATCCACGGCACCGGCGCTCTCGCCGCCTGGTCGGCGACGCCTTCCAGGTATCGCATCGGGACGAGCGCGAGCGCGGCGACGAACCGGCCGACGCCCGGCACCACCAGTCCGGCTCCCGCCGCGGTGAGCCCGAGGAGCATCGCGGGCGCCACGGCCGGGAACGCGAGGACGTTCGCCACCAGCGTCGCGAGCGGGACCTCGTGGAAGTGGTAGAGCAGCGCGGGGGTGACGCCGAGCTGCGCGGCAACCGTCGCACCGGCGGCGAGCGCGACCGGTCTGGGCAGGAACCGCAGCCGGTCGGCGACCGGCGTCGCGAGCGCCACCATCCCCGCGGTCGCGGCGACCGAGAGCTGGAACCCCACCTGCCAGACGAGTGACGGATCCAACACGAGCAGCACGAAGACGGAGGCGGCAAGGATCGACGCGGCGCTCCGCGGCCGCCCGAGGAAGACGGCGAGCAAGGTGAGGCCTGCCATCGTGCCCGCGCGAAGGACCGACGGCTCCGCGCCGGTGAGCACCACGAAGAACACCACCGTGCCGAGCCCGACCGCGAACCTCGGCCACCGCCCGAGCCCGAGCAGGGAGCCGAGCGCGAGGACCGGCGCGAGCACCATCGCCACATTGCCGCCGGACACGACGAGCAGGTGCGACAGCCCGCTCGCACGGAAGTCACGCTCGAGTGCCGGATCGAGCAGCGTGTCGTCCCCGAGCGAGAGCCCGAGCAGGAGGCCCGCTTCGCGCGATGGGAAGAGCTCGCGGATCGATCCCCCGACCAGCCCGCGGAACGCCTGTGCCCATCGGATGATCGCGACGTCGGAGGGACCGAGCCGCTCGGCCTCGTCGACCTCGAGCTCCGCGGCGAGGCCCCGTTGGAGCAGGAACCCGCCGAA
>CAZMNP010000160.1:0-4558 GCA_964567675.1 uncultured Actinomycetes bacterium
GCGCTGGGTCAAGGTCATCGACCAGACCCGCTGCATCGGCTGCCACGCCTGCACGACGGCGTGCAAGTCCGAGAACGAAGTACCACTCGGCGTCACCAGGACCTATGTCAAGGCGGTCGATGTCGGCGTCTTCCCGCAGGCAGGCCGGGCATTCCAGGTCACCCGCTGCAATCAATGCTCCGACGCACCGTGCGTCGCCGCCTGCCCGACGGCGGCGATGTTCCAGCGGCCGGACGGGATCGTCGACTTCGACAAGTCGGCCTGCATCGGCTGCAAGGCGTGCATCGCCGCCTGCCCCTACGACGCGATCTTCATCAATCCCGAGGACCACTCGGCGGAGAAGTGCAACTTCTGCGCGCACCGGCTCGACGTCGGGCTCGAGCCGGCCTGCGTCGTCGTCTGCCCGACCCAGGCGATCCTCGTCGGCGACCTGCAGGACCCTTCGTCAAAGGTCGCGGCGATCGTCCAGCGCGAGCCTGTCACCGTCCGGCGACCAGAGAAGGAGACACGCCCGAACCTCTTCTACAAGGGCGCGCATGAGGCGACCCTCGACCCTCTGGCCGCCCGTCGACCGGCCGGCGGCACATTCATGTGGAGCGAGCTGGTCGAAGGCGAGCAGCTTGTCAACAGCGGCCATCCCAGTAACGCCTCGAGCGGCGGCTGGAACAGCAGCGCGGCCGCGGTCCTCGCCTACGACATCCCACACCGTGCCCCATGGGACTGGCGGGTGAGCCTCTACACGTGGACGAAGGGCATCGCGGCCGGCGCCTACCTCGTCCCGCTCCTTCTCTTGTTCAGCGGCGTGCTGACGACGTCGAGCCCCCTCTGGATGTGGGCGGCGCCCGTGCTCGGCGGAGCATTCCTGGGCATCACCGGGCTCCTGCTGATCGCGGACCTCGAACACCCAGCCCGCTTCGTCAAGCTCTTCACGCGCCCGCAATGGCGGTCGTGGCTGGTCCGCGGGGCCGTATTCATCACCGGATTCGCGATCGTCCTGTTCCTCCATTTCGCCTCGAATGCGGCGGAGCTGCTTGGAGCCGGCGATGCTCCGGGTGTGCGGGGCGCGCCCGAGGCGCTCGCCTGGGCGGGCGCCCCGTTCGCGCTTGCGACCGCCATCTATACGGCCTACCTCTTCGCCCAGGCAAAGGCCCGCGACCTCTGGCAGAGCCCCCTGCTGCCGGCCCACCTCGCGATCCAGGCCGCGCTGGCCGGATCGGCGGCGACCCTGCTCGTGGCGGTGGCCCTCGAACCCGATGCAGTCGCGGTGCTGTCGTGGCTGTTGGCCGGCTCGGCCGGCGCCCACCTCGCACTCGTGTGGGGCGAGGTCACGCTCGGCCACCCGACCGCCCACGCCCACCTCGCCGTACACGAGATGACCCGCGGTCGGCATGCCGGCTTCTTCTGGCTGGGCCTGGTGCTTGTGGCGGCGGCCCTCGGTGCCCCAGTCGCGGGTGTCATCGGCGCGCCCGCCCTGGCCGCGGCCGCGCTTGTCGGCCTGCTCGCGCACGAGCACGCCTATGTGCAGGCCGGCCAGTCCGTGCCGCTGGCGTAGGAGGTCCGATGAACGACGAGGCGATGACGAACCGCTCCGACGAGTTCGGCGCCCGCGTCAGCGCAGCCCGCCAGGCCGCCGAAGCCCGCGGTGAGACGTTCTACCCGGGCCCCTCCCGGATCCACCTCGCGGCCTTCCCGCCGAAGGAACGCTGGGACGACTGGGTCGAACTCGACTCGCGCTCGTGGCCGGAGCGCCGCGAGAAGCGCTACATGCTCGTGCCGACGACATGCTTCAACTGCGAGTCGGCCTGTGGCCTCCTCGCGTACGTCGACAAGGAGACGCTCCAGGTCCGCAAGTTCGAGGGCAATCCCGAGCACCCGGGATCGCGCGGCCGGAACTGCGCAAAAGGTCCGGCCACGCTCAACCAGGTGACCGATCCGGACCGGATCCTCTACCCGCTCAAGCGGATCGGGCGGCGCGGCGAGGGCCGCTGGGAGCGGGTGACCTGGGACGCCGCCCTCGATGACATCGCCGGCCGAATCCGAAAGGCGATCGTCGAGGAGCGCCCGAACGAGGTCATGTATCACGTCGGGCGCCCCGGCGAGGACGGCTTCACCGAGCGCGTCCTCGCCAGCTGGGGGGTCGACGGCCACAACTCGCACACGAACGTCTGCTCGTCAGGTGGCCGGGCCGGCTATCACTTCTGGACCGGCATCGACCGCCCGAGCCCGGATCACGCCAACGCCAAGGTAATCCTCCTGATCAGCGCCCACCTCGAGTCGGGGCACTACTTCAATCCGCATGCCCAGCGGATCATGGAGGCGAAGCAGGACGGAGCCAAGCTCATCGTCTTCGACACGCGGCTGTCCAACACGGCCACCCATGCCGATCACTGGCTCTCGCCCTGGCCCGGCTCGGAGCCGGCGATCCTCCTGGCGATCGCGAACGAGCTGATCTCGAGCGGCCGCTTCGACCGCGAGTTCGTGCGGCGCTGGTGGAACTGGGAGGCGTACCTCGCGACCGTCCATCCAGGGGACGAACGCACATTCGAACGGTTCGAAACCCGCCTCCACGAGCTGTACGCGAAGTACTCGTTCGACTTCGCCGCCGCCGAATCCGGCATCGATGCCGCGGTCATCCGCGAGGTGGCCGACCTGGTCGCCGGCGCCGGGACGCGGCTCGCCACCCACACCTGGCGCTCGGCCGCCGCCGGCAACCTCGGTGGCTGGCAGGTCTCGCGCTGCCTGTTCCTGCTGAACGCCCTTACCGGTGCCGTGGCCACGCCCGGCGGGACCTATCCGAACGCCTGGAACAAGTTCGTGCCGGTCCCACCGTACCTGCCGCCACATCCCCACACGTGGAACGAGCTGACGTGGCCCGAGGAGTACCCGCTGGCGCTCAACGAGCTGTCGTTCCTGTTGCCGCACTTCCTCAAGGAGGGTCGCGGCAAGCTCGACGTCTACTTCACGCGTGTGTACAACCCGGTCTGGACGAACCCGGACGGCTTCAGCTGGATCGAAGTCCTGACGAATGAGTCCCTGGTCGGACTGCACGTGGCGATGACGCCGACCTGGAACGAAACGGCCTTCTTCGCCGACTACGTGCTGCCGATGGGCCTCGGCTCCGAGCGGCACGACCTCCACAGCTACGAGCAGTACGACGGACAGTGGATCGGCTTCCGGCAGCCCGTCCTCCGCGCCGCCCGCGAGCGCACGGGCGAGACGATCGCCGACACGCGCGAGGTCAACCCAGGCGAGGTCTGGGAGGAGAACGAATTCTGGATCGACCTGTCGTGGCGGATCGATCCCGACGGCGTGCTCGGCATCCGGCGCTACCACGAATCGAAGGCACGACCGGGCGAGAAGCTGTCGGTCGACGAGTACTACGGCTGGATCTTCGAGCATTCCGTGCCCGGACTGCCCGAGCGAGCCGCCGCCGAGGGCCTGACGCCGCTCGAGTTCATGCGCCGATACGGTGCCTTCGAGGTCCGCAAGGGCATCGGCCCGGTGCACGAGGCGGCGGTCTCGAGTGACGAGCTCGTGGACACCGCGACCGACTCGTTCGGACGCGTCTACACCGCCGCGGCAAAGCCGGCCCCCGTCAATCTCGCGCCGGTCGGCAGCCCCGAACCCGACGCCGATGGCCGGCGGCCGGTCGGCGTCCTTGTCGACGGCGTCGTTCGCCGCGGCTTCCCCACTCCGTCGGGGCGGCTCGAGTTCTTCTCGCCGACGTTGTGGGACTGGGGCTGGCAGGAGGCGGCCGTACCCGACTACCCGCGGAGCCACGTCCATCCGGCCGAGCTCGCCCCTGACGAGATGGTTCTCATCTCCACGTTCCGGCTGCCGGTCCAGATCCACACGCGCGGCGGCAACGCCAAGTGGCTCGACGAGATCGCCCACACGAACCCACTCTGGATCCACCCGCTCGACGCCCGCCGCCTCGGGGTCGACGAGGGCGCGCTCGTCCGCGTCGAGACCGAGATCGGCTACTTCGTGGTCAAGACGTGGGTCACCGAGGGGATTCGTCCCGGGGTGGTCGCCTGCAGCCACCATATGGGACGCTGGAAGCTCGGTGACGTCGGCCAGCGCCAGGTCATGGCGACCGTTGCGCTCGACCACCGTGGCGACGACTGGGCGATGAAGCGCGAGCGCGGCGGCGGCCCGTTCGAGAGCGCGGACCCCGACACCGCCCGAATCTGGTGGACGGACGTCGGCGTCCATCAGAACCTGACCTTCCCGGTTCATCCCGACCCGGTCTCGGGACAGCATTGCTGGCACCAGGCGGTCCGGGTCCGCAGGGCGGAGCCGAGTGATTCATATGGCGACATCGCCGTCGACACCGCGAAGTCACACGCGGCTTACCGGCGCTGGCTGACCCTCACCCGGCCGGCACCCGGGCACTCCCCGGACGGGACGCGGCGGCCCTACTGGCTGATGCGCCCGCTCAAGCCGGCCCGCGAGGTGTACGACTTGCCGTCCAACGGACACGATGCCGAGGCAGCCGAACCCGGCGCCCCGGTGCCGTCGGGGCGCCCGAAGGCTCCCCTACCATGACCGTCCGAGC
>CAZMNP010000161.1:0-2974 GCA_964567675.1 uncultured Actinomycetes bacterium
CTCGCCGCCTCCGAGGCGTGGGCGGTCGGCGGTTCCGGCGATCCCGCCTCCCCCCTGGACGTGCTGATCGAACGATGGGACGGAACGGCGTGGACGCCCGAGGAGGCGCCGAGCCCGGGGAGCCAGACGAACGAGCTCCTCGCCGTGGACGCGGCCGGGCCGAACGACGTCTGGGCGGTGGGGCGCACCGCGAGCGGTTTCGGCGACCGTCCGCTGGCGCTGCACTACGACGGGACGGAGTGGCTCGAGGTCGCCCTCCCCGAGGAAGTGACAGGTGTGCTCACCGGCGTCGCCGCGATCTCGCCGAGCGACGTCTGGGCCGTCGGCTTCTCGGGCGATCCCGATGCGTCGCTCGAGCGCGCACTGATCCTGCACTGGGACGGCCTGCTCTGGGCGGTCGTTGACGGAGGCCGCGCCGTCGGAAGCGGGAAGAGCGCGCTCCGCGACGTGCGAGCGGCCGCTCCCGACGACGTGTGGGCGGTCGGGTACCTGCACAATCGCCCGCTGATCGTCCGGTGGGACGGGCAGGCGTGGTCGCGTTCGGAGACCGAGGTGGACGGCGTCGCGAACGAGGTCGAGCCGCTGACCCCCACCGAGGGCTGGGTGGTCGGCGCGCCGATCCAACGGTTCGACGGCGAGACCTGGAGCGAGACGCCGGTCCGAGAGGACGGCGAGCTCCTTTCGGCGGCCTCGGTCGGTCCCTCGGACGTGTGGGCGGTCGGACTCCGCCCCGTCGAGGAGGGCGAGACGAGATCGATCGTGATGCGGTTCGACGGTCAGCGCTGGACACCGGTCGAGGGGAAGGGAGCCGCAGGGTCCGACGCGCTCACCGGCGTCGACGCGCTCCCCGATGGGACCGTGCTCGGCGTCGGCTACAAGGACGTCGACGCCGGACGGCGGACGCTGGCGATCCGGGGCACCACCTGCTTCCCTACGGTCTAGATCGAAGGAGCGCGCCATGGATCTGCGCCTGACCGCCGACGACCACGCGCTGAAGGAACGAGCGCGGGCCTTCACCGAGGAGTTCCTGCTCCCGCTCGAGCTCGAGTGCGAGGAGCACGACGGCCTGCTGCCCGAGAGCCACGCGAAGGTCAAGCAGGCGGTGCTCGACGAGGGGTTCAACGCGATCAACCACGCCGAGCAAGACGGCGGTCAGGGCCACGACATCTTCCGGCAGATCCTGGTCGAGGAGGAGTGGGGCAGGGCGACCGGCGCCCTCTGGGACCTTCCGTGGCGGCCCTCCATCCCGCTCGCCGCCGGGACCGAGGAGCAGAAGGAGCGATACCTGCGACCGGCGGCCCGCGGCGAGCGTCGCGACGCCTACGCGATCACGGAGGCGGGGGCGGGCTCGGACCCGTCGATGGTGCAGACGACGGCTCGCCGCGACGGGAGGGGATGGGTTCTCACCGGCGAGAAGTGGCACGTCACCGCGGGAGACGTCGCCGACTTCTTCCTCGTGCACGCGCACGTGGACGGCGACCCGGCGAAGGCGACCGTGTTCCTCGTCGACAAAGACCTTCCCGGCGTCGAGCTCGTTCGCACGCCGAAGTACACGCACACGTTCGTGTTCGAACACCCGATCTTCGCGTTCCACGACGTGCGCGTCGGCGAGGACGCCGTGCTCGGAGGCATCGGGCAGGGGTTCGAGCTGACGAAGGACTGGTTCGTCGAGGAGCGGATCATGATCGGCGCCCGAACGATCGGGGCGGCGACGCGCGCGCTCGACCTGTCGCTCACGTTCGCCAAGGAACGCGTGCAGTTCGGCAAGCCGATCGCGGGATTCCAGGCGATCGAGTTCATGCTTGCCGACATGGCCGCGGAGATCATGGCCGCCAAGGCGATGCTGTATCGAGTCGGGTGGCAGGCCGCGCGTGACGAGCTGTCACGCAAGGAGGTGCACGCGCTCGCCTCGGCCGTGAAGCTCGTGTGCTCGGAGACCGCGGGACGCGTGGCCGACCGCGCCGTGCAGATCCACGGTGGTCGCGGCTACATGCGGGAGCAGCCGGTGGAACGCCTGTGGCGCGAGCTCCGCGTCGATCGCATCTGGGAGGGCACCTCGGAGATCCAGCGCGTCGTGATCGGCAACGAGCTGCGCAAGCGCGGCCACGAGCCCTTCACGGGTTGGCCCGCCTAGCTGGCGTCGAGGCAGCCGACGACGTCTTCGGGCAGGCCGGGGAAACGCAGGTCCGCTCCTCCCTGCACGAAGTCGTAGGCCGTTCCCGACCAGGTGCCGGGCAGACCCTCGTAGTACCGGAGCTCCGGGTCCGCGCTCTCGTACTGGAACGCGATCCAGTCGGGCGAGCGGAACCCCGTCGTGTCGTACGGGGCCACCGCGACCGTCCCGCGCCCGAATCTCCGCGACTCCACGAGGAACCTTCCCTGGAACGAGAGGTCCCGCTCGGCGTAGAGCTTCACGTACCAACGCTCCACCACAAGCAGATAGCCCTTGTCCGGAGCGGGCGGGGATTCCGGTCCCTCGAAGTACCGCATGTCCACGACGACCAGTGGACCGTCGACGCCCGTCGCCCGCCGGATGAGCCCGAGCGGCTCCAGGAACCGCGCGGAACCCTCTTCGGGAGTGACCCAGCCCTCGACGCAATCCACGGCGATCTGTCCGGAGGTGAGCGGCGGCTCCTCGGGCAGTGCAGGCGGAGTGGGTGACGGAGTGGACGCGGGGGGCTCGACCGGCGAGATCGGCGGCGTCGTCGTGGAAACCTCGGTTCGCTCCTCGTCGTCGGGTGAGCACGCGGCGATCGCGAACGCGAGTAGCAGGACCGTGATCGCCGCCGTCGCTTTCGGAAGAGAACGCTGATGCATCGAACCTCGGGGTCTGCCAAAGAGATGGGAAGACCCGAAGGATATCGTTCGAGAGCTTCCTTGATATGTTGAGTGACCGTGCCGCCCGACTCCCCGCACCGCCATGAGGAGCGCGAGCCCGACCCGGGATACGAACGCCTCCCGCACGATCGCACGC
>CAZMNP010000162.1:0-8799 GCA_964567675.1 uncultured Actinomycetes bacterium
TCGGGGTCCTCGACCGTCCACGAGCTGGTTCCGACGATCGAAAGCGCTCGCTGCGGCACGATGATGTCGCCATCGCCCGATCGGTGCAGCCGGTTCACCACCATGTTGCAGAGTCTTCCTCGGAGGGCGAGCATCACGCCCGGCGAGGGCGAGATCGGAACGTCGACGCCGGCCATCGCCGCGACCTTCTCGCTCCACGGACCCGTGGCGTTGACGACGAGGTCCGCGCGGATCTCGCCGACCTTGCCCGTCACGTGATCGCGAACGAGCGCTCCGCCCACCACTCGCTGGTTCACCACGAGCTCGAGCACCTCCATGTAGTTGCGCAGGTCGGCCCCGTTCTTCTGCGCGGTGGCGAAGAACCGGAGCGGCATGCGCATCGCGTCCATCGTCGCGTCGGGGACCCGGACGGCGGCCTTCAGAGCCGGGTTCAGGTTCGGCTCGAGCGCGAGCGCTTCATCCCTCGTGAGCTCCTGCGTGGGGATGCCGCACTCGGCGCACCCCTTCACGAAGTCGTCGTGGTACTCCATGTCCTCGTCGGTCACCGCGACGAACAGGCCGTCGTTCTCCTCGAACGTCCCCGGGCAGATCCGTCGCAGGATCGTGTTCTCCTCGATGCATTCGACGGCCGACTCGCGGTCGTTGACCGCGTAGCGGGCTCCCGAGTGCAGCAGGCCGTGGTGCCGTCCGGTCGTGCCCGAGGTGAACTCGCCACGCTCGACGAGGGTGACCTTGAGGCCGCGGAGCGCAAGGTCGTGCGCCAGGGCGCCCCCGGTGCCGCCTCCGCCCACGATGAGGACATGGGCGGGCGGGGTGCGCGATCCGCTGGCCGACATCGGGCTCAGTCTCGCATCGCGCGCCCTGCCCGTCGCGGGTCAGTCCTTGTTGTGATGGTCCTCCTTCTCCTGACCCTCGGCGAAGGTGCCCTCGTGGTGCTCGTGCTCCTCGGGTGCCTCCTGCCCCTCGGCGAAATCGCCGCCGTGCTCGCCGTGCTCGTGCTCCTTCTTCTCCTGACCCTCGGCGAAGTCGCCCTCGTGATGCTCGTGCTTCTTCTCCTGTCCCTTGCCGAAGTCGCCGTGCTCGTGGTCCTTGTCGGTCATCGCCTACTCCACCCAGTCGAAGGTGCGCGTGACGGCCTTCTTCCAGAGCTTGTACTCGCGGTCGATCTCGCCCTCGTCCATCTGGGGGCTCCAGTCCTTGTCCTTGCCCCAGTTCTGACGAAGGTCCTCGTAGGAGTTCCAGAACCCGACCGCGAGGCCGGCGGCGTAGGCGGCACCGAGCGCCGTCGTCTCCGCGACCTTCGGCCGGATGACCGGAACCCGCAGCACGTCGGCCTGGAACTGCATCAGCAGGTCGTTGTAGACCATGCCGCCGTCGACCTTGAGCTCCTTCAGCTTGACGCCGGAGTCGGCCTCCATCGCGTCGAGCACCTCGCGCGTCTGCCACGCCGTCGCCTCGAGCGACGCCCGGGCGATGTGGCCCTTGTTGACGTACCGGGTGAGCCCGACGATGACGCCCCGCGCGTCGCCTTTCCAGTACGGCGCGAAGAGACCCGAGAACGCCGGCACGAAGTAGACGCCGCCGTTGTCCTCGACCGTCTTGGCGAGATCCTCGACCTCCTCTGAGGTCTTGATCAGGCCGAGGTTGTCGCGCAGCCACTGCACGAGCGCGCCGGTGATCGCGATGGCGCCCTCGAGGCAGTAGACGGCCGGCTCGTCGCCCAGCTTCCATCCGACGGTCGTGAGCAGCCCGCTCTTGCTCTGCACGATGTCGGTCCCGGTGTTCAGCAGCATGAAGTTGCCGGTGCCGTACGTGTTCTTCGCATCGCCGACGTCGAAGGCCGCCTGGCCGAACGTCGCCGCCTGCTGGTCGCCGAGGTCTCCGGCGACGGGGATGCCGGCCAGCGTGCCCGTGGCATCCCCGTACACCGCCGAGGACGGCTTGATTTCGGGGAGCATCGAGCGCGGTACGCCGAAGGCGTCGAGCTGCTCCTGGTCCCAGTCCAGGGTCTCCAGGTTCATCAGCATCGTCCGGCTCGCGTTCGAGACGTCGGTGACATACACGCCGCCGTTCGTCCCGCCCGTCAGATTCCAGATCACCCAGGTGTCGATGTTGCCGAACATGAGGTCTCCGGCCTCGGCCCTGGCCTTGGCGCCCTCGACGTTCTCCAGGAGCCACTTCACCTTGGTCCCGGAGAAATACGTCGCGAGCGGGAGCCCGACCTTCTCCCGGAAGCGGTCCTGACCGCCGTCGGCCGAGAGCTCGTCGACCACCCCCTGCGACCGGGTGTCCTGCCAGACGAGGGCGTTGTGGATGGGCTCTCCGGTCTTGCGATCCCAGATCACCGTCGTCTCACGCTGGTTCGTGATGCCGACGGCCGCGAGATCGCTCGCCTTGATCCCCGCCGCCTTCAGACCTCCGTCGATCACCTCGCCCGTTCGCGTCATGATCTCGGCCGGGTCGTGCTCGACCCATCCGGGCTTCGGATAGATCTGCTCGTGCTCCTTCTGGTCGACCCCGACCACCTTGCCTTCGTGGTCGAAGATCATGAAGCGGGTGCTGGTCGTCCCTTGGTCGACTGCGCCCACGTAGTCCGCCATCGGGGAAGCCACCTCCTCCCGTTCAGTCGCTGCCGGCCCAGGTGTCGGCGATCGTCTTCAGCAGCAGCCACGATGACGTGGCCCCGGGATCCTGGTGCCCGGCGCTGCGCTCACCCAGATAGCTCGCCCGCCCCTTGCGGGCGACGAGCGGAACCGTTGCCTTCATGCCGTCCTCGGCGGCCGCGGTCGAACGCCGCAGCGCGTCGGAGAACGACGCGCCCTCCTCGAGCGCCTGGCGGTACGCGTCGCGGGCGGGGATCAGGGCGTCGACCATCGTCTTGTCCTCGAGCACCGCCTTGCCGCGTGCCTGGACGCCGGTGACCGCGGCGTCCAGAGCCGCGGCCCAGTCGGGCGCCTCGAGCGTCTCCTTGCCGGCAGTCGCGGTTCCCATCTGCAGGAACAGCGTGCCGTAGAGCGGGCCGCCGGCCCCACCGACGGTGGAGACCAGCGTCATGCCGACCGTCTTCAGGAGTGCCCCGACGTCCGTCGGCTCCTGAGCGTCGATCTTGGTGATGACGGCCTTCATGCCGCGGTCCATGTTGATGCCGTGATCGGCGTCTCCGATCGCCGAGTCCAGCTCCGTGAGGTACTCCTTCTGCTCGGCGACCGTCGCGGCGAACGCACGGATCATGCGAACGACGTCGTCGTAGCCGACGCTCAACCTTCACCTCCTTCGGGGTCGAGGTGCGGGCCGCGAACGGCCCGCACCCGTCACCCGTCACCCTCAGACGCCCCAGCGCAGGCCCGGCGTCTTCACCGGTGCGTCCCACAGCCGCGTGAACTCGTCCGACAGCTTGACCAACGTGATCGAGCACCCCGCCATCTCGAGCGAGGTGATGTACGAGCCGATCAGGTTCCGGCCGATCGTGACCCCGCGGCCCTTCAGGAACTTCGCGAGCTCGTTGAACACCACGTAGAGCTCGATCAGCGGTGTCCCGCCCATCCCGTTGACGAACGCCAGGACGCTGTCGCCCTTCTTGTACGGCAGGTCGTCGACGATCGCCGTCGCCATCTGCTCCACGATCTCCGCGACGGGCTTGAGCTTCATTCGCTCGCGCCCGGGCTCGCCGTGGATCCCGATGCCGATCTCGATCTCGTCCTCGCCGAGCTCGAACGTCGGCTTGCCGGCGGCCGGGACCGTGCACGAGGTCAGCGCCATCCCCATGCTGCGGGCGTTCGCGTTGACCTCGCGGCAGATGTCGGCGACCTCCTTCAGCGGCCTGCCCTCCTCGGCAGCCGCTCCGGCGATCTTCTCGAGCAGGACCGTCGCCCCGACACCACGTCGTCCGGCCGTGTAGAGCGAGTCCTGCACCGCGACGTCGTCGTCGACCAGGACGGACTCGACGTCGATGCCCTCCGAGCGGCAGAGCTCGGCCGCCATCTCGAAGTTCATCACGTCGCCCGTGTAGTTCTTGACGATGTGGATGACGCCCGCGCCGCCGTTCACGGCTTTGGTCGCCGCCTCCATCTGGTCGGGCGTCGGCGACGTGAACACCTCGCCGGGACACGCCGCGTCGAGCATCCCCACCCCGACGAACCCGCCGTGCATCGGCTCGTGCCCCGAGCCGCCGCCGGATACCAGCGAGACCTTCCCCTGGACCGGCGCGTCCGCACGGACGATGTAGTTGGGAGCGTAGGAGACCTTGATCAGATCCGCGTGGGCCTGCTCCATCCCCTGTAGGGCTTCCCGGACGACGTCCTCGGGCTTGTTGATGAGTTTCTTCACTCGGGCCTCCCCTCGCTCGCGTGCTGGTCGGATCTTCCGGACTCCTTCCGTCGGATCACTGGAAGAACAGCGCGTCTCCGGCGAGGGCGCCGATGATGCCGCCGATGATCGGACCGACCACCGGAACCCACGAGTACGCCCAGTCCGAGTCGCCCTTACCCGCGATCGGCAGGATGAAGTGCATGATCCGCGGACCGAGGTCCCGCGCGGGGTTGATCGCATACCCCGTTGGCCCGCCGAGCGACATGCCGATCACCACGACGATCAGCGCGACGCCGAGCGGACCGAGCGATGCGACCGACTCGTGCCCCAGCGCCAGGACGCCGAACACCAGCATGAAGGTGCCGATGATCTCGGTGATCAGGTTCGCGACCGTGTTGCGGATCGCCGGACCCGTCGAGAAGACGGCGAGCTTCAGGCCCGGATCGTCGGTCTGCTCCCAGTGCGGCAGGTAGGAGAGCCAGACGAGCGTCGCTCCGATCGCCGCGCCGATGAACTGGCCGGCGATCGCCAAGGGAACGTCGCCCCATTCGAAGGCGTCGATCGATGCAAGTCCGATCGTCACCGCGGGGTTGATGTGCGCCACGCCGTCGGTTACCGCGAGACTGCACAACACGCCGGCGAAGACCGCGAAGCCCCACGCGAAGGTGATGACGACCCAGCCCGCGTTCTGCGCCTTCGACCGGTTCAACAGCACTCCGGCGACGACCCCGTCGCCGAGCAGGATCAGGACGGCGGTCCCGACAACCTCACCGAGGAACATCTCTCGGACACCTCCCCTCCGCGCCCGCACGGGCACGCCCGGACAAGGAGACTCCCGTTCAGCGAGGGTCGTCAAATCAGAAGATGACCGTGATGGGGATGGAATCTCCGCGCTTCGTTCGGTATCGTCGAACGCTTCGAGTTTCCGTAGGCCGTGAGAGGGACGCGTGGGCGACCTGAACCAACTGGATGGAGGGTTCGTCCTTCGTTGGATGCGCGAGATGGCCGGGGACGTCCACGACCAGCGCGACTTCCTCACCCAGCTCGATGCCGCCATCGGCGACGCCGACCACGGCATCAACATGGACCGCGGCTTCGCGGCGGCGCTCACGAAGCTCGAGGCGGAGACCGACGGCCCGCCCGGTGACCTGCTCGAGGCGGTGGGGACGACGCTCGTCCTCTCGGTGGGAGGCGCCGCCGGCCCGCTCTACGGCTCGGCGATCCGGCAGATGGGCCGAGCGCTCGACGGCGCGAAGACGTTCGACGCGGAAGGGCTCCTCGTCGCGTTCCGGGCGGCCCTGGAGGAGATCCAGCGACTCGGCGCCGCACAGGTGGGCGACAAGACCATCGTCGACGCGCTGTCACCGGCGATCGATGCCTACGAGCGGAGCCTGCGAACGGGGGACGACCTCGTCGGCGCGACGAGCCGGGCCCACGCCGCGGCCGAAGAGGGGATGCGCGCGACCATCCCGCTCCAGGCGAGGAAGGGGCGGGCTTCGTACCTCGGGCCTCGAAGCGCCGGCCATCAGGACCCGGGGGCAACGTCGATGACCATGTTCTTCGCCGCCCTCGAGCGGACCGCGGCGTGGGAGGCGGGGCCGTGATCCAGTCCGTGCGGCGCGCGGCGTCGATCCTTCGCGAGCTCGGCTCCGGACAGCCCCGGCTCGGCATCACCGAGCTCGCGGACCGGCTCGGGCTCGCGAAAGCCACGGTGTACGGGCTCATCCGCGCGCTCGAGGCGGACGAGCTCGTGGAACGAGACGCGGAAACGGGCAAGTACCGGCTGGGACCGGCCCTGCTGCAGCTCGGGAACGCGTTCCTGGACGGTCACGAGCTGCGCGCGCGGTCGCTGCTGTGGGCGGACTCGCTCGCGACGCGGACCTCGGAAGCCGTTCGCGTGGGTGTGCCGAACCGGTGGAACATCCTGATCGTCCATCACGTGTTCCGGCCGGACAACTCGGTGCAGATCCTCGAGGTCGGGGCCGCGATCCCGTGGCACGCGACCGCGCTCGGGAAGGCGACCGCGGCGTACCGCGACGATGTGGCGATCGGCGAGTTGCTCGCCGGCCCGCTTCCGAGGTTGACCGGCCAGACGATCGTCGAGCCGGAGGACCTTCGACGGGCGCTTGAGTCGATCCGCAGCGAGGGCTACGCCGTCGAGGACCAGGAGGCCGTGATCGGAGAGGCGGAGCTCGCTGCGCCGGTCACGGATCACGACGGCCACGCGGTCGGAGCGATCGGCGTCGTCGGTCCCGTCGAGCGACTCCTGCCCGACGGGAAGACCCGCGAGGACGTGGTGGCTGCGGTGAAGGAGGTCGCACGCGGGCTCTCGCGCGACCTCGGCGGTGTCCGCCGCTTCGCCGATCACCGGTGAGCGGTCGGCCGCCTCGCGCGCCGCGAGTTCGGGTCCTTGTGGGAGCACCCGCCGCGCCGTAACGTCGGCGCGTGTTCGGAGATGCCCGCAGGGCGGTCGTCGTGGGAGGGATCGTGTTGTTCGCGATCGGACTCCTGGTCGGGTTCCTGATCGGCCGATCCGGCGACGACGAGGTGGTGACCGAGCCCTCACCCCGGCCCAGCGCGACGACGTCCCCCGAACCGACCATCACCACCTCGCCCGAAGTGGTCACGCCATCGCCGGGACAGGAGCCTGCGATCACCACCGAGGGCCAGGTGCTCCTCGAAGGTGACCGCCCGGTCGTCGCCGTCGCGGCCACGGCGCCGTGCGAGTCCCTCGTGAGCCCCGGGCTGCTCGGGGAATGCGGCGAGGTGCCGGTCTCGGGGACCAGGGTCGTGTGGGTGGTGCAGCGCGATACGACGGCGGACGGCTCCAGCGCCTTCACGGCTCGCGTGTTCACGTTCGTCCCGGACGCCGGGGGTTGGGTGGAGTGGCTGCAGGCGAGCGATCCCGTCGGCGAGCGCTGGAGCGACGTGAACGTGCTGCCGGCCGACCTCACCGGGGACGGCGTGCCCGAGCTCCTGGTCGGGTTCCGCGAGGTCGACGAGCGAATCACGCTCGAGTACGACATCGTCGGGTACGACCAGAACGGTATCCCGCAGGTCATCGCGCACCCGAACGACGCCGCCCGCGGCTCCGTGGTGGTGGCGTCGGGCCAGATCCTCGAGTACGCGGCCCAGTACCCGAACGACGAGCCCGCCTGCTGTCCGCCGTCGTTCCTGCGCCGGACGATCGCGTTCGAGCAGGGCTTCTTCCGCGTGATCGCGACCGAGACGGTGCTGCCGAACGCCGTCCCGGCCTCGCAGCTCTAACGGCGTCGCAGCTCTGACGGCGTCGCAGCTCTGACGGGATACGCTGCGCGGATGCTCGGTGAACGCCGGTTCGTGACCGTCGACGACTACGAGCCGGTTGCGCGTGAGCTCCTTCCTCCCGACGTCTACGGCTACTTCGCCGGCGGTGCCGGGGACGAGTGGACGCTCGCGGAGAACCGGAGGGCGTTCGACCGATGGGTGATCCGCCCTCGGATGCTGACCGGCGCGTTCCCACCCGACTCCTCGACCGAGATCCTCGGCACGCGGGTCGCCTTCCCGCTGCTCGTCGCGCCGTGGGCCTACCAGCGGAAGGCGCATCCCGACGGCGAGCCGGCCACCGCGCGCGCCGCGGGCAGGGCGGGAACGATCATGGCGGTCTCGACCACCGCGATGGACCTGCTCGAGGAGATCGCGGCCGCGTCCGAGTTCACGAAGTGGTGGCAGCTCTACGTCTTCACCGACCGCGGCCTCACCGAGGAGCTGCTCCACCGGGTTCACGCGGCGGGGTACGGAGCCCTGTGCTTCACCGTGGACTTCCCGGTCGGTGGGTTGCGGCACCGTGATACGAGGAGCGGGTTCGACTTGCCGCAGGGCCTGCCGGAGGACGACCAGGTGTACGACCCCGCTATCACGTGGGACGACCTCGCCTGGATCCGCGAGCGCGCGCCGCTCCCGCTGTTGGTGAAGGGGATCATGACCGCCGAGGATGCGGTGCTCGCCATGAAGCACGGTGCGGACGGCATCGTCGTGTCGAACCACGGCGGCCGTCAGCTCGATGGGATCGCCGCGGGGATCACGGTCCTCCCTGAGGTCGTCCAGGCCGTCGGGGGGCGGATCCCGGTGATCGTCGACGGGGGCGTCCGGCGTGGAACCGACATCTTCAAGGCCATCGCTCTCGGCGCGTCTGCCGTCATGACGGCCCGGCCGGTGTGCTGGGGACTCGCCGTCGGCGGGGAGGAGGGTGTCGTGCAGGTACTCGGCATCCTGCGCGCCGAGTTCGAGAACGCGATGGTCCTCGCCGGGGTGAAGACCGTCGGTGAGATCACGAGAGCGTTCGTGACAGAAGCATGAAAGAGCCGGCCCGAAGGCCGGCTCCTTCACGGATCCAGTTGATCAGAAGTCCGGGTTGTACTGCCCTCCGCCGCGACCGAAGTTGCAGGTGTCCTTTTCGTTGTCGAACAGGGTGTTGTGGTTCGCCCGGACACCATCGGCGTCGAAGTACAG
>CAZMNP010000163.1:0-2642 GCA_964567675.1 uncultured Actinomycetes bacterium
CCATCGGTCGAGTTCACCGCGTTGTGGAGCTTCGGTGTTCCGACTGCGGCGGCGCGCTCCTCGGTCCAGTCGACCAGCGCCGCTCCCAGGCCTCGACGCCGATGATCGGGGTGCACGAAGCCGAACCCGTCCAGGGAGAGCTCGGGGTTGAGCCCCGACGCCTGCGCGTACGCGACGAGGGTGCCGTCCGCCGCGTGGACCATCGACGTGCTCGACGCGAGGTCGAACGTCGGGGTGCGCCAGTCCTCTTCGAGGTGCTCGCGGACCGGATCCTCGAACCCGACGTCCGCGCGATCGCACGCGTTGCGGAGCGTCACGACGGCGTCGAGATCGTCCCATGCAGCCGGCCGGGAGGAGTACCCCGCCGGCAGGATCACCCCGCGGCGGCCTTCCTGCGCGCGGGCTGCGCCTTCTTCGCCGCCGTCGTCTTCTTCGCCGCGGACTTCTTCGCGCTCGAGCGCCGAGCGCCGCCCGAGGATGACGGCGTCTTCTTCTTCGCGGCCTCGACGGATGCCTTCAGCGCGTCCATCAGGTCGACGACACGCGCCGGCGCGGCCGCGGCCGGAGCCTCGATCGGCTGCCCCGCGGCCTTGCGCTCGACGATGTCCATCAGCGCCTCGCGGTATTCGTCCTTGTAGGCCTCGGGTTTCCACGGTTCGGTGAGGTTCTGGATGAGCGTCTTCGCCATGTCGACCTCGTTCGCGCGCACCTTCTCCTCGGCGTCGAGCGTGTCGAACTCGGCCGCGCGGATCTCGTCCGGCCAGTACATCGTCTCGAGGACGAACACGTCGTCCTTGAACCGCAGGGCCGCCAGGTGCTCCTTGTCGCGGAAACTGACCTTCGCGATGCCGACCTTGTTCTCCTCGGAGAGCGCCTTGCGAAGGAGCGCATAAGCCTTCGCGCCCGTCTCCTCCGGGACGAGGTAATAGGACTTCTTGAACAGGATCGGGTCGATCTCGTCGAGCTCGACGAACTGCGTGATGTCGATCGCCCGAGAGGACTCCACCGGGACCGCGTCCAGGTCCTCGTCGGTGATCACGACGTAGTGGTCCTTCTCGGTCTCGTAGCCCTTCACGATGTGCTCGTAGTCGACCTCTTCACCGTCGATCGAGCACACGCGCTTGTACCGGATCCGGCCCATGTCCTCGTCGTGGAGCTGGTTGAACTTCAAGGACTTCTCCTCGGTGGCCGGGAACACGGACACGGGGATCGTCACGAGGCCGAACGAGATGGCTCCCTTCCACATCGACCTGGGTGGCATATCGGACTCCTTCGGGGTCGGGCCTGCCGAGGCACGGAAAGTGGATTCTAGTCCCCACGTCCGACAGGGCCCACTGCAGGCGCTTAGGTTGACCGAGCGGGGCCAACGGGGTACGAACCCGCCATGCGTTCCGCCCGCGCACTGGCGCTCGTCGGCTCGGTCGTCTTCTTGGCCGCCTGCACGGGCGGCGAGACGCAGGTCGAGGGGCTGCCGGACACCACCGGGGCGACAGGCCCCACCGCGGCGACCGGACCGACGGCAGCGACGGGTCCCACCGCAGCAACCGGCGGGGCCTTCACCCTGGACCTCGGGGAGTATCCGGCTGCAGTCTCGGAGGTGGCGTTCTTCACCTGCGACGGACTCGAGGGCACGTGGCGGTACATCTTCAGGGCCGACTTCGGCGCGGGGGTTGCCTTCGACGTCGATTCCGAGGTCGACATGGCCGGCGGGGAAGGAACGCTCGTCTTCGGGGGCCAGTTCAGCGTCCTGGATGTCGGCTCGGTTACCTGGACGGATACCGTCGACCTTCAGCTGGTCGGGACCCGGGGCATCAAGGCAACGAACGTCCTGATAGAGGTCGACACGAACATCCCCGGCTTCACCGAGGACATCTTCGATAACTTCCCGAAGAACAGAACGCTCGCGATCGTCGAGGGCTCCGACCGCTGCTGAGCCCGCGGCGCCTTGAGCCGCGCGTGACGGCTACGCTGGCCGGATGCCGGCCAGGAAGAAGAAGACCACCGGTGGACGACCGTTCACCGGCGCGTTCCCTCGCGCGCTTCCCGTCGAGAAGCGCACGGACGCCTGGTGGATGGAGGCCGACGGGCGCGAGCTCCGCCTGTCGAACCTCGACAAGGTCTTCTGGCCGGACGAGGGCTATTCGAAGGGCGACGTCGTCGCCTACTACTTC
Source organism: uncultured Actinomycetes bacterium (assembly GCA_964567675.1). Taxonomy (GTDB): domain Bacteria; phylum Actinomycetota; class UBA4738; order UBA4738; family HRBIN12; genus CALGFI01. Next base: position 2,172 of record CAZMNP010000163.1, read on the forward strand.
AATGTCGCGGACCTGATCCTTCCCTACCTGCGCGAACGCCCGCTCACGATGAAACGGATGCCCGACGGGATGGCCGGCGGGTTCTTCTACGAGAAGACCGCTCCGTCGCATACCCCGGACTGGATCGAGCGCTGCAACGTCCAGAGCGAGGACGCGAAGACGGGCGTGATCGGGTACCTGATGGTGAACGACCTTTCCACGTTGTTGTACGTCGCCAACCTCGGCTGCATCGAGATGCACCCGCTGCACTCGAGATGCAGCTCCATCGATCAGCCGGACTACCTGTTCTTCGACCTGGATCCGATGGAGGCGAGCTTCGAGGACGTACTCGCCGTCGCGATGCACGTGAAAGCGGCGCTCGACGCACTCGGGCTGGAAAGCTACCCGAAGACCAGTGGCGCGACCGGCGTGCAGATCTACGTGCCGGTCGTTCCCGGTTACTCCTACGACCAGGTGCGCGACTTCGTCGGC